>CAYWHG010000088.1:0-11836 GCA_964457865.1 uncultured Steroidobacter sp.
TCGCCGCACCGGCGGAACATCGTCATCGGGCGAGACGTCCTGTCAGGGCGTGTGTTCACTGGACAGGAGAGACCGATGATCAAGAAAGCATGGGCTGTGTGGCAGGGCAGCATCAAGGAAGGCGGCGGGACGATCTCGACCGAGACAGGCGTACTCAGGGAGGCGCCTTATGGATTCAAGTCACGCTTCGAGAATGGCAAGGGGACGAATCCCGAGGAGCTGATCGGTGCGGCGCACGCAGGATGTTTTTCGATGGCATTCTCGCTGATGCTGGGCGAGGCGGGCCTGACGCCAGAGAAAATCGAAACGCATGCCGCAGTCACGCTCGACAAGGTCGGCGAAGGATTCGAGATCACGAAAAGTCATCTGACGGTGAAGGCGAAGATCCCCGGTGCCGATCAGGCGAAGTTCGAGTCCATCGCGAACAAGGCGAAAGCGAACTGCCCCGTCTCGAAGCTGCTGAAGGCGGACATCACGATGGAAGCGACGCTCCTGAGCTGACCGAGAAGCAGCGGTCCGGCGCGGAGGAGAGATCGGCGGCGCATTCGCGAGGACACACAACCGCTGCAGTTACCAGTTGCGTGGCTTCTTGCGCAACATATCGGCGCATGTGTGATTGCGGTCGCACTGCGCACAGACCGCCTGGCCGCAGAACTCGCAAAAATCCCAGCTCCGCTGCTGATCCTGATCGAGCAGCGGATTCTCGCAATCGACGCACCAGTGCGGCTCCGCTGAACTGCTGTCGTTGGACGGCTCTTCTTCCTGCATGGATTGCTGAACTCAGTCGTGCGTGGTCTCTGCCAGGCCCGCGACGGATCTGCTGCCGCTGGCTGCCCACCGGCGGACGACGCGCTGGAAAAACAGGCTGTTGGGGATCTTCAGCGTGGAGGCATTCGCCTCATCGTCGCCTCGCTCCTCCTGCAGCGTGGTGTAGATCAGATTGATGTCGGTCACACGGCCCTTCAGGCCGGGCTTCTCGCCGTTCTCGAGCAGTTCGATGCGCTCGTACAGCCGGAACGGACGCGTGGTGAAGATCAGCACCGCGCAGAAGATGTTGGACAGCACGCTCCAGGCCGCGAAGAACGCCACCGCCGCCACCGCGGCAAAACCGGTGAATGCCGTCCATAGAACAGTCGCGGAGACGCCCAGTACCTGCAGCATCAGCAGCGCGGCCGCGGCGTAGATCAGAAAGCCGGTAACGCGTCGCACGACAGCGAGCATCTCCGCGGGCAGGTACTGCTGCCCCAGCCGCCGCATCACGCGGCGCGCCAGTTGCTGCACCAGCCACGCAACGGCTGCGATCAGAAGCACCTGTGCGGCGGGCACGATCACACTGAGCCACTCAACGGCCCATGCCGGGGCCCACGCCGGCCAGTATTCATTCATCGTGACGGATCTCCGGACACTGCTGCGCGCGTGGCGCGAGAAGGAGGCGCAGGATACGTGGATGAGCAGATTGATGCAGCCGGGATGCGACTATCAGTGGTAGTGCTTCGGTGTCTTAGGTCTAATGGCGCTTACGTATTAATGGCGTGTGTTGGTCCCCCGATCCAAAGAGTAAAGAATCTCCACGGGGAACGCGGGGTGACACGGGGGTGAGAAAAGACCGCAAAAATGCATTCTCCGCCCCGTCCCGCGGGATTTCCTCCGGTCATGTACCCCGTGGAAATCTTGGGTTCTTCTTCGCTGATGCCACTGCGATAAGTAAGTGCCATTGGTCCTAGGTCCATGTTTCCGGAATGGGTACCGGGAAGATGGCGCGCTCGGAGAGGTTACGGTGCCAGTTCGTTTTCTAACCCGCCCCGGCACGTGGGAAGCTGTGAAAAGCTACACTCGACTCGCAAAGCTCCACTTCGGAGACGCCAGATGACGATGCGTCGTACTACCAGAAAGAAGAAGCGCCCGCTATCAATGCGGTTGCCCGAGATGGACATCGCCATTATCGACCGCGCAGCGGGCATGCGAGGTCGATCACGGGCGGACTTTGTGCGGGAGGCCGCTGTGCGTGCGGCCGAAGAGGTGCTCATGGAAAGCACTCTCGTCCGGATGAGTCCCTCTGGCTTCAATGCCTTCATGAAAGCACTCGCGGAGCCAGCCACTGCCGTGCCGCAGATGGTTGAGGCGCTCAAGCGGCCCGAACCTTGGGCGGATGGTTCGCCGAAGTGAGGGGCCTCAGGCCTTGGCGCTCTCGTTCCCTGCCGCTGACGGCGACTCACGCGATGCTTCGCTGCTTTCAGTGCAGGAATCGTCGAGGTTCTTTGTCTTCCTATCGAGAAACAGCGAAGCAGCGGCCCGATGCGGAGAAGGAGATCCGCAAGAAGACGCAGCAAACAGCGCAGGTGGACATAGATTTCGCCGCCAGGCGTTATCGAGCCATTGGAGAGTGAGCCATGCCAAAAGGAGCCATGCCAAAAGTGAAAATGACGGCGAGTTTCGGCAACGTTTTTGAGGACCTCTAATTCGACAAGGCCGAAGCCGAGGTAATGAAGCTGCGCACGGAGATCATGATTTGCCTCGAGCAGCATCTGCGGGCGAAGAACTGGACACAGCGCGAGGCGGCAACACGCCTGCACGTCTCGCAGCCGCGCATCTCCAAGCTGATGAGCGGCGTCAGTGAGGACTTCAGCCTGGACATGCTGGTGAAGCTGGCGCATCGCGCAGGCCTGCGCACATCGCTGAAGATAGCGGCCTGAAGCCGCGCGGCCATGTCTCTCTGATCGCCACGAATGCAGTAGCGGGACCACCAGGGTCGCGCACAGGTTGTGCTCCATTGCGAAGGACTCGCGGATCGCTCGCTGCACCTCGCAGTTCCCTGTGTCAGGCTTATATTTGCAGAAGTTGGGTTTGCGAACTGCAATTTCCAGGACAACCCGCAAGAGCGCTTGATCGATGGAACACAGAGACGGCTCATACGCTGACGACGTTACGGTGGCTCGAAACGAAGCCTTACGCAGGATTGGCCGCAACATCATCCTGTTTCAGGATCTGGAACGAATCCTCAAGTACCTCGCGTCGGTCCAGCATCCTTCCATGCCACTCAGCAAGGCTCAGGCGACGCGCGAGCGGCGCGCGGATTCCATTCGGACACAGACACTCGGCCAGGTGGCGGGCGATGTGGTTCAAGCGCTCTTTGCAGACACTGATCCTGAATCGACGACGCCAGACGCGATCACCGAGCCGTGGCTGTCATTCTCTTTTCGCATTGAAACCGACCCGGCAGTCGTTGAAGAGTGGCGTAAGACGCTCAAGGAGTTGATCGATGAGCGCAACGATCTTGTCCATCACCTGTTGTCTCGCTGGAACTTTCATGATGCCGATAGTTGCCGCGCGCTGGCAGTGAGGCTCGACGAGCAGCGACTCAGAATCATCCGCGAGATCGAGAAATATCGCGCACATGCCCAGGCCGTGAAGGAGATGGGCATGGCGCTGCAAGCATTCTTTGATTCGGAAGAAGGCAAGCGACAGTTCGATCTTGCGTCCCTCCAGCAAAGCCGACTGGTGGCCATGCTTGCATCCGTGGCCACAGAGCATGCGCGGCCGGACGGTTGGACGTTGCTATCCGTTGCCGGAAGCCAGCTCCAGCGCGTCATTCCTGAGGAGTTCTCCCGCATGAAGGCCCAGCACGGCGAGGGCTCGCTACACAGACTGCTCATCGCGACAGAGTTGTTTCATGTTCGCACCGAGCCGACCTCAAACGGTGGAACACGAGCGCTCTATCGACTTCGCGAGGGCACCAGCACGAACTGATGTGCGGAACTGTCTCAGTAGTCGTTCGGTGCCATCTCCGAATCCGCAGCCGCAAGGACACGATTCGGATCGTTCGGCAGCAACCATCAGCGTGTTGCCGCTCAGTTATCCGTTTGAAGTTCCCGGTGCGCTCTGCGCAGATAGGGGTGGAGACCCCGGAATTGACGTCGGGTACGTATCGAACTGATCGAGAATGTTGCCATCTCGCGTCCATAGGACCGACATGGGGTGGGTGGCGGCTCCTCTGCCTGTCGAGAAACTTATTTTCACGCTGAGGCGGTCACCTGCACGCACTGCCAATGCCCGTGGGAACGAGAGGAACGTGTGCATCCAATGCGTGAAAGGGGCGTCTGGCGACGTCGACAGCATGATGTTCTCGTCGAGATCCGCTTCGAAGTAGGCGGCAACGCCGTGCACTCTGCTCGCGGTCTGGATTTCCCAGTGTGCAGGAATCCCGGCTCGGTATTGATTGTCAGAGAGATCATCGCGCATGAGATCAAGATCCCACCAAACGTGCGGAGGTGAGGCCCATGCGTAATTGCGCAGTTCTGTAACCGTGGGGCTTGCAGACGCAAAATCCTTCACTGCATTCCAGGTCAGGCCGTACATGTCATCGGCCCAGTGGCCATCATCGGACTTGAACTCAGTCCCGAGATGGCACAGCCGAATGACGTGCCGTATGCGCTGCGGAATCATTCGTCCTCCCGGCTTGAGGAACCGGTCGCGCACTTTCATCAGCGGCTCGCCATCGTATTCATTGAAGCCGGTGCAGTTCATCAACTCGGAAATGAGGCAGTCGGCCTTCTCGGGCAGATCGACCGATGCCGCGTTCGCGTGGATCACGGTGATCCTGTCGCTCAAGTTGTTCTCTGCGATCAGTGCCTGCGCCATGTGCGCCATGTCGTCGACCGCTTCAATGGCATAGACCCTGGAAGCCCCGGCCTTTGCAGCGATCATCGACCAGATGCCCAGGCCGCAACCAAAATCAATGACGACGTCGCCGGGTTTTATGGCACGAGAGATTGCCGTGGCGTACGAATGGCAGCGCAGTTCATCCCAGATCATTCGCAGATGGGAGTTGATACAGTCATAGCGAAGCATTGATTGGATTTACCTTTGATTTGCATGAGCCGAGGAATCCGCAATCATTTCCATCGTTTTGCTGCGTACGGGCACTCGGGAGTTCTCAATCTCTCCGGGGAGCGCAGGCTCAAATAGAAGGGGCCAGCTGAAGACAGCAGGCCCCTTTTATTTTTGAGTGGTGCGCCCGGAGAGATTCGAACTCCCGACCCTCTGGTTCGAAGCCAGATGCTCTATCCAACTGAGCTACGGGCGCATGGCGGGCGCGCATTGTACCTGCGTCGCGGCAAAAGTGTCCGCATGTGTCCGCGGCCTGTCCGCAGACCGCGGGCGGACACGCCGGACGGCCTCCCGGCGTCAGTCAAAAATCGCCGTTTTCTGCGGAAATTTCCCTGTTTTTCGCCCTTGGCACACCCCGTGCAATCCATGCCAGCAAGGGCAGTCCGGACAGATTGCTCCGGGAGAAGCACATGCGGACAGAGACACTTCGATTCACGGCGCGGCTGTCGGCCTTCACGGTCAGCGCGGGAGCGCTGGCGATCCTGCTGCTGGCGCCGCAGGCGCAGTCGGTTGATCGCGATGCGCTGCGCGATGCGCGGCCGGAGAGCTATCTCGAAGGGCTGATGATCCGGCATGACGTCCGCTATGCAATGCAGGCGCCCGTCGTCAGCGATGAGGCCGGTGGTGACACCTGTGCTTCGTCCGACAAGGAGCGTGGCTGATGATCTCCGCCGTGCCCACCAGCGATCGCGACGAGAAGATCACGCGCATCCGCGACACCTCGGCGCAGGACGTGCAGGTCGATCCGGCACCGCAGTTGCGGCGTCGGCGGCTGCAGATGATCGGTGCCGGCGTCGGCGGCCTCGCGCTGCTGATCGTCATCGGGATGCTGATCAGCAACTGGCGCGGTGCCGAGATCTCCGTGCCGCGTGAGCGCGTGCGTATCGCAGAGGTGACGATGGGTCGGTTCATTCGCGATGTCTCGGTGCAGGGCACCGTGGTCGCGGCGGTTAGCCCGACGCTGTTCGCCGTCGCGCCGGGCACGGTGCACTACCTGGTGCAGGCGGGCGATGCCGTCAAGAAGCAGCAGCCGATCGCGCAGATCGACAGTCCCGAGTTGCGCAATGAACTCGAGCGCGAGCAGTCGACGCTCGCGAGCCTGGAAGTGGCGGTGCAGCGCCAGAGCATCGATACGCGCCGGGAACTGCTGGCCAACCAGCAGACGATCGATCTCGCCAACGTGAGCATTCAGGCCGCCGAGCGCGAGCAGCGCCGCGCCGAGGATTCGTGGGGCAAGCATCTGATCAGCGAGCGCGACTACGAAAAGGCGCGCGACGATGCGGCCGCGGCCGGTGTCAATCACAGGCACGCGATCGAGACGGCACAACTGCAGAAGGAGAGTCTGCAGTTCGAACTGAGTGCGAAGCGCCTGGAGCGCGACCGGCAGCGGCTGGTGGTGCAGGATCTGCAGCGTCGCGTCGGCGAACTGGAGATCAAGTCGCCGGTCGATGGCATCGTCGGCACGCTCGCGGTCAACGAACGCGCGGCCGTGCCGCAGAATGCCGCCGTCATCACGGTCGTGGATCTGACGGCCTTCGAAGTCGAATTCCAGGTGCCGGAAACCTACGCCGACGATCTGAGCGTCAAGATGGATGCGGAAGTGACCTATGGCACACGCAAGTTCGCGGCCACGGTCAGTTCGGTGTCGCCGGAAGTGAAGCAGGGCCAGGTGACGGGTCGCCTGCGCTTCTCGGGCGACGTGCCGCAGGGCCTGCGTCAGAACCAGCGCCTGTCGACGCGCATCGTGCTCGAACAGCGCGACGACATCGTGAAGGTGGCGCGCGGGCCGTTCCTCGATACCGGCGGCGGCCGCGTCGCGTACGTGGTCCGCGACAATGTCGCCACGCGTACGGCCATCCGCACCGGCGGCACGAGCATCGGCGAAGTCGAGATCGTCGAAGGCCTGGCGCCGGGCGACCGCATCATCATTTCAAACCTTGGCGAGTTCGAACGCGTCGCAACGGTGCGGCTTACTGACTGAAGCAGGGGGTAGTGATCAGGGGGTAGGGGGTAGTCAGAGACGGCACCAATTCTTCTTCCTTATCTTGCTACCCCCTACCCCCTGATCACCACTCACTTCTTCTCCGAGGCCCCCATGCTCCACATGCAGAACATCAGCAAGGTCTATCGCACCGAACTCATCGAGACGCATGCTTTGCGCGATTTCAACCTGCTCGTGAAGGAAGGGGAGTTCGTTGCCGTGACCGGTCCGTCCGGATCGGGCAAGACGACGTTCCTCAACATCGCGGGGCTGCTGGAGACGTTCAACAGCGGTACCTACAAGCTCGACGACGTGGATGTGAGCGGCCTGTCGGACGATGCACGCTCGCGCATCCGCAACCAGAAGATCGGTTTCATTTTCCAGAGCTTCAACCTGATTCCGGACCTGGACCTGTTCGACAACGTCGACGTGCCGCTGCGCTATCGCGGCTTCAACGCGGCCGAGCGCAAGAAGCGCATCGTCGAATCGCTGGAACTCGTCGGTCTCGCCTCGCGCATGAAGCATCTGCCGTCGCAGCTTTCCGGCGGACAGCAGCAGCGCGTGGCCATCGCGCGCGCGCTGGCCGGCACGCCTCGCTTCCTGCTGGCGGACGAACCGACCGGCAATCTCGATTCGCTGATGGCGCGACAGGTGGTCGACCTGCTCGAAGACATCAATCGTCGCGGCACGACCATCGTGATGGTGACGCACGATCCGGAACTGGCGCGCCGCGCGCATCGCAATGTCCATGTGATGGACGGGCAGGTGACGGATCTGCAGCCGTTTGCGGCGAAGCCGCTGATCCGGCCGGAAGCGATGGCGGCGGGAGTTTAAGAGCCCCGACCCTGGAAGAAAGAAGCCCAGCAGCCCAGAGCCCAGCAGCCCATGTTTACTTACTACTTCCGTCTCGCACTCAAAAGCCTGCGTCGCACCCCGGTAGTCGCGGCGCTGATGATCGGCGCGATCGCCCTCGGCGTCGGCGTGTGCATCACGACCCTCACGGTGTATCGGCTCATGTCCGGCAATCCGATCGAGCATCGCAACGAGGTGCTGTACTCGGTCACGCTCGACAACTGGGATCCGAACCAGCCGTGGGACGACAAGCGCCCGGAACTGCCGCCGATGGAACTCACTTATCGCGATGCGATGGCATTGCTGGAATCGGATATTCCCGAGCGGCACGTCGCCATGCGCAAGGGGCCGTTCGTGGTCGAGGGCGATCCGGCGACGGGTGTGAAGCCCTTCCTGATCGAGGCACGCCTGACGACCCGGGATTTCTTTGCGATGTTCGAGGTGCCGTTCCAGTACGGCGGCGGCTGGGGTCAGGATGCGGATCGCGGTTCGCAGCGGGTCGTGGTGCTGTCGAAGGAAACCAACGACAAGGTGTTCGGCGGCGAGGACAGCGTCGGCCGGTCGGTGCGTCTCGACGGCAAGGACTACGAGGTCATCGGCGTGCTGGCGAACTGGATCGTCACGCCGAAGTTCTACGATCTCAACAACGGCTCCTTCAACGACGTCGAGGATGCCTATGTGCCTTTCAGCGTCGGCATCGCGGATGAGGTGCAGAGCGCCGGCAACATCAACTGCTGGCGCACGCAGCCGCTGAATTCGTTCGAGGATTTCCTCAACAGCGACTGCGTCTGGATCCAGTACTGGGTGGAGCTGAAGGACCGCAACCAGGTCGAGTCATATCAGAGCTTCATCGACAACTACGTGCGCGAGCAGAAGAAGCTCGGCCGCTTCGAACGGCCGTTGAACAACCACCTGCGTCACCCGGACGAATGGCTGAAGGTCAATCGGGTTGTCGAGCGCGACAACAGCGTGCTGGTCGGCCTGTCGTTCATGTTCCTGGCCGTCTGCCTGCTCAACATGATCGGCCTGCTGCTGGCCAAGTTCCTCGGTGGCGCACCGCTGGTCGGCCTGCGCCGCGCACTCGGCGCGACGCGCCAGGCGGTGTTCCAGCAGCACCTGATCGAAGTCGGTGTCATCGGCATCGCCGGCGGCGTGCTCGGCATCGGCCTCGCCGCGCTCGGTCTGTTCGGTGTGCGCCAACTCTACGAGAACTACGATGCGCTCACGCATCTGGATGTGACGATGGCGCTGACCGCGCTGGCGATCGCCATTGCTTCCGGCGTGATCGCGGGGTTGTACCCGACGTGGCGAGTGTGCCGGGTGCAGCCGGCGACTTATTTGAAGACACAGTGAAGGCACTAGGCCCTGGGCGCTAGGCCCTAGGGTTTCCAGAGCCAGCGAGGTCCCGTGTGCGTCCCTGAATCCAGAGTCTCCTTGTCCTGCTAGAACCTAGAGCCTAGCCCCCTAGTGCCTTTCTCCCGAGGTCTCCCATGGAATTCCGTCCCATCCTCAGCGCCATGCTCCGCAACAAGATCGGCGCCTTTCTCGTCGGGCTGCAGATCGCGCTGACGCTTGCGGTCGTCGCGAATGCAGTGTTCATCATCATGCAGCGGGTCGAGAAGATCGGGCGGCCGCCGGGCATTGACTCGGACAACCTGATCTTTGTGCAGAGCTATGGCTTCGGGCCGAATTACGATCACCGCGATACGGTGCGGCGCGATCTCGACATGCTGCGGGCATTGCCCGGTGTCGTTTCCGCGACGTCGACTAACGGCATTCCGATGTCGGGCGGCGGCATGCAGTCGCTGTTCGGCGCAACCGCGGACCCGGAGAAGGCGAATACGATTGCCAATCTGTATTTCCTGGATGAGCACGGCGTCGATGCATTCGGTGTGAAGCTGATCGAGGGCCGCGGCTTCACCGAGCAGGAAGTGCAGTACAACCCCAGTCCCAACAACTCGGACTTCGTGCCGGCGGTGGTGATCACCCGCGACGTCGCGGAGAGCCTGTTCGGCAAGGAGCCGGCGCTGAGACGGACGGTCTACGACAACCTCGGCCAATCCGCGACGGTCGTCGGCGTGATGGAAAACATGCTGGGCGCCTGGGTGAGTTTCGAGAAACCTGCCATGGTCATGTTCCAGCCGCGCATTCCCAACGGCCCGACCGTGCGCTATGCGATCCGCACCGAGCCGGGCCAGCGCGATGCGCTGGTGGCCGAGATCGAGAAGAAGCTGTCGGAGTCGAACCTGAATCGCGCCATCACCTGGGTGCGCCCGCACAGCTACTACGTCGAGCGCAGCTATCGTGCCGACAGCCGCATGGTGGCGTTCCTGAGCGTCATCATCGGCCTCATGGTGCTGATCACGGCGCTGGGTATCGTCGGACTCGCCAGCTTCCACGTGAACGTGCGGACCAAGCAGATCGGTACGCGGCGTGCTGTCGGTGCGCGGCGCATCGACATCATCCGCTACTTCATGATCGAGAACTGGTTGCTGACGACCGGCGGTGTCGCGCTGGGGGTGCTGCTGGCCTTCGTCTTCAGTCACTGGCTCAGCACCATGTATTCGCTGCCGCGCCTGCAGCCCATCTACCCGCTCACGGGCGTGGTGCTGTTGTGGATTCTCGGACAGATTGCCGTCTTTGTTCCGGCCCGACGCGCTGCGGCGATTCCGCCGGCGATTGCGACGCGCACGGTGTGATGAAGAAGAGGTTGACGGTTGACGGTTGGCCGTTGACAGTCAGAAATGAAAACACAGTCTCTTGCCGTCAACTGACAACCGTCAACAGTCAACCGACCATGGCCACCATCCTCATCATCGACGACAACGACGCGATCCGCACGGCGCTGGAAGTGCTGCTGTCGCTGCAGGGCCATCGCGTCATCAGTGCGAACGGTCCGCAGGAAGGACTGCGCGCGCTGATCTCGCACGAGGTCGACCTGATCCTGCAGGACATGAACTTCAGGAAGGAGGCGACTTCGGGCGAGGAGGGCGTGGCGCTGTTCCATTCGATCCGCGAACGCAATCCGTCGGTACCGATCGTGCTGCTCACGGCCTGGACTCACCTGGAAACCGCGGTCGAACTGGTGAAGGCCGGCGCCGCGGACTATCTCGCCAAGCCCTGGGACGACGCGCGGCTGCTGACGACGGTGCGCAATCTGCTCGAATTGCGCCGGCTGTCGGTGGAGCGCGAACGCGCCGTGAAGAAACGCGCCGAGTCGCGCGCGGCGCTGGCGTCGCGCTTTGACCTGTGCGGGCTGATCTTCGAAAGCGATGCCATGCGCGATGTGGTCACCAAGGCGACCCACATCGCGCCGGCGGACGTTCCCGTGCTGGTCACCGGCCCGAACGGCTCGGGCAAGGAAATCATCGCCGCGATCATCCAGGCGAATTCGTCGGTCCGCGGCGGCCCGTTCATCAAGGTGAACGTGGGTGCCTTGCCCAAGGATCTGATGGAAGCGGAACTGTTCGGCGCCGAGGCCGGCGCGTTCACCGGCGCCACGAAGGCGCGCCAGGGACGCTTCGAAGCCGCCGACGGCGGCACGCTGTTTCTCGATGAGATCGGCAACCTGTCGCTGGAAGGACAGGCGAAGCTGCTGCGTGTCCTGCAGACGGGCGAGTTCGAGCGGCTCGGCAGCAGCGTCACGCGCAAGGTGAAGGTGCGCGTCGTCAGCGCGACCAACGCCGATCTGCGCGCGGCCATTGCCGAGGGCCGGTTCCGCGAGGACCTGTTCTATCGCCTGAATCTCATCGAGCTGCGCGTCGCGCCGCTCGCCGAACGGGCCGACGACATCCTGCCGCTGGCGCATCATTTTCTAGACGGCAAGCACCTCAGTCCCGCTGCCGAGCGCGCGCTGCTGCATCACTCGTGGCCCGGCAACGTGCGCGAACTGCTCAATACCATTCGCCGTGCGTGCCTGCTGTCGACGGGCCCGGAGATCACGCCGGCAGATCTCGGGCTCGAAGCGGTGGCGCCCGCCCTCGATGCCCTGCCGGAACGCGAGCCCGATCGCGCCGAAATCGAACAGGCGCTGTCACGTGCGCGTGGCGTCATCGCCCGGGCGGCGCGTGAGCTGGGCTTGAGTCGTCAGGCGCTGTATCGCCGCATGGAGAAGCT
>CAYWHG010000088.1:11936-17442 GCA_964457865.1 uncultured Steroidobacter sp.
TCCTTCGAAGGCAAGCTCGCCCTGCTGTGTGTATTGCTCGCGGCGGCGGGCGTCGCTGTCTACGTGCTGGTCGATCGCTGGCTCGATGCGCCGTTCGTTGCGGCCGGGGCGACGCTGATCGTGCTGGTGCCGCTCGGTCTCGCGGCCGCGCGTTCCCTGACGCGACCTTTCGCGAACACGGTGCAGGCGATCAGCGACGGCATCGTCAGCCTGAAGGATCGCGATTTCAGCGTGAGCATTGCGCCGTCACCGCATCCTGAGCTGCGCGCGCTGGTCGAAAGCTACAACGGACTCGGCGCCCTGCTGCGCGCCGAACGGCAGGCCTTGTATCAGCGTGAATTGCTGCTCGATACGGTCATCCAGGCGACGCCTCTGTCGATGGTGCTGACGAATGCCGCCGACCGCGTGGTCTACAGCAATGTCGCGGCGCGCCAGGCCTTTCTCGGCGGTCGCAAGCTCGAAGGATTGTCCTTTGCCGAACTGTTGCAGGCGGCGCCGGACCCGTTGCGGCAGGCGGTGGCGAACGAGGGCGATTCGTTGTTCACCGTGGACACTGAAGGCGAATCGGAGATCTATCACCTGTCGCAGCGCGCCTTCCTGCTGAACAGCCAGATGCACCGGCTGTACCTGCTGAAGCAGATGACGCGCGAGCTGTCGCGCCAGGAAGTCGAAACCTGGAAGAAGGTGATCCGCGTGATCGCGCACGAGCTGAACAATTCGCTGGCGCCGATCTCCTCGCTGGCGCACTCGGGACGGCAACTCGCCGAACATCCCGATTCCGCGCAGCTCGAACGCGTCTTCCGCACCATCGAGGATCGGGCGAAGCACCTGCATACGTTCATCGACGGCTATGCACGGTTCGCCAAACTGCCGCGGCCCCGCCCCGAAGAGGTGGACTGGGGATCGTTCCTGCGTTCGCTGCAGCAGACCGCGCAGTTCCGACTCGTCGAGGAACCGTCGAAGCGCACGGCGGTGTTCGATCCGACGCAGATCGAGCAGGTGCTGATCAACCTCGTGAAGAATGCGCGCGAGGCCGGTGCGCCAGAGGACAGCATCGACATCCACGTGGCCGAACACGCCGGCGGCTGGCGCGTGCAGGTGCTCGATCGCGGCTCGGGCATGAGCGACGAAATCCTGCGCTCGGCCCTCCTGCCGTTCTATTCGACCAAGCCGTCCGGCGCCGGACTGGGCCTGACCATCTGCCGCGAAGTGATCGAAGCCCACGGCGGCCGGTTTTCTCTGGAGAATCGCCCGGACGGCGGGTTGGCGGCGACGTTGTGGATTCCCGCGATCGAACCGGGGTAGGACACGAGCATTGCAGTCGCTGAATGTCCTGCCCGACAATACCGGACAAATAACTACAGGCTTCGCCGATCGCATGGCTGCCAACCCAGAAAGCGTCGACACCCTCGGGACGACCGGCCAATGGAACATCGTTGCGTTGACGAAGTTTCGCGCGCCGCGTGTGCGACGCGACATCCTGACGCGAGCGGCCCTGCTCGATCGGCTGTCCCGGTCCATCGACGAGAATCCCGTCACGCTCGTCTGCGCGCCGGGCGGTTCCGGCAAGACGACCCTGCTGGCGCAATGGATGGCCGACCCGCCCGCCGACACGACGGCGGTGTGGCTGACCATCGACAATGACGACAACGACACCAACCGGTTCTTCGCCGCGCTGCTGCAGGCCCTGGAACCGCTGGAACTCGCCTGGGATGCCGATCCTCGGGCGCTGATCGACAGCGTTGCAGCCTCGCGTGCGCAGATGCGCGCGGCGCTGGCGGCGCTCGTCAATGCCCTGTGCACGAGCGTGGCCCGGCGCATCGTCATCGTGCTCGACGACCTGCATCGCATCGAGAAGACCGAGGCTTACGAACTGCTCGATTCGCTGATCGAGCGACTGCCGGACCATGTGACGATCGTGCTCGGCACGCGCGTCGAACCGCCGCTGTCGCTGGCGCGCTGGCGTGCCTACGGCGAACTGGGCTCGTTCACGCCGGCGGATCTGCAGTTCACCGCGGAAGACGCGGCGGCACTGGCGCTGGCGAGGTTCGGCAAGTCGCTGGACGCGGCGGCCGTGCAGGAGGCACTGCAGCGAACGCAGGGCTGGGCGGCGGGCCTGTTGCTGGTGCTGCAATCGCGCGCGGCGGGCAGCACGCCCGGTTCTCTGGGGAAGGCCGACCCGGGCGATTCGAATCGCCACCTCTTCGCCTATCTCGCGCAGGAAGTGCTCGATGAATTGCCGCCGGATCTGCAGGATTTCGTGCTGCGCAGCTCCATCCTGATCGAACTGAGTCCATATCTGTGTTCGGTGCTGACGGGACGCACTGATGCGCGCCAGGTGCTGGAATCGCTGTATCGCCGCAACCTGTTCCTGACCGCCGTCGACGAGATGGCGCCGGTGCTGCGTTTCCACGATCTGTTCCGCGAATTCCTCGAAGCCGAGCTGGCGCGTCGCCATCCCGACCTGAAGCGCGAACTGCACGAGCTCACGGCCAAGGTCGAGCGCACGCAATCGCGCGCCATCTATCACCTGCTGGTGGCGCAACGCTGGGAAGAGGCGATGGTGCGCATCGCCGAGGCGGCGCAGGAACGGCTGGCCCACGGCGGCATCGCGACGGTGGAACGCTGGATCGATGCCATTCCCGAACACGTGCGCGCCGGCAATCCCCGCATCCGTTACATCCGCGGCACGTGCGCGTGGTTTCGCTGGGACTGGCCGCGGGCACGCCGCGAACTGACGCCGGCGGTCGACGGACTCGCCGCACCGGAAGATCAGTCCGATCGCGTCACGGCACTGTTTCATCTGGTCGATGCACTGAATTCCTCGGGCGCACGCGAAGAGGCGCGTCAGCGGATCGAACAGGCAGCCCGGTCGCCCTTGAACGATCTGGGCAAGGCGGAACTTGCCATGCAACGCGCCTGGTGCGCGACGCCGGCCGGCGAGCTTGCCGCGGTCGCCGACTACATGCGCGATTTCGTGACGCTGGTCGAGAGCGATCCGGCGATCTGTGCGAACACGGCCGATCGTATCCACTGCGTATTGATCGGCATTCCCGGCATCGCCGAGACGTTCGAACGATTCTTCACCGCGTTCCAGCAGGTGCGCGGCAGTCAGGCGCTGCCGTGGCACAGCTCGGCGCTCACCATCGGGGCGTGGGCGCATCTGTGGCGCGGCCGTCGCGCCGAACTGCTGGAAACGCTGGCGCAGGCCGAGTTGATCCAGCACCAGTTCGGCGGCGTGCGGCTCGCCATCGAGCGGTTGGGCCAGTTGCGCGCCATCACCAGCGTGGTGATCGGCGACCAGGAACGCGCGCTGACCACCATGCATGCGCACATCAAGGGATTGCAGATCGCGGAACTCGCCGGTCACAACGTCGTGTGGCTGCGCGCCTACCGTCATGCGCTGGGACGGGCCTGCTGGCTGCTCGATCAGCCGGCTGCGTTCCGCGAAGTGCTGCCGTACCTGACGGCGCCCATCATGCCGGGCGAGTGGCCGTTCACGGAAAGCGCGGCGGCCACCGTGCGCGGGCTCGATGCACTGTTGGACAGGGACTGGCGCCGCGCCGAGTCGGCGCTGCGCGAGGCGCTCGCAACCTACGATCAGTGCCGCATGCCGATGATCTATGCCGATGCGCGCATCAACCTGAGCTATGCCGTGCTCATGCAGGGCCGCAAGGCCGAGGCCTGGGCGCTGTTCCAGCCGGCGTACGAAGAAGTCATTCGCGAGCGCGCGGTCGGTCTGCTGCTGCTGGAATCGCGCAAGGTGGTCGATGAGCTGCTCGAACTCGTGCCGACGCAGCAGAAGAAATCGACTGAGCATCTGCAGTTGCTGGAAATGCTCGGTCGCTGGCGCGAACTGCCGGCCGCCGAACCGCCCGAACGAAAGGGCCTGCTCGCCGCGCTGTCGGAGCGCGAACTCGAAGTGCTCGGCGAAGTGGCGGCCGGCGCCAGCAACAAGCACATCGCGCGCTCGCTGTCGCTGAGCCTGCATACCGTGAAGCGGCACATCGCCAACATCCTCGACAAGCTGGATTGCGATTCGCGCGGTCAGGCGGCCGACCTGTTCCGTCGGCATTCCTGACGCCGGAAACGCGACGGCCCTCCCGAACGGGCAGGTGCCGCCCCCTTATGCTTCCGTTTGTGCTATCTCCCCGTCTTCGCGGAAAGAATCAGGAATCCTGAATGGACAAGAGTGCAGCGCTGGCCCGCCTCGGCCTGACGGGCAATGAAGACGCGGCCGGCGTGACGCGCGCCTACGGTCAGCGGCTCTCGACGATCCAGGAAAGGCTCGTCGGCGCCCAGACCGACGCCGAGCGCGTGCAGCACCAGACGGCGTTGTCGGGTCTCGTCGAAGCCTACGAATTCATCACGGAATCCGGCCGGTTCACCCGCGTGCCGGTCGACGATGCCAGCGCCACCATGATGCGCGACGGCAGCACGCCACCGCCGTCGGTGCATGCGACGCAGGTGCGCATGGATACCGGCGCCGTGCTGTCGGGTCGTCTGGAAATCGGCGAGATGCTCGGGCAGGGCGGCATGGGCTACGTCTATGCGGCGCGCGATCGCCTGCGCAACGAGGACGTCGCGATCAAGGTGCTGCGTCAGGATCTCACCTTCAGTTCCGCGGCGAAGGAACGCTTCCTCGCGGAAGCCAAGGTATCGAGCAATCTTTCGCATCCGAACATCGTGCGCGTCTACGACGTCGGCGAAGTCGGCGGCCACTACTACCTGTCGATGGAGCGGCTCAAGGGCCAGACGCTGCGGCAGCGGATGGAGGACTACAGCCAGACGCGGCGCGCCTTCAGCGTCGCCGAAGTCACCGACATCGCGCGTCAGTTGTCCGATGCATTGCGCTACGCGCATCGCTACATCGTGCATCGCGATCTGAAGCCGGAGAACATCTGGCTGTCCGAGGACGGCACCATCAAGCTGATGGACTTCGGCATCGCGCGCGCCTACAGCAATTCGCAGCTCACGCAGACCGGCATGACGCTCGGCACCGCGTACTACATGGCGCCGGAGCAGCGGCTCGATGCGAAGGAAGTGGACTGGCGCGCCGACCAGTACGCACTGGGCGTGGTGATGTACGAGCTGCTGGCCGGCACGATTCCGATGGGCGCCGTGAAGCCGCTCGACAAGGCGCGTCGCGACGTGCCCTTGCGCTATGCCAACGCCGTGATGCGTGCCATGTCGCCGCGGCCGGATGATCGCTGGTCGTCGCTGAACGATTTTCTCGCCGAGCTGGAAGCGCCGAAGAGCAGCGGCAGCAAGGCGGCCGTGTGGGTGGTGCTGGGACTGGGCTTCGTCGCCGCCGCGGCCGCAGGCGGTTACTACATGACGCGCGAGCAACCGACCGCCGCGCAGGTTGCGACAGTGCCGCCTGCTGTCGTCGATACTGAAACGCCTGTCGAGAGCGGCGGCTCAGAACCACCGCAGCAGCTTCCCGCCGAGACCGCATCGACCCAGGGACCGCCAGCGCAGTTCACCGAATCGACCGTCGCGGCGC
>CAYWHG010000088.1:17542-18652 GCA_964457865.1 uncultured Steroidobacter sp.
GTCGACAACTCCGCACAGATCCGCCGCCAGGAATGCCTCACGCAGTGCGAACGATCGGACGGCGAGTGCCGCAGCATCAATCGTCGCGGCAAACAGGATTGCATGCGCGCCGTGGGCTTCGGCGCCACCGGCGGCTTCACCGCCTCACCCGGCGTGAATTCCGCCGCCGCCGATTGCTCGTTCTACGGCCAGGCCCGTTGCGAATACGCCCGCGACCGCAGCGCCTGCCTGTCGCGCATCAGCACCCGCTACAACGCCTGCGTGAATTCCCTCAGCGGCAACGTCGCCTCGCGCCGCCAGGACTGCGACAACAATGCGCGCGACGCGGACCGGATGTGCCTGGACGAAATGCGGGACTGCAAGTCGTATTGCGAGTGAGGGAAGAGGGATTAGGAGTAACCGCAAAGAACGCAAAGAACGCAAAATCGGAAGAAAAAACAATAGCCGCAAAAAGCGCAAAAGGCGCAAGGTCAGAAAGGAATCGGAAACCGGATCCTTCTTTCAGACTTTGCGCCCTTTGCGCCTTTTGCGCTTTTTGCGGCTATTCCTTTCTTATTCCGTCTTTGTGTTCTATGCGTTCTATGCGGTTACTCCGATTCCGGGTGACCTACACCAGCGTGTGATAGACGTTCTGCACGTCATCGTCCTGTTCGAGCTTGTCGATGAGGGTCATCACTTCGGTGGCCTGGGCTTCGGGCAGTTCGGTCGGGGTGATACAGATGTATTCGTGGGAGGCGGAGATCGGGACGAGCTTGCGGTCTTCGAGCGCCTTCTGCATCTGGCCGAAATCCGGAAAGTTGCAGCGGACCACGAGTTGCGGTTCGCCTTTCTCGCCGACGCTCTCGCCCATTTCTTCCAGGCCGTGATCGATCAGGTCGAGTTCCAGATCGTCCTGCACGATGCCTTCGGGGCTGAGGCGGAACACGCCCATTTTCCTGAACTGGAAGCTGACGCTGCCTGTCGCCGCGAGATTGCCGCCGTTGTTGTCGAAGACATTGCGGACATTGGCGACGGTGCGGGTCGGGTTGTCGGTCGCGGCTTCGACGATGATCGCAACGCCGTGCGGGCCGTAACCCTCGTAGATGATTTCGTTGTAGTTCGCGGCGTCCT
>CAYWHG010000089.1:0-4352 GCA_964457865.1 uncultured Steroidobacter sp.
TCGAGATGCTCGCGCAGCTTTTTGAGCAGATCGCGCAGCTTGATCGCATCCTTGTCGCCCGCCTTCGCTGCTTTCTCGGCGCGCAGCGCACCACGCTCGACGGTGTCGAGATCCGCGAGCGCCAGTTCCGTGTTGATCACATCGATGTCGTCGAGCGGGCCGATACGACCCGCGACGTGGACGATGTCGTCGTTCTCGAAGCAGCGCACCACCTGTGTGATCGCATCCGTTTCCCGGATGTGCGACAGAAATTTGTTGCCCAGCCCCTCACCCTTGCTGGCGCCGGCCACCAGTCCGGCGATATCCACGAATTCGACCGTGGCGGGCAGGACACGCTCCGGCTTGACGATCGCCGCCAGCTCTTCGAGCCGCGGATCGGGCACGGGCACGATGCCGACATTGGGATCGATGGTGCAGAACGGATAGTTCTCCGCCGCGATCTGCGCCCGCGTGAGTGCGTTGAAAAGGGTCGACTTGCCGACGTTTGGCAAACCTACGATGCCGGATCTGATGGCCATGATTGAATGCCGGAAGTGATGAAGTGATCAGGTGATGGGGTGATGACGCAAGAGACGTGCTGCTCTTGCGTCATCACCCGATCACCTCATCACTCGATCACTTCTTCTGATGCAATCCATTCATCGCCTTCTCCGCTCCCTGCCCCAGGAAGACCTGCAGCGCATCGAGCGAGTTGGCGATCGAATCGAGAATCCTGTCTTCTTCGGCCTTCGGCGCACGGCGCAGCACGTAGTCGATCACCTGCGACTTGTCGCCTGGGTGGCCGATGCCGATGCGCAGACGCCAGAAATCGGCGCCGATGTGCGTGACCGTGTCGCGCAGACCATTGTGACCGCCGTGGCCACCGCCCAGTTTGAAACGGGCCTCGCCGACCGGCAGGTCGAGTTCATCGTGAACGACCAGCGTTTCCGCCGGCGTGACCTTGAGGTAGTCGGACAGAGCGCGGATCGCGAGTCCGCTGCGATTCATGTACGTGGCCGGCTTGAGCAGCGTGATGTCGCTGCCTTCGATCGTGACGCGGCAGATCTCGCCATGAAAATGCGTATGGCTGCGAAAGCGGCCATCGAGCCGCGCCGCCAGCGCATCGACGAACCAGAACCCGGCATTGTGCCGCGTAAGCACATGCTCGGGCCCCGGATTGCCGAGGCCGACGATGATCTTGATGGAAGTACCCATGGGAGAAAAAGCTGACCGTTGACCGTTGACGGTTGACCGTCGGAAGCGGAGATCTCTCCGGCCGACAACGGTCAACCGTCAACCGTCAACGCGGGTACGACGGTCTCCCGTCGTACCCGCATCGATCACTTCTTGCCGCCGTCCTTCTTCGGAGCAGCAGCCGCCTTGTCGTCCTTCTTCGCATCGGCCGCAGGCGCAGCGCCAGCCGCAGGTGCTGCAGCAGCCGCAACCGCCGCAGGTGCTTCGGCTTCTTCCGCACGCGGATGATGGATCGAGACCACCGGTTCGTCGCGGCCGTGGGCCAGCGCCACGAACTGCACACCTTCCGGCAGCGGCAGATCCGACAGACGCTTCATCTCGCTGATGTGCATCTCGGACATGTCGACTTCGATGAATTCCGGCAGATACTTCGGCAGGCACAGCACTTCGACCTGATTCAGCAGGTGCGACACGATGCCGCCTTCGGTCTTCACGCCCGGCGAGCCCGCAGCACCCTTGAAGTGCAGCGGAATGGCCATGCGGATCGGCTCGTCGTCCAGCACGCGCTGCAGGTCCATGTGCAGGACCTGATTCTTGGCCGGATGACGCTGCACATCCTTGAGGATGGCAGCCTGCTTCTTGCCGTTGATGTCCAGCGACAGGATGGAGGAATAGAAGCGTTCATTGATGAGCAGGGTCAGCAGGTTCTGGTGATCCAGAATCAACTGCGCCGGCGCATCTTTGCCACCGTAGAGAATCGCCGGAACCTTGCCGGAACGACGCAGGCGGCGGCTCGCACCCTTCCCCTGCACGCCATCCCGAGGATCGGCGACGAGATCAAAAGACGTTTTCATGAAAGTACTCCAGGGCAAAAGTGATGAGGTGATGAGGTGATGAGGTGATCGCGCAAGCGTATACCGCATCCTTCACACGCCATCAGAAAGCGACACCTGTTCCGCGACCAGAAACAGATATCGCACCAACGCGACGAGCTGACCGGGCGGTTCCGTGACGACGCTCTTGCGTCATCACTTCATCACCTCATCACCCCATCACTAATCTATATACAACGAACTCACACTCTCCTCATCGCGGATACGACGCATCGTTTCCGCGAGCAGGCCGGCGACGGACAACTGCCGGATCCGCTTGCAGGCGCGAGCGGCATCGCTCAGCGGGATCGTGTCCGTCACGACCAGTTCATCCAGTTCCGACTTCGAGATGCGCTCGATGGCCGGACCCGACAGCACGGCGTGCGTGATGTAGGCGACCACGCGCTTCGCACCGTTGTCTTTCAAGGCCTTCGCCGCGTGGCACAGCGTGCCCGCGGTGTCGACCAGATCGTCGATGAGCACGCAGGTCTTGCCGCGCACTTCACCGATGATGTTCATCACTTCCGACTCGTTCGCCCGCTGGCGGCGTTTGTCGATGATCGCGAGATCCGCGTCGTCGAGCCGCTTCGCCAGCGCGCGGGCGCGAACCACGCCGCCGACGTCCGGCGACACGACGATCAGGTCCTCGTACTTCTGCTTCCACGCATCGCCCAGCAGCACCGGCGAGGCGTACACATTGTCGACCGGGATATCGAAGAATCCCTGGATCTGGTCGGCGTGCAGGTCGATGGTCAGCAACCGGTCGACGCCCGCCCCCGCAATCATGTTGGCCACCAGCTTCGCCGTGATCGGCGCACGCATGGCGCGCGGCCGGCGATCCTGGCGCGCGTAACCGAAGTACGGCACGACGGCCGTGATGCGGGCCGCCGACGCACGACGCGCCGCATCGACCATCACCAGCAACTCCATCAGGTTGTCGTTCGCCGGCGGCGCGGTCGGCTGCACGATGAACACATCGCGGCCGCGCACGTTCTCCAGCAACTCGACCGTCGTCTCGCCGTCGCTGAAACGCCCGACCGACGCGCGACCCAGCGGCACCATCAGGTGACGCGCGATTTCGAGCGCGAGCTGCTGGTTGGCGTTGCCCGAGAACACCGCCATCGTTGAACGATCCATTCACGCTCCTGGAGAGAGGCGCTAGGCCCTAGGCCCTAGTTCGGAAAGCGGAGCAGAACTTCAGCTTCTTCCGTCTAGTGCCTAGCGCCTAGTACCTGATCTGGCTGGGGCGGAAGGATTCGAACCTCCGGATGGCGGGATCAAAACCCGCTGCCTTACCGCTTGGCGACGCCCCAAAAAAAGTGATCAGGTGATGAAGTGATGAAGTGATGGCCGGCAGGAGACGCCCCTGCTGCTTCATCACCCCCTCACCGCCTCACCTCATCACTTTCCCTTCTCAACCTTTCCAGCAACGGCGAACGGTTCAGTCCCCGTACGACATATCCTGACCAGCGCGCCGGCAAGCGCCGCAGAGCGTCGCTGGCGGCACTCTCCGAAGCAATGGCAGCGAACACGCATGCACCGGTTCCGGTCAGCTGCGCGTTACCAAATTCCTCAAGCCAATCAAGCGCTTCGGCGATTTCTGGGTAGCGCCCGCGCACGGTGGAAGTGCAGTCGTTGCGGCCACCCCCCGCGAGAAAGGCGCGTATTGTCGTGACGGGGGAATTACGTGTCAATTCAGCAGCCTGAAAGATCTCCGCCGTGCTCACCGCAGCCTGCGGTTTGATGACGAGGAACACGTTTTCGGGCGGGTCGATGGGCGTCAGTCGCTCGCCCACGCCTTCTGCCCACGCGGCATGGCCGCGGACGAACACCGGCACATCCGCACCGAGCGTCAGACCCAGCGCGGCGAGTTCGTCGAGCTCCAGTCCGATGTTCCACAGATGATTGAGCGCGACCAGCGTGGTGGCCGCATCGGAACTGCCGCCGCCGAGGCCCGCCTGCGCGGGAATGCGCTTGTGCAGCTCGATCGCGACGCCGATCTGCGGCGCTGCCCTGTTGGCCAGCAGGCGCGCGGCACGAACGACCAGATCCTGTTCGGCGGGCACATCGCTCAATCCGCCCAACCGCTCCACGACACCCGCCGGTCGGACGAAGAAGCGCAACTCGTCGGTCAGATCGATGAACTGCATCGCCGTCTGCAGCAGGTGATAGCCGTCGGCCCGACGTCCGACGATATGCAGACAGAGATTGAGTTTGGCGGGCGCCGGCCAGGGCACAGGTGTGCCCAGGGATTCATTCACGGAAGAGCCCTCACCCCTAGCCCTCTCCCGGCGACCGGGAGAGGGG
>CAYWHG010000089.1:4452-18386 GCA_964457865.1 uncultured Steroidobacter sp.
TTCATTCACGGAAGAGCCCTCACCCCTAGCCCTCTCCCGGCGACCGGGAGAGGGGGAGTCGGTTGAAACCATATTCAAGGGCCCTCACCCCGACCCTCTCGCGGCAACCCGGGAGAGTGGGTTGCGGCCGTCTTCATCGGAGCTGCCAGCGATCGACGACGATGCGCACGCGCGTCGCGCCGCTGCTGGCATTCATGCGTACCGGCACCGACGCGCCGGCTTCGCTGGAATACCGTTGGTACACGATGCGCCAACCGTCCTGGTCCAGCGCCTTCTGGCCCTCGGCGGCGGCGTCCCAGGCGTGCTCACCGGGGGCGGCGAGTCCAAGCATCCAGAAACGCAGATGACCCGCAGGCACGGGCGCACCGAGCCGGGCTTCGAGTTCGTCCCAGGCCGCCTGCGATTCCAGCGTCACGCCATCGCCGGTCTGCAATCGCAACTGCGGATCGGATTCGTCGCCGTCGACCTGCAGACGCACGCTGCCGATGCCGACGGGCCCGCGGATCTGTACATCGGCGCGATCGCCTTCCTGTCGCCATTCGAACGAACCGGAACCGCCGCCCTGCACGCCGGATACACCGATGCGTCCGCGCGCCTGCCAGCGCTGGAGTTCGTTGAGATTCGCGGGGACTTCGGCCGGCGGCCGTGACGGCTGACTGACGCAGGCGGCGAGCATCGTCGTGACGACCAGCAGCATCGCGCAATGCCGAAGCACGCCTCGCATGACGATGACTATTCGCCCAGCGACTTGAGCCGCGATTGCAGATCTTCGTTGTCGGGATAGCGCTGGCTCGCTTCCTTGAGCACGGTCTGCGCTTCTTCCTTGCGGCCGAGCGCCAGCAGGACGTCGACCAGATGCACGTCGACCTCGGGATCGCCGATGCGGCGCTTGGCGCGCTGCAGGTAGGTCAGCGCTTCTTCGTTGCGCTTCACGCGATGCAGCGCCCAGCCCATGCTGTCGAGAACGGCGCCACTGTCCGGCGTCTGCGCCAGCGCCTGTTCGATGAGCTTGAGCCCTTCCTTCGACTTGCCGGTGCGATCGACGAGCGTGTAGCCCAGCGCATTTTCCGCCACCGGATCGCCCGGACGATCGGCGACGAGCTTGCGCAGTTCGCGCACCGCCTCATCCACGTGATCCGCATCCTCGAGCTGGAAGACGCGTGCGAAGCGCAGCTCCGCCGAATCGGGATATTCCTTCAGCGCACTGTCGAGCAGCGCGATGCCGCCCGCCGCATCGCCGCTGTTGGCCAGCAGGCCGGCGCGCGCCGAGATGACATCGAGCGCGTACTGCGGCCGCGCCGCCGCGAACTCCTCGAGGTGCTTGAGGCCGGCATCGACCCCTTCCTTCTGCGACTTGAGACGCGCGACGCGCGACTGCGCCGCCATCGCCAGATCGCTGCCCGTCACGCGACTGTAGATCTGCACGGCTTCGTCGGAGGCATCGCGCAGTTCGGCGATTGCACCGAGATAGAACAGCGATTCGTAGACGAAGCGTCCGCTCGATACCAGATTGCCGTAGCGCTGGGCCGCCGCATCGCGGTTGCCCATCTGGAAATCGATGTCGGCCAGCGCCCGTTCGGCCACGGCCGCGACCGTGTCGCTGCTGGTGAGGGCCTCGAGATCCTTGCGGCCTTCGTCTTCGCGACCGGCCTGCAGCTTCATCAGCGCATATTCGAGCCGGTAGGAATCCTGGCCGTCCTGATCGACCACCGATTTCGCCGTCGCAAGCGCCGCATCGTTCTCGCCGCGCGTCATCTGCACCTGCGCCAGCAGCAATCCGGCCGGCGCCCAGTACGGTCCGAGTTCATGTGCCTTCTGCGCGTGCTGCAGGGCCAGCGCGAAGTTGTCGGACTGCAGTGCCGCACGACCGAGCGCGTAGTGCGCTTCGGTCAGATCCGGATACTTCAGGACCAGCTTCTGCAGTACGGCAGTCGTGGCGGCGGGCGAACCCTCGTCGCCCAGCTGCGGCAGCAAGGCGAGAAATCCGGCGGGCGGATTGATGAACGCGGTGTCGAGCAGGATCGACAGATGCTCCGCGGCACGATCGATCTGATACAGATGCAGCGCGGCGAAGCCTGCGTAGCGGCGCGCTTCCTCGTTGGTCTGATTCAGTGTCAGCCAGCGTTCCGCGCCTTCGAGCACCAGCGTCCACTGGTGGTGTTCGAACGCGATCTTGGTGGCCTGTTCGGCCAGCGTTTCGTCGCTGGCGTTCTGTGCGGCCTTGACGTAGGCGCGCGACGCGTCGCGGAACTGACCGCGCTGCAGGGCGACTTCGGCCCCCAGTATCAGCGCATTCGGATCGTCCGGAATGGCGTCGGCCGTCTCTGACGATGGCTTGCCGGCGCCTGCGCAGCCGCTCAGCAGCAGTGCAATGGACAACGCAGTCGCGGCGAGGAGACCGTGGCTGGCAGGGAAAAACTCGGGAAATCTGGCTGTCGGGCGCATCGTGCGGGGCACTATATCAGGGAACCCCTTCAAAACTTGTCATCCCGGCGGCCTTCGGCGGACAATCGCGGCCGTTTCGCGACACCCAAAATGACACTCGTCGTCATAGGCATCAACCACCGCACCGCTCCCGTCGAAATCCGCGAGAAAGTTGTCTTCGCGGCGACGGATCTGCCGGAAGCGCTGCGGGATCTCAAGGCCGTACCGGGTGTACGCGAGTCCGTGATCGTCTCGACGTGCAATCGCACGGAGCTGTACTGCTTTACCGATCATCCCTTCACCGACACGCCTGGCGCGCCCGTCGCCGCCTGGCTCGGCGAATGGCATGACCTGGCCACGCAGAACCTCGACCTGCGGGATTCGCTGTACCACCTGCACGGCAAATCTGCCGTCGAGCATGTTTTCTCCGTCGCCTGCGGGCTCGACTCCCTCGTGCTCGGCGAACCGCAGATCCTCGGCCAGCTCAAGGACGCGTATCGCGCCGCGCTCGACCACGGTGTTACCGGTCCGTACCTCAACCGTCTGCTGCAGACCGCGTTCTCGGTGGCGAAGCGCGTACGCACGGAAACACGCATCGGTGCCAATGCGGTCTCTGTGGCATCGGCCACCGTCGCGATGGCACGCACCGTCTTCGAGGATCTGGAACAGCACACCGCCCTGTTGGTCGGGGCCGGCGAGACCATCGCACTGGCCGCGCGCCACCTGCACGCCAATGGTCTGCGCCGCATGATCATCGCCAACCGCAGCCTGGCGCGCGCGCAGGAACTGGCGAAGGAATTCGATGGCTATGCGATCGGACTCGATGCGCTCGCCACGCATCTGCCGGAAGCCGATATCGTCATCAGCTCGACCGCGAGCCCCGCGCCCGTCATCACCTATGACGCCGTGCGCGCGGCATTGCGTGCACGGCGTCGCAAACCGATATTCATGGCCGACATCGCCGTGCCACGCGACATCGAAGCGGACGTGGCGAAACTGGAAGACGTCTACCTGTTCACCGTCGACGACCTGCAGAACGTCGTCAACGAGAACATCGAATCGCGACGCGCGGCGGCCCGCGACGCCAGCCAGATGATCGCCGCCGAAATCGCGCAGTTCGAACAGCAGCTCAAGACGCTCGATGCCGTACCGACCATCCGGCAACTGCGCAACGACGCCGAAGTGCTGCGTTCGCAGACGACAGAACAGGCGCGCCGTATGCTCGCCGCCGGCCGCGATCCGGCAGAAGTGATCGACTTCCTGGCCGCGACCCTCACCAACCGCCTCCTGCACGGCCCCAGCCAGCGCCTGCGCGAAGCCGCCGAACGCGGCGATGCCGAACTGGTGGCGGCAGCGAAGGCGCTCTTGCTGTCCGAACCGGAAAGTCCCGGAAGAGAAGATCTCCACGGGGGACACGGGGAACACGGGGCGGAAGCAGAAAAGACATCGATACGCTGATCGTCGGTACGACCCAGGACATGACATTCAGTTTTCTTACCCCCGTGATCCCCGTGTTCCCCGTGGAGATCTTCTGACTCTCTTTTCATGAAAGATTCGATACGCAACAAACTGGACAAGCTCGTCGAGCGTCACGAGGAAGTGAGCGGGCTGCTCGCCGATCCGCAGATCATCGGCGACAACGACAAGTTCCGCGAACTGTCGATGGAATACGCGAAGCTCGAACCCGTGGTCGCGCGCTATCGCGACTACCAGCAACTGCTGGACCAGCGCGCACAGGCGCAGGAGATGGTGGACGGCGACGATCCGGAGATGCGCGATCTCGGCCAGGACGAACTGAAGTCGCTCGATACGCGCCTCGACAACGAAAGCAGCGAACTCGCGAAGTTGCTGCTGCCGAAGGACGCGCGCGACGAAGCCAACATCTATCTCGAAGTGCGCGCCGGCACCGGCGGCGATGAGGCCGCGATCTTCGCGGGCGATCTGTTCCGCATGTATTCGCGCTATGCCGAAGGCCAGGGCTGGAAGGTCGAGGTGCTGTCCGAGAGCGCGGGCGAGCATGGCGGCTACAAGGAAGTCATCAGCCGTATCGTCGGTCGCGGCGCCTTCTCGCGCCTGAAGTTCGAAGCGGGCACGCATCGCGTGCAGCGCGTGCCCGCGACCGAAGCACAGGGACGCATTCATACCTCGGCGTGCACGGTGGCCATCCTGCCGGAGCTGGCGGAGATCGAAGCCGTCGATCTCAACCCTGCCGAACTGCGCATCGACACGTTCCGTTCCTCGGGCGCGGGCGGTCAGCACGTCAACAAGACGGACTCGGCGATCCGCATCACCCACCTGCCCACCGGCATCGTGGTCGAATGCCAGGACGAACGCTCGCAGCACAAGAACCGTTCGCGCGCCATGTCCCTGCTCAAGGCCCGCCTGATGGCGGCCGAACGGGAAAAGCGCGACCAGGCGGAAGCCCAGTCGCGCAAGTCGCAGGTGGGTTCGGGCGATCGCTCCGAACGCATCCGCACCTACAACTTCCCGCAGGGTCGCATCACCGACCACCGCATCAATTTGACTTTGTACAAGCTCGCCGACGTGGTGAACGGCGACCTCGACCCCGTCATCCAGCCGCTGCAGCAGGAATACCAGGCAGAGCAGCTGGCAAGGATCGTGGAGTGAGGCGTTCGCCGGTTGAGCGTTGACGGTTGGCGGTTGACGGCCAGAGCAGGATTTGAAACTGTCGCTACCTCTGGCCGTCAACGGTCAACACAATAAATGCCCTCCCCCACCATCACCCTGCAGAGCATCACTGGCGTCGATGTCGAACTGCGTATCGCAGGCGCTGGCAGCCGCAGCTATGCCTTCGTCATCGACTGGCACATCCGGCTGATCCTGGCGCTGGCGTGGATGCTCACCGCGATGTTCCTGTACGCCGGCACGCTCAACTTCTTCGATGACAGCGCACCGCGCGGCGGCATGACACAACTCGCGATCTGGCTGCCGACGGCCATCATCTACCTGCTGTATCACCCCATCCTGGAAATCGTCATGCGCGGCAGCACGCCCGGCAAGCGCATGGCGGGTGTGCGCATCGTCTCGCGCAGCGGCGACATTCCCGGCGCCGGCGCCCTGCTCCTGCGCAATGTCTTCCGGCTGGTCGACAGCCTGCCGTTCGCCTACCTGCTGGGTCTCGGTGTCGTGATCTTCACCGAACAGCACGTGCGCATCGGCGATCTCGCGGCAGGCACGCTGCTGGTGCACGACGACGCCGGCGCCGTGAAATCCTTCGACATCCTGCGCAACGACACGCCCGCCAACGGCCTGTCGCCGCAATCCGCCGATCTCGTTCACGAACTGCTGGATCGCTGGTGGACGCTGGATGACACCATGCGTGCGAACATCGCGCGCTCGCTGATCCTGCGCCTCGATCCCGCGGCGTCGCACGAAGCGCTGCTGTTGCAGACTTCGCCGCAACTGCGTTCGCATCTGCAGGCCCTGCTCAAGGGAACGGCGGCTGCATGAGCACCGAGGCTGGCCTGCAGGCGTGGCTCAACTCGCGCATCGAAACCTGGCAGCAGGTGCTGCCGCAGCTCGACCGTCTCGAACGTCAGCGCGACCACACGACCGCCGATGCCCTGCACGCGATGGAAATGTATCGAGCGCTGGGGCGTGACCTGTCGATCGCGCGCCGCATCCTGCCCGGCAGCCGCGTGACGCGGGCGCTCGAAGCGCGCTACGCGAAACTCCACGCCATCATCTATCGCAAACCGCATGACTGGCGCGCGCGGCTGCGCACACTGTTTCGCGAAGAGATTCCGGAGGTCGTGCACGAACTGCGCTTCACCATCCAGTGGGTCGGCCTGCTGTTCGCGCTGAGTGCCGCGGCGGGCTGGTGGTTGGTGTCGAGCCATCCGGAACTCATCAGCCTGCTGGCGAGCGAAGAGATGATCAACGGCGTCGAGGGCGGCAAGCTGTGGACCGAGGGCCTGCTCAATGTCGTGCCCTCGTCGGTGCTCTCGGTCGGCATCCTCACCAACAACATCGTCGTCAGCCTGACCGCCTTCGTGGTCGGCATCTTCTTCGGGCTCGGCACGTTCTATCTCATCGGCATGAACGGCCTGATGCTCGGCGCCCTCTTCGCATTCACGCATCAGCACGGCATGGCGGGCGAACTGCTCAAGTTCGTGACGGCTCATGGCGTGGTCGAACTGTCGGTGATCTGCATCGCCGGCGCGGCCGGCGTGATGCTCGGCGAATCGCTGATCCGTCCGACGCACGGCACGCGGCGCGAATCGTTCCAGTACGCCACCACGCGCACCAGCCGGTTGCTGCTGCTGTGCGCCCTGCTGCTGATCGGCTGCGGCTTCATCGAGGGCTATCTCTCGCCCGACCCGGATTTCCCCATGATCAATCGCGTGATCGTGGGATTCGGCTATGCGGTGGTGATGGTCGCTGCCCTGACCGGGCGGCTGTTCGGTCGCAGAATGGGAGTCACCGCAAAGAACGCATAGAACGCAAAACAGAGAAGAGAATGGCCGCAAAAAGGCGCAAGAGACGCAAGGTCTCTTTAAATCTGTCTTTGCGTCTTTTGCGCCTTTTTGCGGCTATTCCTTGTTTCCGTGTCTCCCCGCCTCACACCCGACGCCGCTGCCTGAATCCCGCATACGCTTCGAACACCGCACGTTCGAGCCGATCCGGCCGCGCCAGCACCGCCGGTGCACCGAGCGCACGCAATGCCAGCACATTGCGTTCCAGTCGCGCGCAGTACTCCTGCGCCGCCAGCGATTCGTACGGATCGAGCCAGGAATGCGCCGTGGCGTGTCGCATGGTTTCAGCTTCAGGGCTCGCGAGACCGGCGATCAGCGGCAGATGCTTCGGCAGCAGCAGGCGCGCCGCCGAGGCGAGCTGTCCCGCGACCGTCGCATCGTCGAGATCGGTGAGCAATACGACGAGACTGCGGTGCCTGACGAGCGAACGGATGCGCAGTGCCGCGTTCAGCGGATTCGATTCCGCCTGCACCAGCTTCGAGGCAGCGAGCAGTTGCCGGATGCGAACCACGGCGCCCGTGCCGCGGCCCGGCGCCAGCGCCGCCAGCGGTCGATCGGCGAACAGCACGAGGCCGACGCGATCGTCCTGCGCGATGGCGTGCTCGGCGAAGCGCGCGGCGAGATTCGCGTAGTGACCGAAGCGATCCAGTTCGCCGGCGCGTAGCGCTCCGGTGCGGCCCGCGTCGATCGCGATCACGATCTCCAGGTGCTGGTCTTCCGAGAAATCGCGACTGACCAGACGATTGCTGCGTGCGGTCGCCTTCCAGTCGATGAGCTGCTGCGGATCGCCGGCGCGGTAGTCGCGCAGTTGCAGCACCTCCGACCCTGTCCCCGCCACTGCCCGCGGCTTGGCGCCCGCGGCGACGGCGCCGAGATGCCGCGCATCGTCACGCAGCACTTCGGGCATGACGCGCAGCCGGAAGTCCGTGGCCAGCCGCTTCGGCCACCACGCCAGACCGAGCGGGCCGGCGATGCGGGCGCGAATGCTCGGCCAGACGTGTTCGCCCAGTCGGCGCGGCGTGATACGCAGATGCGTGTGTGCCGATGCATCGGCCGGTGCGACCAGCATCTGCACGGTCGGATCGACTTCGACCAGCGCCGGCGCATCGGGCGCGAGCTCCACCAGCGCATCGCGGCGCAGCTTGTGCTGCAGGCTGAGCTGCAACGATTCGGTGCGTCCCAGAAAGCCGCGCTGCGTGGGTTCGATGGTGAGACCCAGATGCGCGCGCGTCGTCATCCAGCCTTCGTAGGCCAGGCCGAGCAGCAGCAGGCCGAGCGGCAGACGCCACAGGCCCGCCAGCGTCGCATCGCCGCTCCACGCGCCCATGATGGCGACGAGGACGGTCAGCACCGCGAGGACGAAGGCGTTCTGGCGAAAGCTCATGGGGTGAAAGAAAGGGGATGGTGATCAGGGGATGGGGGATGGTCGGCCACAGGAGACTCTGCGGTCTCCCTCTGACAATCCCCTGTCCCCTGGTCCCTGCTCCCTTCCGTCATCTCGGCACCGGCGTCTGATCCAGCAGCCGCTGCGTGATCACCTGTTCGGTCACGCCTTCGAGCACGGCATCGGAGGCAAGCATCAGTCGATGCGGGATCACCAGCGGCGCGACCTGCTTCACATCGTCCGGCGTCACGAAATCGCCACCGCGCATGCCGGCGACAATCCGCGCGGCGCGCAGCAGCGCCAGCACGCCGCGCGTCGACAGCCCAAGGCTCACATGTGCGTGCGAGCGCGAAGCGGCCGCGATATCGACCACGTATCCCGCAAGTTCAGGCGCGACATGGATCGCTTCGACCTCGGCGCGCGCCGCTTCGAGCGCCGCGGCACCGATCGGTTGCTGCGACACTCCCGACGCATGAGCATCGACGTTGCCGTAGCGCGTGAGGATCGCCAGCTCGTCGTCGCGCTGCGGATAGCCCAGATCGACGCGCAGCATGAAGCGATCGAGCTGCGATTCCGGCAGCGGATAGGTGCCTTCGAACTCGCGCGGATTCTGCGTCGCCACCACCAGGAAGTCGGGCGGCAGCGGATAGTTGTGGCGATCGACGGTGACCTGCCGTTCTTCCATCGCTTCGAGCAGCGCCGACTGGGTCTTGGGTCCGGCGCGATTCACTTCGTCGACCAGCAGTACGTCCGCGAACACGGGGCCGTGGCGGAACGTGAAGTCCTTGCGCTCGGCATCGAAGACATGCACGCCCGTGATGTCGGCAGGCATCAGGTCCGAAGTGCCCTGCACGCGCTTGAACGTACCGCCGAGACTGGCGGCGAAGGCCTTGCTCAGCAGTGTCTTGCCGAGTCCGGGCGCGCCCTGCAGCAGCACGTGGCCGCGCGCGACGATGGCGATGGCGAGCGCCCGCACGACGGGTTGCAGCCCGACCACCACGCTGCCGAGTTCCTGTTGCAGTCGCTGTTCGAAGGATTCGAGTGCCTTGCTCATGCGTTTTTTCCGGTTCGGGGTTCGGTGAATCGATCAGGTGAGCTGCTGACGCACATGGTTCAGCAGGTTCTGCAGCTTCGGCAGGTCGATGCGCCTGCCGCGCTGCGTGCGTTCGTGCAGATCGCGCAGCTGCTGCAGGTCGCCGGCGGTGATCGAACTGCGGGCGGCCATCCAGTCCCACAGCGGCGCACCGTTGACCGGTTGTCCGATCTGGCGTCGCAGGTCGTTGAAGAAATTCGTGAACAGTTGCTGGGCGGCGGTGGCCGGCTTCAGCACGCGCGCCATGAATCCGCCGCTGGCGCGCACGAAGCTGGTGATGTCGACGGGCTGCCAGCGGCTGTCGAGAGCGCGCAATCGCTGCGAACCGAGCACGAACACCAGCCACAGACCGATCAGCCACCACAGCGACGCATGCAATCGCCGGTCGCCGAAGAACTTCTGGGGATCGTAGAAAGCCACCAACCCCTGGTGCGCATCGTCTATGACGACGCGACCCTGCGGACCCACCGACCAGCGCACGATGTTGGCGAGCAGCCGCGCATTGTCCTGTTCGCCGAGCAGCTTGTTGACGAAGACGCTGCCGTAGGCGCTGACCAGGATCTGGCCCTTGCCATAGCGGACCAGCCACAGCACGGGCTCGCCGGTTTCGGGATCGCTCGCCAGTTCCAGCACCAGATCCGCCATGGAGGAAGTCGAGGTGCGCCATTTCGCCGTCGCGTACTCCGAAACCGCACTGACCGACTTCACTCCGCTCAGCAGCGGGTGCTCGCCGTTCGGCACCATCGCAAATTCAAGCGGCTTGTCGAGCTTCTGGAACGGATTGACGAAGGGCGCGGGCTTCGCCGCCGGTTCCTTTTCTTCTTTCTTCTCGACCGGCGTCGCGGATTCGTCGATCTCTTCGGTTTCGGGCGCGTCTGGCGGCGCATCGGCCGGCGTGAAACTGAGACCCGTCATCGCCCGCATGTGTTTCATGAAACCGGGATCGCGGCCCTCGCCCATCGACCACTCCGGCGTGTCGGACAATCCTGCGACGACCAGCAGCGTATTGCCGGCGGAAATCCAGTCGCGCAGCGGACCGGTCTCGGAATCACGCATCGGATAGCGATGCGGCGCGGTGCTGATGAGGAGATTGCCGGTGGCCGGCACACCGTCGAGGCGAGCCAGTTCCTGGAAGCGTTCGCGCAGCGACACGGGCTGCACGCCGATGGCCTCGAACCAGCGCATGAGCGCGAGATAGCCGTTCGGTCCCTTCTCCGTCGTGATCGGCCACGTGACCTGTTCCTGCGGCGGCGCCGGCCGATGCAGCATGAGCACGTAGAACAGCGCGAATGCAGCGATTGCCAGCGCCAACGTCAGCAGCCGGTCCTTCATGTGGCGGCCCGCGGTGTATTGAGCTGCCGGTCGAGCGAGCGTCCGGTCTCGACGATGGCGTCGATCTCCGCCGCAGGCACATTGCGATTGCCGTAAAGGATGCGCTCGCCGAGCGACGCCACGCGGTTGAAGGACTGGCGCTGATCGCTTGCATCGAACGCGGCCCGCATCCCGAGTTCGCGGTGCGTGAGACTCTTCTCCGCCCGCAGACGACCGGTCTTCACCAGCGTGTTGACGAGCATGCGCAGCAGCAGCGCCGGACGATCGGCCGCGGGGACGCGATCCAGATCGGCAATCGTGGCGCGCGACAGATCCAGCCCGCCCTCGCTCATGGCCGGCGCCGCAGCGCCGCGGCGTTCGCGACGACGGAACACACCCGCGGCGCGCAGCTCGTTCACGATCACTGCAATGGCGAGCGCAATGATCAGGATGATCGCCACGTAGACGATCGAGCGCACGATGCCCTCGGCGACATCGAAATCGCGCAGCCAACGCGCGAACCAGGGTTCCTGATCCTCCGGCGAGCGCCGGGTCAGGCCATTCAGCCAGCGGCTGAACCGTTCCATGAGCGTCAGCGGCCGCTCGGCCTGCTGTTCCTGCTGCAGCGTATCGAGGATGGAGGCGAGCTGACCCACATCGGCTGCGGCAGACGCACCGTCCGGCGACGGCCGGTAGCGATCGAGAAAATATTGCAGGTCGACCAGGCCGTAACTGGTCAGTTGGTCCGACTCGTTTTCGCTGATGAATCCGGCATAGCCCGACTGCGCCAGCGCATGGTCGATGCCGGGACAGGCGTCTTCGAGTTCCGCCAGTCCCACTTCGTCGCCGCTCGCCGTCGCGATGCAATGAGCGATCGCATCATGGGCCGCAACGACCGCGCCGGCCGGCGGATCCGTTTCCCGGGATCCGGCGGCCGGCGCAGCCAGCAGCAGCAACGTTACGAGACAGGCTCGCACGTATCAGGCAGTCCCGAGCGCACCCACGCGGGACGCCAGGTCACCACCTTCCTTGCGCAACTTGAGATCCCAGTACAGCGCAATGGCCATGGAGACGTAGAACGGCGTCAACACCACGCTGGCCAGGATGCCGATCAGGATGCCGCTGATGAGAGCGAACATCATCGGATCGCCAGAGCCGAGCCCGACGAGGGGAATGGCGACGCCGAGTACGAGCGCGACAGCGAAATAAACCACCATCAGGATGATGAAGCCGACCGTCAGGACGGCGACCGAGCGCCACCAGTTGCCCCAGACCAGGTTGTGACTGCCCGTCAGCGACGCCACGGGACCTTTGTCTTCGATCACCACCAGGTTGAAGCAGAGCATCAGACTGACCATCAGGATCAGTCCGGGGATGACGAGCAGGACCAGGCCGATCACGAGCGCGATACCGAACAGCAGTCCTGTAAGGAACAGCAACGGCGCCTTGCGCAGTCCGATCATCAGCGCCTCGCCGAGACTCAGCTCGGCGTCGGTGCCCAGGGCATGCACCTTCGCGTACACGGCACCCATCGACCACAGCGACAGGATCATGGCCGCCAGGTTGGTCAACCAGTAGCCGGGACTCGACATCATGCTGAGCGCCGCGAGCGGATCGGCCGGATTTCCCACGCCACCGAACACCATGTAGATCGACGGCAGCGTGCCGCCGATCGCGCCCAGCAGGCACAGGATCCACACCTTGCCGATCGACGTCTTGTAGAGCTGGAACGTGGTGTCGAGAACACCACCGATTGTCTGGGGTTGTGCCGGTTGAATCGCCATCGTGAGCCTCCCATGCATTCTGTTATGTGGCCGTGTCGACGCACGGCGGGCCGATCATCCCGGAGGGTCGGGGAGGAAGGCAAGCGGGAGGCTGGCCGACTGGTCTCTGGTCTGCTGGCCAGAGTTGCCGCTGTCATTCCCGCGCAGGCGGGAATCCAGCCGGATCCAAAGATGGATTCCCGCCTGCGCGGGAATGACGGACAAAGACTGCCGGTCAGCCCGTCAGCGCTTCGTCCAGATCCGCAATCAAGTCCTCCGCATCCTCGATCCCGACCGACAGGCGCACCAGCGAGTCGTCGATGCCCAGTGCCTTGCGCTTGTCCGCGGGAATCGACGCATGCGTCATGAGACCGGGGTGATCGACAAGGCTTTCCACACCGCCCAGGCTTTCAGCGATCGTGAAGATGCGCAGGCGTTCGAGGAACGTGCGCGTTTCTTCCAGTCCGCCCTTCACGAAGAACGTGACGATGCCGCTGAAACCATTCTTCATCTGGCGCTTCGCCAGATCGTGCTGCGGATGGCTCGGCAATCCCGGATACAGCACGCGCGAAACCTGCGGATGTTTCTCCAGCCACTGCGCGATCTGCAGCGAAGACTCGCTGGCCTGTCGCATGCGCAGCGGCAGCGTCTTGAGGCCGCGCAGTGCGAGGAAGCTGTCGAACGGTCCGGCGATGCCGCCGATCGCGTTCTGCAGGAACCCGACCTTGTCGGCGAGTTCCTCATTCGCCGCGACCGCGACGCCACCGACCATGTCGGAGTGCCCGTTCAGATACTTGGTCGCCGAATGCACGACCAGGTCGGCGCCGAGTTCGAGCGGCCGCTGCACCCACGGACTCGCGAACGTGTTGTCGACGACCGTGAGGATGCCGCGCTTGCGGGCGAACTCCGCCACCTGTGCGATATCGACGAGCCGCAACGTCGGGTTGGTCGGCGTTTCGATCCAGATCAGTTTCGTTTCCGGACGCACGGCGGCGGCCAGACTTTCCTGACTCGACAGATCGGCGAACGTGATATCGAGATTGGCCGTGCGCCGACGCACGCGCTCGAACAGCCGGAACGTGCCGCCGTAGAGATCGTCCGTCGCGACGATGTGACTGCCCGCATCGAGCAGTTCGATCACCGTGCTCGTCGCCGCCATGCCCGAGCCGAAGGCGAAACCGCGCACGCCGCTTTCCAGATCGGCGATGCAGCGCTCGTAGGCATTGCGCGTCGGATTGCGCGTACGCGAATAGTCGTAGCCCTTGTGCACGCCGGGGCTCGACTGCGCATAAGTGGACGTCGTGTAGATCGGCGGCATCACGGCGCCGGTCGACGGATCCGGCGACTGGCCGGCGTGGATGCAGCGGGTGGCGAAGCCGAGGGGGCGATTGGGATCGGACATAGAGGAAGGTGATGAGGTGATGAGGTGATGAGGTGATGAGGTGATGAGGTGATGAGGTGAT
>CAYWHG010000090.1:0-12949 GCA_964457865.1 uncultured Steroidobacter sp.
AGAATCCATCCGAATCAGCAAGATGGGCCCCCGCCTTCGCGGGGGCGACGGAGTAAATCAGACCTTCCCAACCACCACGCGGACGCGCGCCAGATTCAGGATCTGCGCGAACTGACTCTTCGCATCGCCATCGCGCGATGACGTGACTCGCAACGCAGGAAAGTACGTGCCGGGCTTCGTGAAGGTGTACGTCGTCTTCACGCTGACGTGCGACTGCGGCGTGAAGTCGCTGGTCGCCGGATAGTCGCCGGCGCCTTCGAAGTCCCATTCCGCCTTGACGACGACGCCGGCGTTGGGCGGCACGTCGATTTCGGCCTGGAACGTCACGGCCTGTCCTGCCGCGACCTCGGCGCGCGATCCGCCATTCGCCTGCAGTGACACCACCGGTTGCGTTCCCTTGCGCTCGCGAGCCGCCGGCGCAACGATCACCTGTCCATCGACGACCTTGTAGCTCGTGCCTTCGGGCGGCGGCGTGCCTTTCTCGACCCATGCAGACAGATCGCGCAGCGCCTGCTGCAGCGCGCCTTGATAGCTGACGACGCGCGTGGTCACCGCCGGTCGTGCATCGCCGGGGGCGGGGAGTTGCGTCGTGTGCATGGTGTTGTCGATGAAGTAGAGCCGGTAGCGATCGTCGAACTGCGAGCCGAGTGCGGCCTTGACCCGGTTGCGGTACCAGTCGGCCTGCCAGGGATAGGCGGCCTCGTCCATGAGCGCTTCGAGCACGATCATCTTGCCGTTGACCTTGCCGCTCATCGTGGAGCCGCCCGTCATGACCTGCTCCGTGAGCAGCTTGGAGCGCTGCGGATAGAGCGGTTTGCCGTCGGGTCCTTTGAATTGGTCCCACACGTAGTACTCGGGCGCCTGCATCTGATGGCGGTGATAGGTCTGCGAGGCGAGGTAGATCGAGTTGTCGACGGCGACCTCGTCGCCGGGGCGCAGCGCTGCCATGGCCTGGAAGTGCCCGGCGCCGAAGCCCACCATCAGCATGTCGCGAACCACGCCGGCGATATAGAAGATGTGGCCCTTCGCGCCGCCGCTCTTCACGATGATCGAGGCGCCCTGAAGATTGCCGGCCGGCAACTTCTCCAGCCGGATAGCTGCCGGAAATTGCACGCCGCTTTGCGTCTGCGACGTGGGCATGGTGAGCGGCAGGCCGAGCTGCCGCGCCTCGTCGGGCATCACCAGCGAACTGATCTTGGTCGGTTGCTGGATGCGGGCACGCTTCAGCGACTCGGTCGGATTCGCGCCCAGGTAGCCGGGCTGGGTCCAGAAGTCATCGAAGTAGGTCGGATCACCATCGACGATGCGATCGACGAGCGTGGTGAACACGCCCGTGTAGCCGAAGGCGATCTTCTTGTAGTTGAACCAGGCGCGCGGCGGGAAGCCCATGCCGGTCACTTCCTGCAGCGCTTCGCGTTCTTCCTGATTCAGGCCGGCATACATGTCGCCGCTGCCGCCCGGATCGATCGCATCGACGATCTGCGGAAACTTGTCCCACAGAATGCGCATCGCATGCGCCTGCACGGTGAAGACGTTCGGAATCGCAATCGGCGAACCGTGCACGAAGGGAATGCAACCGTCCCACACGCCCGGCTGCGTCTCGATGCAGCCGATCGTCTTGAAGGCGCCGCCGCTGCCGCCGTAAACGTAGCCGAAGGGACGATGCTTGCCGTACATGTCGGCGGCAAGTTCGCGTGAGTACTGCGCGACCGCGGCGTTGGCGGCAGAGTCGCCGCCAAACATGTTCCTGCTGCCCTGGTTCGACTCCACCAGGTAGCCGCCGCTCGCGAAGGCGAATGTGGAGGAGCCGGCCTGATTCATCGCCATCGAGGCCGTGTTCTCGTTGCCCGAAACCGCCTGCAGCGGCTGAAAAAACCGTCCCTGGTACTGCTCCTTCGGGGGAAAGTACATCGAGAACAGCAGCTCGGTGTCGCGAAAGCCGCCGTGCACGTAGCGATGGCGTACGGGGGTGTCACGCCATTCATCGATATCCAGATAAGGCTTGTCGTATTTCACGGCGCCTGCCGCGGACATCGCGGCCTCGCTGGCCGCCAGTGCATTGAGTGAGTATCCGGCCAGTGTGCCGCCGACCAGCGTCGCGCCGGCCTGAACGAATGTTCGACGATCGATCGTCATGAGTCAGTCCTCTGTCTCTTTCAGAATTTCTTGGTGATGCCCAGCTGGAACAGGCGCCCGACGGTGCCGCCGTTGCCGTAGCCGAACGTCAGGTTCTGATACACGCCGTGATATTCCGGCGGGTCGGTGTCAGCCACGTTGTTGACGCTCAGCGAGAACGACAGATCCTCCAGCAGTCCGGTGCCGAGCACGTCGTAGTTGAGATACAGATTCACCGTGCTGAAGGAACCGATTTCGGTCTGGAAATTGTTCTGTACCGATGGCGTCAGATCGAAGCCGCTGTTGTAGAGCCATGACGCCTGTGCCAGCAGATGCTGGCCGATGGTCGTGCCGACCGAGAGTGACGATCGCAGACGACTTTCATTGTCGACCTGGCTGACGAGCGGCGCTCCGGCGTTGGCCGACTGTTCGTTCTCCAGTCGATACGTCCCGTTCAGGTTGGCGAAGATCGTTCCGTACGACACGTCGCGGTCATAGTGCATCGCCAGGTCGATGCCGGACACCTTGGCGCTGCCGAGATTCGTGCGACGCGCGTCGAGCAGCATGTAGACGGCTGCCGGTCCGCCTCTTCCCATCACGGCTGCCAGGTTCTGTGCGGCATTCGGACCCGAGTTGATGAAGTCGATGACCTGCTCCGGTGTCGGATTCATCACATACAGATCGGGGAACTGCGAGAAGAACTGCTGCGGGATGAATACCGGCGGAATCGAGACGATGCCGTCGTACTTGATGTTGTAGTACGACGCACTCAGCGTCAGTCCCGGAACGATCGGCGGTGCGATGTCGAATCCGATCGACCAGACATCCGCTTCCTGCGGTTTGATTCCCGGCAGTCCGCCCTGATACGCGAGTTCAATGGTCTGGGTGGCCGTGGGTGGCTGGGCGGGATTGACGATGATGTTGGAAGGGAACGGCGTGATCGAATTGTCGGCCGCCGCCGTATCGGCCAGGCTCGGCGCCTGGTACGCGGTGCCCCAGCGTCCGCGCAGTCCGATCCAGTCGACCGGTTCGTAGTTCAGGCCGATCGTGGGGTTGGTCGTGTCGCCGAAGTCGCTGTAGTCGTCGTACCGTGCCGATAACGACAGCGTCAGCGAGTGAACCATCGAGACTTCATTGCTTTCGCCCACCAGCGGCACATTCATTTCCGCGAACGCCGACGTGGTGTGCCGGTCGCTCGGATAGAGCGTCAGCATGGTCTCTTCCTGTCCCGGCACAGCGTTGCCGGTGCGGGCTTCGTACTTTTCTTCCAGGTATTCCAGGCCGACCGCAACGCGCACCTCGCCGCCCGGCAGCGTCATCAACGGACCGTCGAACACGACGCGTGCGTCGCTGAGTTCGTGTTCCGCGCGCCCGTAGATTTCCCAGTTGCCGATGCTGTCGAGCAGCGCCGGGCTGTTCGCGGCGACGTCATACGGATTGAACTGCCCCAGCGCCGCCGCCGTGCCGAGCGTCACGGCATTCAGCTGCGGATTCGCCACCAGCGTCGTCGTGTGTCCGTAGTTCAGCAGCGTCCGCATCTGCCAGTCGTTGGAGAAGTCGACGGTCAAGGTCGGAGCGATGCCCCAGCTTTCGTTCTCGGCGCGATCGAGCTGCGTCGGCAGGGGCGTGAAGACGACCTGTACGCTCTGCGATGAATTTGGATTGGTGGCGCCCGGCGCAGGGCGGAAGAAAGGATTGGGGCCGAACGGCGTGACGGGCCCGACCGTCGTCGAGGTGGAGCGCACACCCTCGTCGGACCGGTTCTCGCGCTGCGTGTAGTAGCCGTGCACATCGAACGTGATGCTGTCGCCGAACTCCTGCATCAGGCTGGCGAAGACGGTGTCGCGTTCTTCCGTGGGATAGATCGTCCGGTCACCGCTGCGATCGCAGAAATTCCTGCCGGGCGCCAATGTATTGCCGGAGACGATGTAACGGGCGCCATCCGCAAGCAGTGTCACATTGCCGCTGCAGTTCGCCTCGGCGCCCTGGCCGGTCGCCCAGTTGATGTGCTTCACGTAATCGCGATCGCGACCGTAGATGTCGTCGTGCTCCATGTGGTTGTAGGCGACGTACGCCGAGCCGCTGCCCCAGTCCTTGCCGGCGGTGAGTCCGTAGTCGAACTGCTCGTAGCTGTCCGCCGTGCCGTAATGACCGTCGAACTGCACGCCGTCGAAGCGCTTGCGCGGCACCATGTTGAGCACGCCGCCGACCGCATCGGCGCCATAGATCGATGAGCCGCCGTCGGGCACCGCTTCGATGCGTTCGATGACGGAGGGCGGCAAGACATCGGGATCGGGCGCGGTGGACTTGATGCCGGCGCCCACGAGGCGATGTCCGTCGAGCAGCACCAGCGTGGATGAGCCGCCGCCGGAGCCGGGCAGTCCGCGCAGATTCACCCGGTTGATGTTCACCTGAACGTTGTTCGAGCCGGTCACGGCGGGCGTCGAGTTGAATTCGGTGAGCTGCGGAATATTGGCGAGCACCTGTGGCGTACTGAGAGCGCCGGTCGCGGCGACTGCCGTGGAATCGAGATCGACCGGCTGCACGGTGGAAGGCGCGATGCCGCGCAGGAAGGTGCCGGTCACGATCACTTCTTCCAGCTTCATGCCTTCGGTCTGTGCGATGGCCGAGCCGGCCAGCAGCAATGCGAGTGCACCTGTGCCAGATGACGTCGTAGCGAATCTGAATTGCATGGATCCCCCTGCGTCTTGTTGTTGTCGGTCGAGTCGTCGTGGGCTCGATGGCCTCATCTCTTTGCATCTATACATCAATAACTATACGTTGTATAGGACCGATGGCGAGGCCGCTATTGCAGCGTCGTGACGGCTCGATGGCCGGTGCGGCGGTCGAGTAAGATCGCGCGACGTCGCGCATCGCGGACGCAAGCGTTCCAAGAGACAGCAGTGGCAGATCTAGATCGAAAACGAATAGCGACCGCGGCACTGGCCGTCGTCGACAAGACCGGTGTGGCCGGATTCAGCATGCGGGCAGTGGCCAAGGCGCTCGGTGTCACGCCGATGGCGCTGTATCACCACGTTCGCAACAAGGCCGAACTGATCACATTGATGATGGACGTGGCCAACAGCGAATCGCCGCTGCCGCCTTCCACGGACGACTGGCGCGAAGATCTCTGGAGCATGGCGCGCATGTCGCGCCAGAGCATGCTGGCGCATCCGCAGTTCATGCACCTGCGCCGCGTCCACCGGGCCTGGACACCGTCGGTACTGCGACTCACGGAGCGATGGGTGACGCTGTGGCAGCAGAGCGGGCTCAGTCTCGCGAACGCGGTGCGCGCGGCCGCGGCGAGCAGCATGGCCGTGATCGGACTGGTGCGCGAGGAATCGATGTTCCATGAGACCGACAAGCCGGATCCCGAACTGCTGTCGTGGCTGCCGGGTGCACGCACGCTTTTCGATGTACGCATCGATCCGGCGACACAGTTCGAGATGGCAGTGCGCGCGCTCATCGACGGCCTGCACAGGACATTGAGTCAGGAACAGGTCGCGACGACGGTTGCCACGAAGCGCAGCGCCTCGACGAAGGGACGGGCTGCATCGGGTCGGACTGCGAAGAAGTCAGGTTCCCGACGCGCCCGCTGAGCGATCCCTCCGATCGACATGCCTCTCTCTACTCCGTCATCCCCGCGAAGGCGGGGATCCATCTTTTCTACCAGTACACCTGCACTCCCAGCGCGGCGTTGCGGTCCTCGCCGAACGAGTTCATCTCCCAGTGCAGGTCGTTGAACAGGTTGTTGAGGGTGCCGGTCACGACCATGCGACGGCCTGCCACTTCGGTTCGATATTGCAGGCCGACGTTGGCGAGCGTGCGTGAGGGAATGACGATCCGGTTGCCGGTGTCGTAGTAGGCGTCGTCGTAGTAGCGCACGTTGCCGAACAGACTGAGCCCGGCCACCTGCGGCACGCGGTAGTCGATGCTGGCCACTGCCTGCCAGTCCTGAACACCGGCGGGTACGTGGCCTTCGATGGCCTGATTCTGCGGCGACACGCGTTCGATGGCGGCGTCGAGATAGGTCACGCCCATGCCGAGCCTGACGTTCGGCGTGACGCTGAAGCTGCCGGTGGCTTCGATGCCGTCGTACACGGTCAGGCCATCCTGCGTCAGATAGCGCAGCCCGTCGCGGATCTCGTCGATCCGCGCGGCCTGTTCGACGCGGAACGCGGCGGTCGTGAAGCTGAGGCGCGGCAGTTCGAGCTTGGCGCCGACTTCATATTGCGTGCTGATAGTTGGTTCGAGGAGTTCGCCGGCGTTGGCGTAGGTGCTGCCGACCCGCACTCCCTTTTCCATGGCTTCGACAACGCTGCCGTAGAACGACACCTGCTGCGTCGGTTTGAAGATCAGCGCGTAGGTTGGCGAGTACGCCTCTGTCTGATAGCTCGAATCGACCGCAGGGTTGTGGTCGCGGTCCACGACTTCGTAGTCCGTGTAGCGAACGCCCGCCATCGCCTGCCAGTGATCGCCGAAGTGCAGCGTGTCGCTGACGAACACGGCTAGCTGGCGATCGTCACGGCTGAACGATGCCAGCGCCGGATGCACATCGTCGACCGTGTAGGTCTGCTGCTGGTAGATGTTGCCGGCGAACTCGTTCTCGAACGTGTACGCAAGACTGGGCTGGGTCAGTTCGCGCTCGTAGCTCGCGCCGAACACCAGTTCGTGCCGCACGGGACCGGTGACCACGGTGCCTTCCGCCAGCGCCTGTGCAATATAGAAGCCCGAGCGTTGCGCGAAGTTGTAGATCCAGCCGTCATAGTCACCGGCTTCATTCAGCAGATCGGCAAACGCGCGGTTGGAGCGATGATCCTGCTCGGCATAGCCGCCCGTCAGGCTGGAGCGCCAGGCATCGTTGATCTGCCACTTGATGCCGGTCGAGCCGACAAAGGTGTCGGTCTCGTAGAAGGAACCGCGGACGATGAGTTTCTCGTAGTCGTCGGTGGTCGACGGCAATGCGGCGCCCTGGAAGGTGTCGAGGTAGAAATGCAGCGGCTCGTTCTCCAGCTTGCTGTACTGATACATCGCCGTGGCGAACCATTGCAGACCGTCGGTAATCCGGTAGTCGAGCGCCAGCGAAGCCAGGCCGCGATTCACATCGGCGCTGTTGTAGGCCTCGCCATATTCGCCGACCAGATTGGCGCGATAACCGAACTGATCGTCGCTGCCGACCCTGCCGCCGGCATCGACCTGTCCGTTGAAGACGCTGCTGCTGCGGTATTGCAGGGAGGTCGAAGCGGTCGTTTCGGCAGTGGGCTGCCTGGTGCGATAGCTGATCGCGCCGCCCGGCGCACCGAAGCCGTACATGAAGCCCGTCAATCCCTTGAGTGCATCGACGCGCTCCATGGGTTCCAGCGGCATCTCGCCGCCCCAGGACATCATGAAAGGCACGTCGTCGACATAGAAGTTGCGGACACCGATGCCGCGGATCTGCGTGGCCCACCAGTTGGTGGTCGCCGACGGCGCGGAGGAGAAGATCGACGAATCGTTCACGAACAGTTGCGCGACCGAGTTGACCTGGCGCCGCTGGATCTCGGCGTCGTCGATCACCGTGATCGAGAACGGGGTGTCGAGAATTTTCCTGGAGCCGAGTGCGCCGCTGCTCACTGATTCCTCCAGCGATGTGCCGATGCGTTCGCCGGTCACGATCACCGTATCGAGGCTCGTACCGGATCCGGCCGCCTGTGCGGCTGCAATCGTGACCAGCGTTGCGCTGAGGGCTGTGCCGCAGGAAAGAAAATGACGAATGCTCACCAGGAATCTCCCTTTATATGTGTGACAGGACGAATGCCGCGGCCTTGCAGTGGCGAGCGGATCGGGGAGTGCTTGATGCCGCCCCGTCTGAATCGATCAGGGCTGGCTTGCGGCGATGGGAATCGCCGGCGGCTGGCGGAGGTCAGCGCCAAGGCGCTGAAGGGCGGCGATGATAATGATTCTCATCTGTCCCTGACAAGGCGAGACCGCGTCGTCAGTGATGGTGCAAAAGATATGCTACGTTCTGTTTCATATCTTTGATCGCGGGGAAATCATGATGACGAGCGCGCAGCCTCCGGCATGTCCAGTGGATCGCCGCAAATCCGCTCCGCTGGCGGCCCAATACGTGACGCCGGACGAAGGCGCGCTTCGCGTACAGAACGCGCTGCTCGGTCGCGCCGTGATGCGCAGTGCCGAGTCGGTTCAGGCCGGTGTCGGGGCCGAAAGCCTGCATTTCGACAATCCGGAACATGCGCCCGTCTTTTTTCTCGACGGCGCGCCGCATCGGCGCAAGCGCATCACGATCGCCAAATTCCTTTCGCCGAAGGCCGTGACCACCCGCCATCGCGAGATCATGGAGCGCACGACGGACGCGCTGCTGGCGGAGCTGCAAAGGAAGGGTGAGGGACAGCTCGAGAACATCAGTTTCGAGCTGGCAGTCGCGGTCGTGTCCGACATCATCGGCCTGACCAACAGCAATCAGACCGCGCGTGCGAAACGTATCGAGCGTGCGGTGCGTGCCGGTACCGCACGCCGTTCGAACAGTCGGCTCGGCCGCTTGCTGCAGTCCGCCAGGATGGTGTACTTCACGATCATGTTCTATCTGTTCGATGTGCGACCCGCGAAGCAGGCGCGGCTCAAGGTGCCGCAGGACGACGTCATCTCCCATCTGCTCGGCGAGAAATATTCCGACAAGGCACTGCTGATCGAGTGCCTGACATACGGCTCCGCCGGCATGCTCACGACGCGCGAGTTCATCGTCATGGCGGCCTGGTATCTGTTCGAGCAGCCGGAGTTGCGCGAGCGTTTCCTGGCCAGCGATGCACAGGGACAGCTCATGATCCTGATGGAGATCCTGCGGCTCGAACCCGTCGCGGCCATGCTGCATCGACGGGTGAACGAACCGCTCACGCTGCCCGACGGCACGGTGCTGCCAGCCGGCGGGCTCTATGCGATCGACATCCGTGCCATCAACACCGACGAAGGACTGACAGGCGAGTGTCCCTTTGCAGTCGATCCGGACCGCGCCACGAGGCAGAAGGAGAATGGCCGGTACATGAGCTTCGGCGACGGTGCGCATAACTGCCCCGGCTGGCAGGTCGCACTGCACGAGTCGCGGATCTTTCTGGAACGGCTGCTGCGTGTCCCCGGCGTGCGACTGAAGCGCGAGCCGGACATGAGCTGGAATCCGGGCGTGCAGGGCTACGAACTACGCAATGCCGTCATCGTCTGCGACCGGACGCCGGTCTGATACCGGGCTCATCATTTCGCTGCTGCGCCGGTGCGTTCCAGCGACAACAGACGGTTGGCATTTTCCCAGCGGATCTTCCGGTTCTCTTCCTTCGTCAGGTCGAGTTTTTCCAGCGCATCGACGGCCTGCTGCAGCGACAGCTGCGGAAAGTCCGAGCCGAGCAGCAGGTTGTCGATGCCGACATTGCGCATCGTCCACACGAACTCTTCTTCAAGAGGCGAATCCGCCGCCAGCACGACGATGGCCGAGATATCGAAGTGGAAGTTGTCTGCCAACAGGTTCCTGGCAGTGCGCGCCAGCGGCAGGGTGTTCCAGAAGCGGAATTCGAGTCCACCGAGGTGGGTGAACACGAAGTGGGTCTTCGGGCTCTTCAACGCCAGGTTGAACAGCTTCTGGTTGTCGCCGGGTACGACGTTCGCGTTGTCCACCAGCACGACGAAACCGAGCTCGCCCGCCCGCCTGCACACGGCCAGCACGCGTTCGTCTGCTGCATCGAATCCCTGAGTGTGCGGATGCAGCTTGATCGCCTTCACGCCGCGATCGGCGAGCCGCTGCAGCTCGGCGAACGCAGCATCGCCATCGTAGGGATGCACTGACGCAATCGGCACCAGCTTCGGATAGCGACTGGACAGGGCAATCAGGTCATCGTTCTTCGCGCGAGTGTGGTCCAGCTCGCCGAGGCGGGCCATGTGGATGCCGCCGAAGCCGGCGACCGGCAGTCCGCCGGCTTCCACCTGGGCCAGGTATTCCTTCACCGACTGCTCGCCGTTCCAGACATGAACGTGCACATCGAAGATCCTGTCCTCGGCGTGCGCCGCATGTGAAAGCAGGAGCAACAGCAATCCAGACGTAAGGTTCTTCACGGAGCGCTCCTGAGTCAGGCCGGTGGGCGCGACATTCTAGATCGACGACGTTCCCGCAGGCGGACACGACGGAAATCCCGAACGCCGATCCGGCCCGAAATGAGCGACACTGCCGGCAGAGCAAGTTGCGCGAGGACAATGATGATGGCTGCCACCAAGAAGAAATCGTCGAAGAAAAAGAGTGCGCCCAAGGCCGACTGGGCGGAAACGATGAAGAAGGCCCTGGAAAACAAGCGTCAGGGAACTGCCTGGCCCGAGCAGGGAAAACCTCGGGACTCTGCGGTCAAGAAACTGCGGAAGAACGTGTTCTGAGGTTGCTGCCTTGGCGCAGCCGCTGATCCGCAACCATTGCGGATGAGCGTCAATGCCGCATCGGCCTGACCATGTCGAAGCACGGCATCGAGCCGTCGCCCAGGTGATCGTAGTGCAGGTCCGTAATCCCGGCCGGTGAATGAACCTCGGCCAGCGCCCCGGCGTGTATCGCATCGGATGGCACCTGCGCGCAGGCAAGTGCCAGTCGCACATCGAAGCGCTCCGCCTCAGCGGCATAGTCGGCCAGCAGACGCTTGTTCAACGCCAGAAAGCGCAGCAGCATGGCGATGCTTCGGTGCTGCGAAGCCGTGTAGCTCCACAGGTCGATACCGAGGCTCCGTCCCAGCCAGGCGATGTTGATCAGACCCTGCGCGAGAAACAGGCCGTAGTGCAGCGGCCGGCTGCGTTGCAGTTCATGCACGGGTACGCCGAAGGCGCTGAGCTGGTTGGCGAACCGCAGCGGCAGATCGGACAACACTTCGGCGGCGCGCCCGTGCCGACCGACAAAGGCGGCCAGCGCGGCCACGATGAGATCGTGCCACACCGCGACGTTGTTCGGTTCGCGCCCGATGCCGCGGGTCTCGACGTCATCGAGAAAGGCCTTGAACCACGCCTGCAGTGCGTGCTGCTCGCTGCTGCTCAGCAGGCCGGCGCGCGCGGTCAGCGTGATGGCGTCGAGCAGCGGCCAGAAACCGCGGAAGTCGACGATGCCCCACGGATTGCCTGTCTGCTCTGGCCCCGGCGTGACCTGGGCGAAGCGCATGTGCGGGTTCATGCGCGTGTCGGGAGCGATGAACCACGTTCGCAGCAGGCGCGCGGTGTGTTCGAGCAAGGTCACATCGCCGCTGAGCGTGCCGGCCAGCGCCGCGGTGCAGGCATCGATCACCAGTCGATCGAGCGCGGCGCGGTCGTTCTCGAGGCTGGCGTTGGTGCCGGGAATGGCGGCGTCGTTGCGCTCGCCGTCGAGATGACGCACGGCGCCGCTCGCATCGACATGGAAGTACGGCGCGACGCTCAGGTAGTCGGCCGGATCGCCGCTGGTGGCGCAGTCGGTCTTGTCGCGCACGCAGGGCAGGGGACGGGATAACGCAGCGCGCGCCTGCGCGACGAGCGCGGCCGCGTGCGGATGCCGGGCGCCGGCGGCGAGCGCAGTCTCGTCATAGCAAAGCAGTCGACCAGGCGGATTGTGCGCAGCGACGAGGCGCGCATCGAGCTGCCGACTCAGCGATTCGACGCCTTCGAAGCGCGAACGCCAGCGCCGCCGCTCATTGCCCTCGATATGTTCTTCCGTCGTCGATGCCAGTCGCGCGACCCAGGCGCCCTGCACGAAGCGTCCGCGCTCGGGACTGATTGCCGTGGGCTGCACGTCCCACGACGCCGAGCGCCACGCATGCCACGGCCCGGGGACGCCGAGGCTCTTGAGCAATGCCGCCTTGTTGAGATTGCCGTAACGCAGGCGCTCATCGAAGCGCGCCTGACTGTCGTTGCGAAAGCCGATCTGCGGCTCGGTGAGGCTCGCGGAAACGGTGCCCGACCGTAGCAGGGCGGCGTTTTCGCGGATGCGCGCCAGCGGCACGATGAGATGCAATGCCGCCGCATCGCTCGCCGCCAGCTGGCGAATCTGCGTCCAGGCATCGCTGGTAATGAAGCAGGCGGCATCCCAGGGCAATGTCCAGCGCGCGATGGACCGGCCGGCGTCGAGCGCCACGTTGCGCGCCGCATTCACTCCGATCGCATACAGGTTCTTGTGCCGGTACTTCCATTCGAGCGCAAAGCTCGATGCGTCGAAGGCGAGATCGCTGTGGCCGGGATCGATGCGATCGACGCCCGGCGGCAGGTCGGACACATCGTTGAAACACTGCGCATAGCGCGTGATCTCAAACGGCAGGCGGATGTACGCCTGCCCGGCCTGACGGATGAGATCGATACAGGTCTGCTCCACACGCTCGTCGGCGATGCGGTTGAGTACCCAGTGCTTGCGACAGTCCGGCAGATCGGGCTCGTGTTCGAGCGTGAAGCGCAGGTGCGTCAGCATCTCGTCGGCCCCATGCCGCGGCGGCAGGCTGTTGCCGAGAATGCGATACAGCGCGAACGGCAGCAGCGGTGGGGCGGGCGGCGTCATAGGGGGCGGAACCTATCTCAAACTTCGACTGGAACGCCAACCTTCGACGCTGCGGCGACGGAGTAAATCAGACCTCCCTGACGGCAATGGCTGGCCCCGCCGATCCAAAGATCAAGAATCTCCACGGGGATTTCCTTCGGTCATGTTCCCCGTGGAAATCTTCGATTCTTCTTCGCTGATGCCACAGCGACGCTTGAGTGAGTGCCATTGTCCCTAGTGGCCCACCGCCGCACCGCCTTCCATCGCTGCCCGACGACGCAACTCTTCCGTCGTCTCGCCCTCGCCATCCGGCCGCCAGCCCGGCGG
>CAYWHG010000090.1:13049-18334 GCA_964457865.1 uncultured Steroidobacter sp.
TTCAGGATGCCTTCGAGCGGGCCGAGTTTCGGAATCCATTCGGCGTGGATCCAGAACTGGTACGCCAGGTTCAGGCTGTACGCCGTGAAGATGACCTTGGGCTCGAAACCGATCGCGGCGAGCGGCGAGAAGATCACATAGGTGCCCATGATCCGCGACGTCCAGCCGAGACGGTACGCTGCCGAGAGATTGAAATCGTTCGGCGAATGATGGACCGCGTGATGCGTCCAGAACCAGCGCGAACGGTGGCTGATGCGATGCCACCAGTAGTACACGAACTCGAGTCCCAGAAAGAGGATGACGAACGACCCCACGCCGAGCTGCTCGGGCTCGAACAACCGGTGCTGGTACAGCCAGTAAGCGCCCGGCATCGCGATCGCCAGCGGGACGAGATCGGTGACGCCGCGTCCGAGCAGCGTGACGAACGAGGCCAGCGAAGAGCGCCAGTCGTAGCGGCGCTTGAGCACGAACTTGAGTGTGAGCGCCTCGACCAGCGCCGAGCCGAGCATCACGATGCCGAAAATCGCCAGTATGTCGCCGAGCCATTCCATAAGTGCTTCCTACATGACGAAATGCGTGCGCGTCCAGTGGTTCATCGGGCAGGCAATTATCGGCACGCAGCCTATACGCGAAGCAGTGATCGAGTGCGGAAGTCCCTGTGAAGAACTGCCGGGATCGGCACCCGGCATCTCGGGCGAAACGAGCGTCAGCTCACATTTTTTCGCCGTGGCGAGTGCGGTGCCGGCATGGCCGCGACAGGCGTTCCCTGAATAGACGGGAATCGCGTTGCCTGCCGTTGCATCTGCCTGGTGCCCTTGGATGATCCGTATCCACGGCAAAGACCGTGTCCGCATTCGGGATCAACAAGTGCCACACACATCTGCAAGCAACCTCCCACGCCGCCTTGCGGCGGGTGCCTGCGTGTGCGTCGTCATCGCGATGGCGGCGCTGGCGCTGGGCGTGTCGCCGTGGCTGGTTGGCTCGCATCTCGCGGTCGTCGTCGCGACCGCGGTCGGCCTTCTCGTTGCTCGCGCCCGGGTCACTGCGCCGATCGCTGTCCCTCTCGACGCCGTGTCGGCGGCCGGCGAACTGCGAGCGATGCAGCAGCGCCTGCGATTGGCCACGTCCACCGCCGACATCGAGATGTGGGAGTACGATCTGACGAGCCGGTCGTTCGTCTGGTTCGAAAACCGCCTGGCATCGCTGGGCCTGCAGGACGTGCCGCTGGCGAGCTATATCGAGGAGTTCGAGCACTATACGAATCAGGAAGACCGGGCCCGGGCGCGCGAACTGATTGCACAGACCATCCGCGACGGCGAGACACAGTGCGCGTACGAGTATCGCTTCCTGCGCGACGGCAGGACCATCCACGTTCGCGATTGCATCCATGTGCTGCGTGATGCAAACGGCCGGGCCGCACGGCTGATCGGCACCGGCAGGGACATCACCACGGAAGTCGAAACGCGCGAGCTGCTCAATCGCCAGGCAGGCGAGGAACGCATGCTGCGCGATCGCCTGAGCGTTGCGACGGCGGCGGCAGGCATCGAAGTCTGGGAATTCGATCTGCGCAGCGCGCAGTTCACCTGGATGATGAACCGCCTGCCGGCCTTCGGTCTGCAGCAGGTGCCCATCGACGCCTACGGCGAAGCATGGAATGCGATCGTGCCGCTCGAAGATCAGCTTCTCATCCAGCAGACGGTCGAGCGCGCTGGCCGCGCGGGGGAAGAAGACTGCACCTATCAGTTCCGGGTCGAACGCGATGGCAGGACTTACTACATGCAGGCGTACGCGCGCCTCGAGCGCGATCCGCTCAAACGCGCCCTGCGACTGATCGGTGCGACACGCGACATCACCAGCGACGTGCACACCACCGAGCTGATGCGCCGGCAGACGGCCGAGGAACGCGCCCTGCGCGACCGGTTGAACATTGCGACCAGAACGGCCGGCATCGCCTCATGGGAAATGGACATCGTCAATCAGCGCTTCCTGTGGCGCGAAAACTGGGAGCTGGATCGCGGCGAGTCCGGGCCCGCGCCGCTCAGCATCATTCGCGATCGACTGCATCCCGAAGACGCCGACACCTTCCCGCGCGCGATCGCAGCCGCGATCGCCGACGGCAGCGACACCGTGAGCTATCGCTATCGTCTGTACCGCGACGACGGCCGCCTGGCGCATCTGCAGAATCATGCGCGTCTGCTGTTCGATGAGCGCAGGACCGTCGTCGGTGCGTTGGGGGTCTCCTGGGACATCACCGAGGCAGTCGAGGCGGCCGAGCAGCTGCAGCAGCAATCGCAGCACCTGCGCGAGGTGAAGCGGCGCCTGGAACGGGCCTCGCTGATGAGTTCCGAAGGTCACTTCGAATGGAACCTGCGCACCGGCCTCGCCTGGTACTCATCGAGCTTCCATGAATTGCTCGGATTCGAAGCGGGCGCGCTGCCGGCGCGCATCGATGAATCCCTGGCGAAGCTGCAGCGGACCGAGGACCTCGAATGGCAGCGGGATATCTTCAACGCGCACATCGCGACCGGTTCGCCCTACGAGTTCGATGCCCAGCTGCATACGGCATCGGGCGAGCTGCGCTGGTTCCGCGTCAAGGGCACGGCCGAGCGCGACAGCGACGGTCGCGCCATCACCGTCGCCGGCTCGATGCACGACATTCATCGCCAGCGCCTGATCGAACAGCAGCTGCAGCAGGCGAAGCTGCGTTTCGAGCGCGCGATCCATGGAACGCAGGACGGACTGTGGGAACTGGAAGCCGACGATACGGCGTGGATTTCGCCGCGCCTGATCGAACTGCTCGGCTACCGCGCCGACGAACTGCCGGCCGAGACGAACTTCCTGCGCGAGTTCCTGCATCCGGCGGACGAGGATGTCGTTGCCGCCGCGACCCGCGCGCACAACGACAAGGGCGCGCCCTATGACGCCGAAATCCGTCTGCGCCTGCGCGCCGGCGACTATCGCTGGTTCCGTGCCCGCGCCACGGCGGAACGCGATGCGGCGGGTCGCGCGCTGCGCCTGTCAGGCTCGCTGCAGGACATCAGTGCCGCGCGCGAGGCGCGCGAGGCCGAACTGCGTGCGAAGGACTCGGCCGAAAGGGCGAATCGCGCGAAGAGCGAGTTCCTGGCCAACGTCAGCCACGAAATCCGCACGCCGATGAACGGCATCATCGGCATGTCGAGCCTGCTGCTCGATACGAGCCTCGACGCAACACAGAACGACTACGCGGCGACGATTCATTCCAGCGCCGAATCCCTGCTCACCGTCATCAACGACATTCTCGATTTCTCCAAGATCGAGGCCGGCAAGATGGCGGTGGAGACACTCGAGTTCGATCTGCGCTCGAACGTCGAGGACGTCGGCAGCATGATGGCGCTGCAGGCCGCGGAGAAGCAGCTCGAACTCATCGTCGAGATCCATCCGGCGGTGCCGCAGCGCATGCGCGCCGATCCGCAGCGCGTACGTCAGTGCCTGATCAATCTGGTCGGCAATGCGATCAAGTTCACCCGCAGCGGCGAAGTCGCGATCGAAGTCGGCATCGCGAGCATCGACGGACAGCCGCAGGTCCGGTTCGAGGTGCGCGATACGGGCATCGGCGTCGCCGCCGACAAGCTTGCGCAACTGTTCCAGCCCTTCGTGCAGGCCGACTCGTCGACGACCCGGCATTTCGGCGGCACGGGACTGGGCCTGTCGATCGTGCAGCGACTGGCGGAAATGATGGGCGGTACTGCGGGCGCGGAAAGTACGCCGGGCATCGGCTCGCGCTTCTGGTTCCAGTTGCCGCTGCCGGCTGATGCCGACTGCACCGTACCGCCGGCCGCGCAGCGCAGCGGGCGGCGCATCCTGGTCGTCGACGACCACGCGCAGCAGCGCCGGGTCATGACGGACATTCTCACTGCCGCAGGACATGAGGTTGCGGGTGCGGCGTCGGGATCAGAAGCGCTGCAGCGGCTTGCTGCGAGTCTGCACGGAGCTTCGCCGTTCGACGCCGTGCTGATCGATCAGGCCATGCCCGTCATGGACGGCGAATCGCTGGCGGCGCACATTGCCGCCGATGCCCGCTTCGCATCGCTGCGCCGCATCCTGATCGCCGCCGTCGATCGTCGCGAACCGCAACGGCTTGCCAGGCTCGCCGTGTCGGCGACGCTTGCCAAGCCGTTGCGTTCGCGCGAGTTGCTGGCCTGCATCGATCGCGCCTGCGGCGATGGCGCACCGGATCCCGTTGCCATCGCTCAGCCGGCAGCCGTTGCGGCCCGCGCGCATCGCGGTCATGTGCTGCTCATCGAAGACAATGTCGTGAATCAGAAGGTCGCGGCGCGCTTCCTCGAACGCCTGGGTTGCACGGTGCGCGTGGCGAACAATGGCGAAGAGGGCGTGCAGACCTACGCCAGCGGATCATTCGACATGGTGCTCATGGACATGCAGATGCCCGTGCTCGATGGTCTGGATGCCACACAGCGCATCCGCGAGATCGAAGCCATCGACGGACGGCACACCCCCGTCGTCGCCTTGACGGCGAATGCCATGGTGGGCCAGCTCGAACGTTGTCTCGCAGCCGGCATGGACGGCTTCCTGACCAAGCCGCTGGACATGGAGCGGCTGCGCGAAGTGCTGGACCGCTTCGTCGGACCTGCGGGGAGCGAGGCACCTGCGGGAATGCCCACGGGCTCGGAGCCGACGACAGCGCCGATCGATCTGGCGGCGCTGAATGCCATCGTCGATGGCGATACCGAATTCGCGCAGGAACTGGCGGACTCGTTCCACAGCAGCGGCGTGCAGATCCTGACCGAGATGGGCAACGCGCTGGCCGTCAGCGATCGCGACATCGTCGCCCGCGCAGCGCACAGGTTGCGGGGTGCCGCTGCCAACATCCACGCGCAGGCACTGCACGATCTGGCCCAGGAACTCGAAACAGAGGCGCCCGCTGCAGGCATGGCTCGCCTGAAGGAGCTTGGCGACCGCATCTCGCGCGAGTATCGACGCGCGCAGCAGTTCCTTGCCGACAACGTCGCAACTTTCGGGGAACGACGGGCCGCCGGTTAGCTGACGCGCTTCGACCTTCGTCAGACTCAGGGCGCAGGGTGAACGGATCTTCCTTCTCCGTTCGCCCTGCGATTCCATGGACGGTCGCAAGATCCGGAGTGCTTCGACCGGGCTCAGCACGAACGGAGTAAGAATTACGCCTTAGTCCGTTCGCCCTGAGCTTGTCGAAGGGTCCGTTCGCCCTGAGCTCCCTGCGCTTCGTAAGTCGCCGCTCCGCAGCCACGACTCGACCCCTTCGCGCCGTT
>CAYWHG010000091.1:0-3324 GCA_964457865.1 uncultured Steroidobacter sp.
GCGGTACTCGTACCGGTGCTCGAGAACAACCGCCTCGATGAGGCGAAGCTGACGAAGTATCTGTCGGCGCACATCGACGGCTTCGGTGGCGACGTGCTCGTGCGCCAGTTCCAGGGCGGCTTCTCGAATCCGACGTTTCATCTGCAGACGGCGGATCGTGCCTTCGTCCTGCGCAAGAAGCCGCCGGGGCAGTTGCTGCCCTCGGCGCATGCGGTGGATCGCGAGTACAAGGTCCTGAAGGCACTGCGGGACACCGACGTTCCGGTACCGCATGTTCACCTGCTGTGCGAAGACGAGAGCATCGTCGGCACCATGTTCTATGTGATGGACTACGTCGACGGTCGCGTCTTCACGGATCGGCTGCTGCCGGGCTGCACGTCGCCGCAGCGTGCGGCGATGTATGACGCGATGAACGAGGTGCTGGCGAAACTGCATCGCGTCGACTATCGCGCCGTCGGGCTACACGACTTTGGCAAGCCGGGCGGTTACGTGGCACGTCAGGTGGCACGCTGGTCTAAGCAGTATCAGGCCTCGGCCATCGACGAAACGCCGGCCATGGATCGCCTGATGGAGTGGCTGCCGCAGCACCTGCCGACACAGGACGAAGCGACCATCGCACATGGCGACTACCGCATCGGCAACCTGCTGTTTCATCCGACCGAATCGCGCGTCGTCGCCGTGCTGGATTGGGAACTGTCGACGCTCGGTCACCCGCTCGGCGATCTCGCGTATTGCTGCAGTCCCTATCACATGCCGGCGAACAGCGGTCGCGGCTTCGACGGCAACGATCTCGCGGCGCTTGGCATTCCGTCGGAAGCGGAATTCCTCGACAGCTATCGCCGCCGCACCGGTCGCGCGGAAATCCCGGACTGGAAGTTCTTCATCGTGTTCTCCCTGTTCCGCTCCGCCGGCATCCTCGCCGGCGTCTATCGCCGCAGCGTCGACGGTCAGGGCGTGGATGCCCGCATGGCACAGGCGAAGGCGGCGTATCAGGACATCGCGGCGCGCGCGTGGGAAATCGCGCAGAGCTGAAAGAGTAACCGCAAAGAACGCATACCAGAGAGAATGGCCGCAAAAAGCGCAAAAGGCACAAAGTAAGAGAAGATTTCTCTCATCCGATTTTGTGCTTTTTGCGCCTTTTGTGGCTATTCATCTTATCCCTTGCTTCGCGGCACGAAGAAGAAATCGCCGACTTCGTGCCCCGCACCCTTGATCGACTTGAACTCGGGCTTCTGCACGAACTTGTTGCTCTCGGCGGCGGTCTGCACACGCTTGCTCAGGCGGTTGAAGAGTTCGGGGCTGGAGAGGATGCCGGTGTTCGCTTCGAGTTCGTCGATGAAGGCACGCGCGAACACGGAGTTCTGGCCGCCGCCCTGATCGAGCACCGGCGCATCGCCGCCTGAGGTCAGCAGCAGGCGCGAGCGCTTCGGCAGCTTGTAGGCGACGTAGTCCTTCGAGTAGCTCACCTTGTCGTTCATGAACAGGTAGCTCGGATCGGTCGACAGCAATCCGGCGTAGCACGAGTCGGCGACGACGAGCACGCGCTTCGCCGGCAGACGGCTCAGGTGTCCGGTGATCTGTTCGTTCGGCACCCAGAACGTGTCCTTCGGCGGTGCGTCGGCATTGACCGGCAGCCAGTAGCCCGTCTGCGACTTGCCGCTGCTCAGGCGCTCGCCGTGGCCGGCGTAATAGATGAGCAGATTGTCTTCTGGCTTCAGGACCGAATTCAGGTCGTTGAGCGCCTTCAGCATCTGGATGTCGTCGGCGTCTTCCAGGATCTGCACATTGAAGCCGTACTTGTCGGCGAGCACGCGTGCGGCGCGCTGCACATCGTGTTTCGGTGTCTGCAGGCTTTCGACGGCCTGGTAGTTCTGGTTGCCGATGACGACGGCGTAGTAGCGGCCGAACTTCATGCCGGAGAGCGTGCGTTCGTCGGCCACGGCCGGCAGCTGCGTGAGCTGCGTCGTGGTCTGCGGCGAGCGCGTGGTCGGGATGCCCGCGAGGCGCTCGGTACTCTTCTGCTTTTCTGCTTCGAGCTGCGCGATCCACTTCTTGAGCGCTTCGACTTCCTTGCTGTCGCCGGACTGCTGCTGCGCGACGGGTCGCTTAGACAACTCAGCCTGCAGATCCTGCAACTGCTTCTGCAGCAGGCTGAGCTGCGTATCGCGCTCGCCGATTGCCGATTCCAGTTCCTTGCGCAATTCCTCCTGTTCGCGCTGCGCGGCCGAGGTGTAGATCAGGCTGTCTTCCGACAGGCCCGATGCCTGGCGATACAGATTGAGCGCCTTGAGCTGATCCTGCGGCACGCCCAGACCCTGCTCGTACAGCGTGCCGAGATTGAAGATGGCGCGCGAATAATTCTTGTCCGCGGCTTTCTGATACCAGGCCGCCGCTTCGGTGAAGTCGGGTTCGACACCCATGCCCCGCTCGTAGATCTCGCCGACATTGGTCATCGCTTCCGGATCGCCGGACTGCGCCGTATCCATCCAGATGCGCAGTGCCGACTTCAGATCGGCACGATCGTAGGCGACGTATTCGCCACCGCGGATGTTGCACTCGGACGCGGTCGTGCGGATGGGGCGGCGCTGCGTCAGGTAGGTTGCATTGCCGAGCTGGCGTACCTGCCCCGGCAACAGGCAGTCGACGATCTCCAGGTCCGAGCGTTTGATCATCCCCCTGGTGGCAGCGGCCTTGTCGGAAGGCGTGGCGGCCGAGGCAACGATGAGAAAGGCCGGCGCCAGCGTGAAGGCCGCGCGCAGCAGGACAGTCGGCAGGGATCTGGAAGTCATCGAAGCCTCGCTGGCGCATTCATCGTTGGTGTGGCGTGTATTCGACGCTCATCGGCTGGCAGTTTCAATGCTGGCGTGTGATCCGCATCACGACCTGATCGTAGAAGTGGCGACATAACCGCAATATTCCTGCGCAAGGTGCCAACGCACTGCTGGTTTAACAGCAGCCGCCCGGCGCGCCTACGGACCGAAAGTCCATGCCACACACCGTCACAGGAATCGCAGACCTTGCGGTTGACATCGGCGGCGCGGCACGCCGCAATGGCGCGATGCATTATCGATATGGCGGCCTGATTCTCGTGCTGTTGCTGCAGGGCTGCCTGTCCGGCGGCCAGCGCATCGACCGGCAGGCCGCGGCAGAAAATCTGTCGCGATCCGTCGTCGCCGGCCGCGGCTTCACGCATGTCGTCTACGCCAACGCGGCCGCACGCGAGCGTACCGATTCGCCGCAGTTGATCGTGTACCTGGACGGCGATGGCCGGCCCTGGGGATCGAGCGGCCTGCAGCCCGCACGCGATCCGACCACGCGCAAGCC
>CAYWHG010000091.1:3424-12531 GCA_964457865.1 uncultured Steroidobacter sp.
GGCCCTGGGGATCGAGCGGCCTGCAGCCCGCACGCGATCCGACCACGCGCAAGCCCCTCGCGCTGCAGTTGCTGGCACGCACATCCACGCCCGGGATCTATGTGAGCCGGCCGTGCTATCAGCAACTGCGCGACGCGAACTGCGAAGCAAAAATCTGGACCAGCGAACGCTACTCGGCGGAGGTCGTCGCGAGTCTCGCGGCCGCGATACGCGAGGCGGCGGGCGACGGGACGCGCGAGATCGTGCTCGTCGGCTACAGCGGCGGCGGGGTGCTGGCCGTACTCGTGGCCGAGCAACTTGTCAATGTGTCGGCGGTCGTCACGATTGCCGCGAATCTCGACACCGAGGCGTGGGCCGCGCATCACGGATACCTGCCGCTGACCGGTTCGCTGAATCCGGCGCTGAGCACGCGCGAGCACGCCTGGCGGGAAGTGCATCTGCAGGGCACCGAGGACGGCGTCGTGCCCATTGCAACGACGGCGCGCTACTTCACACGCTATCCGTCAGCGCGTGCGCTGCAGTTCGAGGGGTTCTCGCATGTGTGCTGCTGGGTCGAGCGGTGGGAGGAAATCTTCGCTGAGGCTCAGCGCAGCGAGCCGCGGGCGCGCAGCGCGACGTCCGGAAAATCCGAGAACACTCCATCGATGCCGAGTTCATAGAACTGCCGGTACTCGCGCAGCGGATCGTTGTCGTACTGCGGCGCCAGCGTCGCTGGTTCGCTGCGAAAGGTATAAGTGTGGACTTTCAGGCCCGCCGCATGCGCCTGTTCGATCACGGTGGTCTGCAGCAGTCGTGTTTCACGCAGGTCGCGCAGGATCTGCCGTTTCCAGGGTCCGATGGCATTCGCATACGTGGCGATGTCGCCGAACTGTCGCGGCGGCTGGCCGCCGCGCGGATCGTCGTACTGCGGGATGTTCACGCCGATCACGCTCCTGCCCGTGTCGTCGTACAGCAGCGCCCCGTCATCGAGGAGCTGCACCAGCGGCAACTGTGTCCGGCTGCGCAGGTACTGCAGGTTGGCGCTTTCGAAGGATTGAATGAACACGGGACCGCCCGCGCGATCGAGACCGTGGCGACGCAGCGCGTCGAGCAATCGATCTTCCAGCGGCAGCTGCAGCGCCAGATGAAACGCCGGATGTTTCGTTTCCGGGTAGATGCCGATCGTGCGCCGGCGCGCTATCGATTCGCTCGTCGCGAGCTGCAGGATTTCTTCGAGCGTCGGAATCCCGAACTGCCCGTCGTAGTCCTTCGAGCGCGCCGGATTCGCTTGTCGCGCGCGCAGTGTCCTGATTTCCGCGAGCGTGAAATCGCTGGCGAAGAAGGCCGTGACCGGTTTGCCGTCGAGCATGCGCGTCGTGCGCCGGTCGGCGAACTCGGAGCGCGTCGTGACATCCGTCGTCTCGTCCAGCATCGGCTCGTGCCGCGCGATCAGGTGACCGTCGCGCGTGGCGACCAGGTCGGGCTCGATGAAGTCGGCGCCCTGCTCGATGGCGAGGCGATAGGAGGCGAGCGTGTGTTCCGGCCGGTAGCCGGAGGCGCCACGATGGGCAATGACGATCGGGGCTGCGCCATCGAGCGTACGCCAGGGCGCGGCATCAGCCATTGCTGCTCCGCAGAGACATGCCAGCGCAATGACCGCGAGATTCTGTGTCATCGGGTTCCGATGGATCGATTCGACTCAATGCTGCAACTCTCCGCGATCTGCATGAAGCCCGTGTGACATCGTCAATCGACGAACAGATCCGGCAGCAGATTGCGGTTGCCCGGCGTCACCGCGTACGGATCGAGATCCTTCACGCCCGCCTGCTGCAGCACTTCGTCGTCGATGAAGAAATTGCCGGTGCACTGCCGCGGATCGCGCGTCAGTACGGCATGCGCGGCATCCGCCATGATGTCCGGCTTGCGGCCCAGTTGCGCATTCGCCATCGGAATCAGGTTGAGTGCGGCGGTGGCGATCACCGTGCGCGGCCACAGCGCATTGACGCCGATGCCCTGCGGTTTCAGTTCTTCGGCCATGCCGAGCACGCACATGCTCATGCCGTACTTCGCCATCGTGTAGGCGACGTGCGGCCCGAACCAGCGCGGCTTCATGCTCAGCGGCGGCGACAGATTCAATATGTGCGGCTGGCGTCCGGCCTGCGCGGACTGCTGCAGATAGGGAATGGCGGCCTGCGAACAGGCGAAGGTGCCGCGCACATTGACGCCGAACATGAGGTCGAACCGCTTCATCGGCGTTGCGAGCGTCCCGGTCAGGGAAATGGCGCTGGCATTGTTGATGAGGATGTCGATGCCGCCGAAGCGCTCGGCCGTCTTCTTCATGGCCTCGGCGACCGCGTTTTCGTCGCGGATGTCGACCTGCATCGGCAAGGCCTTGCCGCCAGCCGCCTCGATCTCCGCCGCGGCGGAGTGGATGGTGCCGGGCAGCTTCGGATTCGGTTGATCAGTCTTGGCGGCGATGGCGACATTGGCGCCGTCGCGTGCGGCGCGAATGCCGATCGCCAGTCCGATGCCCCGCGAGGCGCCCGTGATGAAGAGGGTTTTTCCCTGGAGTGACATGAGCGGCTCCGGCACGGCTGAAGTGCCAGCGAAGCTACCCGTTCCCCTTTCGGCCGCGCAATAGGTACGCGGCGGAAGTCAGGCTACGACCGAAGGAAGTCCCCGCGGGAAAGCCTGACCCACAGGAAGAGTCAGGGGCTCGCGTTCTGCTTGTGGGTCAGGCTTCAGCCTGACACTCCGGGGCCGGCCTCAGCCGGCCCCGGCAGCGCCAATCTCCCGTCACCTGACCGTCTTGCTCGCCGTATTCGACAGCGCGCTTTCCGCGCCGCCTGACGTGACGGCCTTCACGGCGAAGTAGTAGGTCGCCGGCGACAGGTTCTCGATGACGTACTTCGACACGCTCGGGTTGTTGACCTGAACCGTCTGGTTCATCGCGCTGGAGCTCGTACCGTAGTAGATCCGGTAGCCGCTCAGGTTCGTGAGGGAAGAACCGTCGGTGTTGCGGGTCGGCGGCGTCCAGCTCAGCGTGGCCGAGCCGTTCGACACGGCGGTAACACTGATCGCGAACGCCTTCAGCGCCGTGGTCGCCTTGCCGTCGGTGACACTGATGATGATGTTCGAGTAGCTGCCGACCTGCGACGCGCTCGGCGTACCCGTCAGTCGACCATTGCTCGTGCTGAACGTCGCCCACGACGGCTTGTTCTGGATGCTGAATGTCAGCTTGTCGCCGTTGGCGTCGCTGGCCGTCGGCGTGAAGGAATAGGCTGAGCCGGCGTTGATCGCCGTGGTCGGCGAGCCGCCGATGGTGGGTGCGGTGTTGCTCGACGTTGCCGCCTTCACCGCGATGGCGAATGCCGGCAGCGATGCCTTGGCGGTACCGTCGCTCACGGAAATGACGATGTTGGAGAACGTGCCGACGTTGCTGGCGGTCGGCTTGCCGCTCAACTGGCCCGTCGAGGTGCTGAAGGTTGCCCAGCTCGGACGATTCGTGATCGTAAAGCCGAGCGTATTGCCATCCGCATCGGCGGCGGTGGGCTTGAAGGAATAGCTGCCGCCTACCGTTACCGAGGTTGCGGGTGTACCGGAAATCGTCGGCGCACGATTCGCCGCTGCGGCCTTCACGGTGATGGTGAATTTCGGAAGCGATGCGCCCTTCACACCATCCCATGCATATATGTCGATGTTGGCGAACGTGCCCGCCTTGGTCGGCGTGCCGCTGAGTCGTCCCGAATAGCGATCGAACGCCGCCCAGGCAGGCTTGTTGCGGATGCCGAAGCTCACGTACTTGCCTTCGGGATCCGTCGCGGTGGCAGTGAACGAGTAAGCCTTGCCGATGGTAGCGGTCGTGGCCGGCGTGCCCTTGATCACGGGCGGATTGTTGACCGCAGCGCTCGCGAGCTGCGGCAGCATCAGGGTGGCAAGAAGGATCAGCAGTAATTGCTGCAGGTTCTGATGGAACTTGCGCTGCGCGATGAACATTTGAGAAAGCCCCTCGTCGGTGGGGCAGTCCGTTCGCGAAGTGGGAACGCCTATCGAAAACCGCAGCGCGTGCAGACACGACTGTGTGTTTCGGCAGCCCCGCCGTCCTGCGCTGGTCGTTGCGCTGGACCGGTGGCTTTGCGTCCCCGTCTCGCAACGGGTTTGCCCTTGTCAAACACATGGAGCTTCGCGATCAAGCGAAGCTTTACTCATGCACGCAGTGATGACCGAAGGTCTTTCGCTGTGGGCCGCCCGCTTCGGCTGCACCGCTGTGCATGACGGGCGCGAGTAAATCCAGAAGCTTGTGGTGCCGCAAATGTCGGAAGCGCCAGACAGCAGCGTGCATTTCTTGCGCACATGCACATGCCGGTTGACGGCAACTGGCGACAGCAGAAAACCTGCAGAATTAAAGGCTCAAATGCGCGCGGTCGCGGCAACGGAGGCGACGTCGGACGCCGTGCCTGGTAACGATTCCGGTAGTTATTTCAGGGACCGTCTCATGCGATGCCTGCAACGGCAGAAATTGCGCACGCACGCGTGCGCAACGGCTGGCGCTCAGCCGAGAAGGGATTCGCGTCGATAGAGTCGCGCGGCAAGGGCGATCAGTAACAAACCGGTCCCAAGCGTGGTGAGCGCCGACACCGCAACGTGCAGGGGATCGACGGCATCGCCCCGCATCAGTGCGGTGGCCAGCAGATGCTGGCTCATGCTCGGAATCGTCATGAGCGCGGTGCTGGGACGGGTGCCGCTGACCACCGCAAACATGATGGGCACCAGCGGAATCATCAGCACCACCGACAGCCAGGTCTGGGCTTCGCGATTGCTGCGGGTGAAGGAGGCCACGACCGTCATGAGTCCCGCGCCGAGCGGCACGAACATGACCATGACGCAGAAAATGGCCAGCACGACCCGCGGTCCGAAGTTGGCGGACATGCCGAGCGCTTCGAGCGGCACGAATTCGAGCGCGATCGAGAACGCGACCAACGTCAGGAACAGCGATACCGCCATGAACGCGCAGGTGGCGAGGATCTTGCCGAAGATCAGTTGTCGACGTGTCACCGGCAAGGCGAGCAGCGGTTCCAGCGAGCCGCGTTCGCGCTCGCCGGCCGTGGTATCGATCGCCAGATAGAAACCGCCGACCAGCATCGCCATCAAACAGAAGTAAGTCATCATTCCCAGGATGATCAGCGACCGGCCCGCCGGCGTGGCGACGTCGACTGCACGCACATCGACCGGCGCGACGACCGCGGGACTGACGCCGCGCGCCAGAAGACGCAGCGCGGCGAGTTGCTGGCCGTAGGCTTCGAGCAGCCGACGCGCACGTTCGGTCGTGCCCGAGGCGCGGGTATTGGACGTATCCACCACCAGGTCGAGTCGCGCGTGCTCGCCCTTGCGGAACTGCTCGGCGTAGTGCTCGGGCACGATCAGGATCAGTTCGTGCTCGCCGTTGCGCACCTTTCCGGCGGCCTGGTCGGTCGCAATCGTCACCGACTCGATCCGCACGCCCTGCTCTTCCAGGAAGCGCATCAGGTTCGGTGCCCGCTCGGCGCCGATCACGGGCAACTTGAGCGGTTGCTCCTGATCGCGCACGGCGCGGTTGGAAGCGAGCGTCGTCGTCAGTGCAAAGATGGCCGGCGCCAGCAGCACACCGAAAAAGAAGGCCGAGAACAGTACGCGCCGGTCGCGCAGGTTCTCCAGCACTTCCTTGCGGAAGACCGTCGCGATCGCGCTCATGCGCCTGCCTCGCCCGCTGCCGCGCGCACGAAGGCTTCTTCCAGATCATCGGTGCCGAGCGCGGCGAGAATTTCATCGGGCGTGCCGCGTACCGCCATCCGGCCCTGCGCGATGATGACGATGTCGTCGCACAATGCGGCCACCTCCTGCATGACGTGACTGGAGAACAGCACGCAGCAGCCGGCACTGCGCAGCTCGCGAATGATCTCGCGCAGCATGCGCACGGCATTCACATCGAGGCCGTTGGTCGGCTCATCGAGGATGACAGTGCGCGGTGTGTGGATCAGCGCACGCGCCAGCGCCACCTTGAGCCGTTCGCCCTGCGAGTAGCCCTTGGCGCGACGACCGGCCACGGCACCGATCCCGAGCCGTTCGATCATGCCGTCGCAGGCCGTCCTGAGCGCCGCGCCCTTCATGCCGTGCAGACGCGCGTAATACTCGATGTTCTCCCGCCCGGTGAGCTGCACATACAGACCGCTGGCATGCGGCAGCACGCCGAGCGACTGACGCACGCGCAGCGAGTCGGTGGCGCAATCGTGTCCGTCGACCGTGGCGCGGCCGGTATCGGCGCGCAGCACGGTGCTGAGAATGCGCAGCGTCGTGGACTTGCCCGCGCCGTTGTGCCCGAGCAGACCGGTGATGCGACCGTCCTGCGCCGTGAACGACACATCGTGCAAGGCCTGCACGGTGCCGAAGGATTTGCTGATCTGGTCGACAAGGATCATGGCCGCTGCGCGAAGTGATGAAGTGATGTCGTGATGAGGTGATGACGCGGAAGAGTCGCCACGGGCACCATCCGGAATCGGTTGCACTTCACCTCATCACCTCATCACTACTATCACCTGAATCTCATGGTTCCGTCGCCACCGGCGACAGCATGAACGGCGCTGCACGCACACCTTTGAGACAGTCCGTGTCCAAGCGTGTCGCGTCGGCACTGCGGACGAAGTTCGCCAGCAGCCGCGGCATGCAGGCGGTCGCGAGCTGGCCGTGCCCCTGCCCTTCCAGCACGAGATGCCGGCCGTTCGCGTACGACTTCAGTGCACGTTCGCCATACGCGGCCGGCGTGACGGGATCGTTGCTGCCCGACAGGAGCAGCGTCGGCACGTTGCTGCGCAACTCGGCATTGAAGCCTTCGTCGACGATGCCGCGGGGCCAGAGGTCGCAGACGGCGCGCATGCCCTGCATGAAATTCGTTCCGAGATAGGTGGCACTCAATGCCGCATTGGAAATCCCTGCCTGGTCCCAGCGGGGCGCATCCTCGCTGCAGACGACGGCGAAGTGCATGCCGTACGCGAACTGCAGGTCCATCGTCCGCTCGATCATCAGGTACTGCGCCACCAGCGGATCGAGCCGTCCGGACTGCGCCTCATGAATGAGCAGCGGCAGCAGCGACGCGGTTTCGTCGCTGTACGTGAGCAGGCGCACGGCCGCATTGAGATGCAGGTTGCCGAACTTCGCATCGACCGGCTGCGCCGTCGCCGGATCGGGCAGCCGCGTCGCGACGGGCTCGCGTTCGAGCTTCGCCCGCAGTGACTGAAACTCTTCGCGAACGCGGGGGAACGTGTCATCGCACGACCTGTCGGCGGCGCAGCGCTCGAAGATCGCATCGAGCGCCGCCTGGGCACGCAGCGCGATGTCGGGGCCGAGCGCCAGATCGACGGGTACGACGCCGTCGAGGATCAGGCTGCGCACGCGCTGCGGATAGCGACGCAGATAGTGCTGCGCGACGCGCGTGCCGTACGAGACGCCGTAGAGATTCAGCGCTTCGTAGCCGAGCGCCGAGCGCACGTCCTCCAGATCGCGGACGGCGACGCTCGTCGTATAGAAGCGCGGATCGCCGGGCAATTGCTGCAGACACGCCTCGCCGAGCGCACGCAGCTGCTGCGGTTCCTCGATCACCAGATCGGCATCGCTGTCGAACGGACAGTCCAGCGGCCGGGACTCGCCCGTGCCGCGCTGATCGACGATCAGGATGTCGCGATCCCGCCGGATCCCCGCGAATGCCGCGCCGGCCGTGGCGTAGAACGCGCCGGCCCCCTGGCCGGGCCCGCCGCTGATGATGAGCAACGGATCGGGCTCGGGCTGCAGTCGCAACGAGGGAATCACCGTGATACGCAGATCGATGCTGCGACTGCCCGGATCGTCGCGATTCTCCGGAACCTGCAGGCTGCCGCAGCGCGCCGCTGCCGTGCCGCCGAGCAACTGGGCGAAGCTGCATTCCTGCAGCTGGAGCGCGGGACGGGCCGTCGCTGCGGACGATGGGATCGGCGTCAGCGATCCTGCCGCGATGCAAGAAACAAACAGAGGAGCAAGGAGTCGGCGCGGCATCATGGATCGACGCATGGTAGTCACTTCACCTGCCCGCTGGCCAGAATCGCGGCGGAACCGTCAGCGCAGCGCGTTGTCATGAAAGGTCAGCGGCCCCGGCCGCGATTCATCGGCGCGGCTTCGCTCTGGTACAGTCGGCGCGCCCGACGCGGTCGATTCGAACAACGGAGTTTTCCCACCATGAGACCCTCGCGACTGGTTCCTCTGATGGCCGGCCTGACGCTGGCAGCATTGCCGTTGACCGGCGCCCTGGCGAAGGATGCCGCGCTGGCGCAGGCGATTGCGTCCCCGCATCGCACGCCCGCCCTCGTCGAGCGCGACGGCGCACGCAAGCCGCAGGAAGAGCTGGAGTTCTTCGGCATCAAGCCCGACATGACCGTGGTCGAGATCTCCCCCGGCGGCGGCTACTGGACTGAAATCCTCGCGCCCTACCTGCACGACAAGGGCACGCTGTACATCGCCATCTCGCCGCGTGCGGCTAGCGAGCGCGCCGCGCAGTATTACGACGGCTGGAAAAAGAAGATCGACGAGAATGCCGCGGTCTACGGCAAGGTGAAGCTCGGCGAACTGGGCGGCGGCAGCTACGACATTGCGCCCGAGGGCTCGGCCGACCTGGTCGTGACGTTCCGCAATGTCCACAACTGGATGAGCGCGGGCACGGTGGATGAGGTATTCGCCGCCTTCTTCAAGGCGCTCAAGCCGGGCGGCGTGCTCGGTATCGAAGAACACCGCGCCAGCAACGACAAGCCGCAGGATCCGAAAGCTCAGAACGGTTACGTGCGCGAGGACTACACGATCGCGCTCGCCGAGAAGGCCGGCTTCAAGTACGTCGGCAAGTCGGAGATCCTCGCCAATCCGAAGGACACGAAGGACTGGCCGCGCGGCGTGTGGACGCTGCCGCCGACGCTCGCGCTCGGCGACCAGGATCGCGAGAAGTATGTTGCGATCGGTGAAGCCGACAACTTCGTGCTGAAGTTCGTCAAGCCCGGCAAGTAATTCGCTGCGGAGGCCTGCGTGGAAGAGGACTCGAAAAAGTATCTCTGGTGGGGCATTCCCATCGTGGTCGT
>CAYWHG010000091.1:12631-18286 GCA_964457865.1 uncultured Steroidobacter sp.
GCGTGGAAGAGGACTCGAAAAAGTATCTCTGGTGGGGCATTCCCATCGTGGTCGTGGCGGGGCTCGCCGCCGCGCTCTACTACGGTCGCAAACACGAGGAACAGGTGCCGGTTGCCGAACAGGTGCAGCCGGCGCCGGTCGCCACCGCGACGGATAGGCCCGCGAACTATCCGATCGACGCCGGCACATCGAATGCGCCGCCGCTGCCGGCCCTCGGCAACAGCGATGGCGCCGTGCATGACTCGCTGTCCGGCATCTTCGGCAATGCGATCGATCAGTTCCTGGTGCCGAAGGACATCGTCCGCCACGTGGTGGTGACGATCGACAACCTGCCGCGCAAGAAAACCTCCGTACAGATGTGGCCCGTGCAGCCGACCGGCGGACTGCCCGTCGTCGATGGCCAGGATGAGTCTTTGACGCTGAGCGAGCAGAACCATGCACGCTATGCGCCGATCATGACGCTCGTGCGCGGCACGGATACGCGGCAGATCGCCGCGCTCTACAAGCGCTATTACCCTCTGTTCCAGCAGGCCTACAGCGAACTCGGGTATCCCGACAGTTACTTCAACAACCGGCTCATCGAAGTCATCGATCATCTGCTGCAGACGCCGGAAGTCGATGGCCCGGTGAAGCTGACGCAGCCCGGCGTGTTCTACGAATTCGCCGACCCCACGCTCGAAGAGCGTTCGGCGGGTCAGAAGCTGTTGCTGCGCATGGGCCCGACCAATGCAGCGACGATCAAGATGAAGCTGCGCGAACTGCGCCGGGAAGTGGCGAAGCAGGACGCGGGCTGACTCCGCGCAAGCAGATAGTCCGTCATCCCCGCGCAGGCGGGGATCCAGTCTCACCAGAAGGATAGGAGCCGTCATGAACAAGGCGCTGCTGATCCTCACGCTCACCACCCTCGGCGGCGGCAGCGCCGCTGCCTACTTCCATTCGCAGCTCGCCGCCGAACGTCAACGCAGCGAGGCACTGCAGACGCGCATCGCCACACTTGAGCAACCGCCGCTGCGAAACCCGTTCGTTCCCGCGCCGGTCGAACCGCCGACGGCACGATGGGAAATCGGCAGGACACCGCCTGTCACCACGGCCGCCATTCGTCCCGATCCACCCGCCGCGATGTCCCCGGAACGCCCGGTACAGATGCGCCAGCGCTTCGTCGACCGGCAACGCGAACTGCTGCGCGATCCGGAATATCGTCAGGCGATGCGCACCCAGCATCGCTTCGGCCTGCAGCAGGCGCATCCGGACCTCGCCCGCGAACTGAATATTTCGCAGGAACAGGCCGACCGCCTGCTCGATCTGCTGGTGGAGCAGCAGTTGCGCAACATGGAGAACCTCGCGCCGTTCTCCGCAGACAAGCAGCCCACGCAGGCCGAGATCGCGCAGATGCAGAAGGCCATGCAGCAGCGGCAGCGCGACGACCTGAAGGAAATTGGCGCCCTGCTGGGCAACAACGGGATGCAACAGTGGCAGGACTATCAGAATTCCATGGGTGCACGCATGCGCGTGCGGCAACTGGCCAGTGAACTCGACGGCGCCGGCCTGCCGCTGCGCGGCGATCAGCGTGCACCGCTGCGCGATGCGCTGGCGCAGTTCGAGCGACAGACGACCGAAGAGCGCCGCCTCGAAGCGACCTCGCGCGACTTCAACACCATGACACCGGCCGAACGCCTGACCTGGCAGGAAGAACAGATCGAACGCAGCGCACAATCGTATGAACGTGCACGCGACGCGGTCTCGCACATTCTCACGCCCGAGCAGCTCAGGACCTATCGTGAGCTGCAGGAACGGGACCTGGTCATGCGACGCGCCGGCCTGCGCATGCAGCGGGCACAGCTCGAAGCCGCAGGCGATGCGGCAGCCGGCAACACCGCCATCCCCGGCGTCTACTCCTTTTCTTCGGGCTCGATCGCCACCAACGGCCAGGTCGTGATCGTTGAGTAAACGAACGTAAAGACCGCCCGATCGCGCCGTCGCGCTGTTTAGACTGGCGCCATGTTGCGTTTTCCTGCCTGCATTCTCGGCGTCGCCGCGATTCTCCTCGCCTTTGCCACCACGCCGGCCACGCAGCGCAGCGGCGATCAGATCTATCAGTCCTTCTGCGGCGCCTGTCACGGCACGGGCTGGAACGGCGCCCCGATCACCGGTATCGAGGGCGACTGGACGCCACGACTCACCAATGGTGTCGACACGATGGTCCAGAACGTGAAGCAGGGCCTCAACACCATGCCGCCGATGGGCACCTGCACCGACTGCAGCGATGCCGAGCTGAAGGCGGCGATCGAGATCATGCTGAAGTTCTGAGATTACGAGGCGGCCGACGACGAGCCGCTGCATTCGAACGACAAACGAACGACGAATGGGGGCGGGGGAATACATGCAGCTTCGTACGCTTACGCTCGTCAGCCTCTGTCTGCTGCCTGTCGCCGCGGGCGCTGAATCCTCGCGCAGCGAATGGCGCCATTACGGCGGCAGTGCCGGCAGCGACAAGTATTCGCCGCTCGCACAGATCGATGCGCGCAATGTGTCGTCGCTGCAGTCCGCATGGAGCTGGTCGAGTCCCGACGATGCGCTGCTCGCCGGCGGCACGACGAAGGAACGTCCCGGCTACTTCAAGCCGACGCCGCTGATGATCGACAGTGTGCTCTACACCAGCACCGGCTTCAGCCAGGTGGCCGCGATCGATCCGGCCAGCGGCAAGACCCTGTGGGTTTTCGATCCGCAGGCATACACCGCCGGCCGCCGGCCTGCGAACAGCGGCTGGCAGAATCGCGGCGTCGCGTACTGGGAGGGCAAGATCGGCAATCGGCGCGACCGTCGCATCCTGATCGCCACCGGCGTCGGCCAGCTCATCGCGCTGGACGCCTCCAACGGCAAGCCGATCGCCTCCTTCGGCAACGAGGGTCGCGTGGACCTGCAGGCCGCACTGATCCGCAGCGACGAGCAGCGCCGCATGGTGGGATTCAATGCGCCGCCGATGATTGTCGGCGATGTCGTCGTCGTCGGCTGTACCGTGTTCGATCGGCCCACGTCGCCGGAAATGCCGGCAGGACATATCCAGGCATTCGACGTCCGTACCGGCGCGCCGAAATGGATCTTCCACACGGTGCCGCAGGACAAGGAGCCGGGCGTCGAGACCTGGGAGAACGACGCCTGGAAATATTCCGGCAACACCAATGCCTGGGCGCCGATGAGCGCCGATCCTGAACTGGGTCTGGTGTACGTGCCGACGGGCACGCCGACGAACGACTACTACGGCGGCGAGCGCCACGGCGACAATCTCTACGCCGAGAGCCTGCTCGCCATCGAGGCGCAGACCGGCAAACTCGCCTGGCATTTCCAGGGCGTGCATCACGGGCTGTGGGATTACGACTTTCCCGCGGCACCCACGCTCGCCGACATCACGGTCGACGGCAAGCGCATCAAGGCGATCGCGCAGGTCAGCAAGCAGGGCTTCACGTATGTGTTCGATCGTGCGACCGGCAAGCCGGTGTGGCCGATCAAAGAACGTCCCGTGCCGCAGTCCACGGTGCCGGGCGAGAAGACGTCACCCACGCAGCCTTTTCCGACGCGACCGCCGCCCTTCGCACGCCAGGGCATCACGCTCGACGATCTGATCGACTTCACTCCCGAGCTGCGCGCCGAAGCATTGAAGATCGTCAGCGAGTACACGCTCGGCCCGCTCTTCACGCCGCCGACGGTGGTGGGCGAAAACGGGAGGAAAGGGGTGCTGCAGGTGCCGAGCGCCGCAGGCGGTGCCAACTGGGGCGGCTCGGGTTTCGATCCGGAGTCGGGCTATCTGTTTCTCGAGTCTGCCAACATCCTGTCGCTGGGCGCGCTCGTGAAAGGCGATCCGGCGAAACAGAAATCGGCGTACTTCATCCAGAACACCGTCGGACCGCCCGGTCCGCAGGGATTGCCGCTGCTGAAGCCGCCTTACGGCGTCGTGACCGCCATCGATCTCAACAAGGGCGAGATCGCCTGGCAGGTCGCGCACGGCGACGGCCCGCGCGATCATCCGCTGCTCAAGGATCTCAAGCTGCCGCCGCTCGGCGCATCGAGCCATACCTTCCTGTCGAGCGGCGGTCCGCTGGTGACGAAGTCGCTGCTGTTCGTGAACCAGGTGCAGACACGACCGGACGGCCCCGGCTACTCGACCACGGAGTTCTTCATGCGCGCCTTCGACAAGAAAACCGGCGCCGTCGTGTGGGAACACCGCATGAGCGAACCGCCCTATGGCACGCCGATGACTTACGAGTTCAAGGGAAAACAGTACGTCGTCGTGGCCACCGGCGGCGGCGGTGTGCCGGCGAAACTCCAGGCGTTCGCGCTGCCGTGAGCGCGCACCTGGACTGAAGATTCATCAACCCGGCAGCGCCGGAGGAAACTCGTGGTATTGCGGCGCCGGTCCGCCGATGTGATCCCACGGTGCCCTGGACCCGACGAAAATGTGCATCTCGATCTGCACACCCGGATCGCCATCGACGCTGCCGAGCGTTATGCCGTGCACGTTTCCGGAAGCCATGCCGCACAGCGTGCTGCCGCAACTGCGACAGAAGCACAGGCCCCAGCCGGGCGCGGTTTCAAAGCGACTCAGATTGTCTTCGCCGGCAACCCAGGCGAAGGAACCCGGCGTCACTTCCGCATACGCAGAGCCGGCGCCACTGAATGCCTTTCTGCAACGGGAACAGTGACAGCTTCGACCCGATCGCAGCGGTGAAGCAATCCGGTATCGCACGCGTCCACAGAAGCAACCGCCGCTGATCATGATTCGCTCCTGACATGCGCGCTCATTCTTCAATGGCCTCGATCCCACGTTGCTTGAGGCTCTCAAGGTGATCGCGCATTTCCTTGAGCCGCTCGGGCGAGTGCCCCTGCCACTCGGCAATCTCACCAAGGATGCGGATGGGATCCCGGGTGCGATATGACTTCGTAGGGTTTCCCGGAAATCGCTTGTTCGTCAGGTTTGGATCATCTTCGATGAATCCGGTCGGCTCCACGATGTAGATCCGCCCATCACCAGCACCAACGGCCAGCTCGGCTCCCCAGATCGCCGCATCCAGGGTGGCAGTCAGGTAAACGAAGTTCGCCTGCTTCCGTTTGCCATAGTTGGAGGCATGGCCCGGTTCGATCAGGTCACCTACCTTCAGCTCGGCCTTCGTGCCGTGGTAGTACGTTTGCGAATCACTCATGTTCAGGGCCTGGATTCCGAGAGTTCCTCGCGGATGAGCCATCTCCCGTCCATTCCGGGCGCAACCAGCAACGAGATGGGACTCGAATACTTCTTCAGATTCGAGAATCTCGTGGCCCGGATCCGCACTCCAGAGCCCTCGTTCGTGAACGTGATGTCGGAGTACGAATTGGTATCCCCCTGCGCCTTCGCCAGCGGCATGGACTGCCTGATGAGCGCTTTGTATTGGGCAGCGGGGAACGTGAGTTCCCTGACCTGGCCGGTCGGATATATCCGCTTGTTCCTGATGACCGCATCGTCCGCATAGAGATCGGCCGCGGCAGGATCGAAGGCGCGCTGGAGCTTCACATATCGATCGAAGAGCGCTTTGGCGTCATCTGCTGCATGGGCCGAGGTGGCGCAAAAAGCCACCATCCACGCAAGGGCAAAGTGAATCGCGAATTTCTTCATGGTCGTGCCTC
>CAYWHG010000092.1:0-4141 GCA_964457865.1 uncultured Steroidobacter sp.
TCACGGCACCGCTTCCAGCAGTCCTTTCGGATCTGCCAGCTTCTGCGCCAGGAATGTCGTGAAGCGCGCGCCGGCGGCGCCGTCGATCACCCGGTGATCGTAGGCGAACGTGAACGGCAGAATCAGTCGCGGCACGAACTGGCCGTCCTTGTAGACGGGCTTCATCGAGGAACGCGCCACGCCGAGGATCGCCACTTCCGGCGCATTGATGATCGGCGTGAACGACACGCCGCCGATGCCGCCGAGGCTCGACACTGTGAAACTCGCGCCCTGCATGTCGACGGCGCTCAGCTTGCCATCGCGCGCCTTGGCGGAAAGCGTCGCGAGGTCACTGGCAATTTCGTAGATGTCTTTCTTGTCGGCATCGCGGATCACCGGCACAACCAGACCGTTCGGCGTGTCGGCAGCGAAGCCGAGATGGATGTACTTCTTGAACACCAGGTTCTGGCCCGAGCCGTCGAGCGAAGTGTTGACGGCCGGAAATTCCTGCAGCGCCTTCACACAGGCGCGCAGGATGAACGCGAGCGGCGTGAGCTTGATGCCGCGCTTCGCCACCTCGTCCTTCAGTCGATTGCGTTCGGACTCGAGGTCGGTGATGTCCGCCTCGTCCATCTGCCAGACGTGGGGAATATTGAGCCAGCTCGCCTGCAGTCGCGGTCCGGAAATTTTCTGGATGCGGCCCAGCGGTTTGACTTCGACGGTGCCGAACTTCGAGAAGTCGACATCCGGGATCTTCGGCAGCGCAGCACCGCCCGCGGCACCACCGGAACTCAGCGCCTGCTTCACGAAGCCTTTGACGTCTTCCGGTGTGACGCGGCCCTTCAGGCCCGATCCCTTCACGCGCCCCAGATCGACACCGAGTTCGCGCGCAAAGCGACGGACCGAGGGACTGGCATAGGCGCGCGAGAAGCCGGCTTCGTCGATCGCCGCCGGCGTCGACGATGCCGGCGCAGGACGCGGTGCGGGCGCAGCCGCTGCAGGCGCCGGCGCAGCGGGCTTCGGTGCCGATGCGGGCGTTGCCGGAACAGGCTGCGGCTTGCTCTCCGGCGCCTTCGCTTCCGCACCCGCCTCCAGCGTCAGCACGATACTGCCCCTGGAGACGCGATCCCCCTTCTTGACCGCAATACTCTTCACCACGCCGGCGCCGGTCGAGGGCACATCCATCGTCGCCTTCTCGGTTTCGAGGGTGAGCAGCGGCGTGTCGACGGCAATCGTGTCGCCGGGCTTCACGAGCACGTCGATGACTTCGACATCGTGGAAGTCGCCGAGGTCTGGAATGAGGATGTCGGAGGGAGGTGAGTCGTGATTCGTGATTCGTGATTCGGTCGGAGCCGGTGCAGCCGAAGCCGCTGCAGACGCCGTGGTCTCGGGCTTCTCTGCCGATTCCCGATTCCCGGCTCCCGATTCCCGATCCATTGCCTCCAGTTCCAGGACGGCGCTGCCTTTGGACACCTTGTCGCCCTTCTTCACGACCACGGACTTCACGACACCCGTCACGGTCGACGGCACATCCATCGTGGCCTTCTCGGTTTCGAGCGTCAGCAGCGGCGTGTCGACATCGATCCTGTCGCCGGGCTTGACGAGGACGTCGATGACTTCAACGTCGTGGAAATCGCCGAGATCGGGAACGGTAATTTGTTGAGACATTGGAAATGGCTACTGGCTACTGGCAACTGGCTGTCGGCCAGGAAAATACAATGAGAAGAAGATTTGCTGTCTGTTCTGGCCAGCTTGCCAGCCAGCCAGTTGACCAGCAGCCATGAGCGCGCCAGCGCTCACTGCGTCACCGGATTCGGCTTGTCGGCATCGATGCCGTACTTCTTCATGCAGGCCTTCACGGTCGCCATGTCGAACTTGCCTTCGTCCGCCAGCGCCTTGAGCGAAGCCAGCACGATGTGCGGGGCATCGACTTCGAAGTGATGACGCAACTGCGCGCGTGAGTCACTGCGACCATAGCCGTCGGTGCCGAGCACGACGTAGCGGCCGGGGACCCACTGGCGGATCTGATCGGGCAGGATCTTCATGTAATCGCTCGCGGCGATGAACGGGCCCGTGCGATCGCCGAAGCACTCGCGCACATACGGCTGCTTCGCCGGCTGATCGGGGTGCAGCAGATTGCTGCGTTCCACGTCGAGCGCTTCGCGGCGCAGTTCGGAGAAGCTCGGCACGCTGAACACGTCGGCCGGAACACCGTAGTCCTTTTCGAGAATCTCCGCCGCCTTGATCACTTCGTTGAGGATCGTGCCTGCACCCAGCAGATTGACGCGTACCTTGCCGCGACCGCCCGACTGCAGCAGGTACATGCCCTTGAGAATGCCCTGCTCCGCGCCCTTCGGCATCGCCGGGTGCAGGTAGTTCTCGTTCATGCAGGTGATGTAATAGAAGATGTCTTCCTGCTCGGCATACATGCGGCGCATGCCGTCCTGCACGATCACGGCGAGTTCGTAGGCGAACGTCGGATCGTAGGAAACGCAGTTCGGCACCGTCGACGACAGCAGATGACTGTGGCCATCCTGATGCTGCAGACCTTCGCCGGCCAGGGTCGTGCGACCCGCCGTGCCGCCGATCAGGAAGCCGCGCGCCTGGCTGTCGCCGGCCGCCCAGATGTAGTCGCCGACGCGCTGGAAACCGAACATCGAATAGAAGATGTAGAACGGCACCATGTTCACGCCATGGTTCGAGTACGCCGTACCCGCGGCGATGAACGACGACAGCGCACCGCCTTCGTTGATGCCCTCTTCGAGGATCTGACCCTTCTTGTCTTCCTTGTAGAACATCAGCTGGTCGGAATCCTGCGGCGTGTACAGCTGGCCCATCGACGAGTAGATGCCGATCTGGCGGAACATGCCTTCCATGCCGAAGGTGCGCGCTTCGTCGGGAATGATCGGCACGACGTTCCTGCCGATGTTCTTGTCCTTGATCAGCACCTGCAGGATGCGCACCAGCGCCATGGTCGTGGAGATCTCGCGATCGCCCGAACTCTGCAGCAGCGCATCGAAGGCGTCGAGCGACGGCACGGTGAGCGCGGGCGCCGTCATGCGGCGCGCCGGCAGCGAGCCGCCCAGCAGGTTGCGGCGCTCACGCAGGTACTTCATTTCGGTACTGTCGTCGGCAGGACGCTTGAACGCGGCCGCCGCAAGTTCTTCCTCCGACACATCGATGAAGATGCGCTTGCTGAATTCGCGCAGCGCCTCGTCATCGAGCTTCTTTTGCTGGTGCGTCGGATTCTGGCTCTCGCCCCAGCGTCCCATCAGGAAACCCTTCACGGTCTTGGCGAGAATGACGGTCGGCTGGCCCTTGTGATTCGAGGCGGCGCTGTAGGCGTTCCAGACCTTCTGATAATCGTGGCCGCCGCGGTTCAGACGCCAGATCTCCTCGTCCGACATCGTCGCGACCATTTCCTTCAATTCAGGAAACTTGCCGAAGAAATGCTCGCGCGTGTACGCGCCGCCCTTGGCCTTGAAGTTCTGGTACTCGCCGTCGACGCACTCTTCCATCACGCGACGCAGCAGTCCCTTGGTATCGCGCGCCAGCAGCGGATCCCAGCGCGAGCCCCAGACCACCTTGATGACGTTCCAGCCGGCACCGAGGAAGGCCGCTTCCAGTTCCTGGATGATCTTGCCGTTGCCGCGCACCGGACCGTCGAGGCGCTGCAGATTGCAGTTGATGACGAAGACGAGGTTGTCGAGCTTCTCGCGCACCGGCATCGTGATCGCGCCCATCGATTCGGGCTCGTCCATTTCGCCGTCGCCGAGGAAGGCCCAGACCTTGCGATCGGACTCGGGCACGATACCGCGATGCTCCAGGTAACGCTGAAAGCGCGCTTGATAGATGGCCATCATGGGACCCAGGCCCATCGACACCGTCGGGTACTGCCAGAAATCCGGCATCAGCCAGGGATGCGGGTATGAACTCAGGCTCTTCTCGCTCTTCACTTCCTGACGGAAGTGATCGAGGTGTTCATCGGACAGGCGCCCTTCGAGCCAGGCGCGCGCATAGATGCCGGGCGAGGCATGACCCTGGAAATAGATCATGTCGCCGGGATGCTTCTCGGACTGGGCACGCCAGAAATGGTTGAAGCCGACCTCGTACAGCGTCGCGGCGGAGGCGTAGCTCGCGATGTGACCGCCGTACTCGGAAC
>CAYWHG010000092.1:4241-18083 GCA_964457865.1 uncultured Steroidobacter sp.
TCGTACAGCGTCGCGGCGGAGGCGTAGCTCGCGATGTGACCGCCGTACTCGGAACTCTGACGGTTCGCACGCACAACCATTGCCATGGCGTTCCAGCGGATGTACGCCTCAAGCCGGCGCTCGATGGTGCGGTCGCCGGGATATTCCTTTTCGTTCGCGCCGGAGATGGTGTTCAGGTAAGCCGTGTTGGGCTTGTAGGGCAGATAGGCACCGGAGCGGCGCGCGTGGTCGATCAGACGTTCCAGCAGAAAGTGAGCGCGTTCGGCGCCCTGCGCCTTCAGGACCGAGTCGATGGATTCGAGCCATTCCCGGGTTTCCTGGGGATCCAGGTCTTCCATCTTCGAAGGGTCGGACATGCGGTGCTGCTACTCGTTGACTTAAGGTGTCGGAAGCGAGGAACGAACTCCTGACCGGATCGCGAAGCAGGGCCGGCATCGCGAGACAGGCAGGATTCGCCGCGTTGATGCGAGCGACGGCGCAACGCTGCGCAGTGTCGTTCGCCTTCCGGTGCAAGGGCTGTTCGACTGGTTGTCGTCAAATTCCAACCAGCAGAAGAGCCCGCGTATCATCTGGCTTTGCATTTTTGACGTCAAGGAAAGTGGGCCGTGGAATTGCTTCCCGCACAGCGCAACACTCGCATCGAACATCGCTCTCTCCCGCTCACCGAGCGTTTTTTGCAGTCGCAGGACGGCGCAGTGATCCTGTGCGAGCGCGATGCAGGGCTGGCTGAGCTGCCTTTCGGTGCATTGCTGGAAAAGCTGCATCGCCAGGCGTCGCAACGCGGACCTGTCAGTCTGTTGAGCGCACGGGTCGGCCCGGCGGCGACATTGCTGGTCGTGGCATTCATCAAGAGCCGCGCTTCGGCATTCGACAAGCTGAGCGCGGCGGCGAAGGCATGGAAGGAGTTAGGCCCGCATGCGCCGTCGCATGTCGTGTTCGCGACGCATGGCATCGAGTCCGCGGTCGCAGGCGAAGTCCTCGAAGCCATGACGGCAGCGGCGCTCGCCGGCGCGGCGCCGCTGCCCGTCATGAAATCGAAACCGCCGCGCCATACGCCGCTCGACAGCATCACGCTGATCGGCAAGATCGATACGGACCGGGCCCTGGCAGTGAACCAGGGCAATCACCTCGCCCGCTGGCTCACCACGTTGCCACCCAATGTGCTGGCCAGCGGCAGCTATCGCCGCGCACTGATGACGCTCGCAAGACGGCACGACTGGGGCTGCCAGTTTTTCGGCGAAGCCGCGCTCAAGCGACTCGGCGCCGGTGCGTTCCTGGCGGTGGCTCGCGCCAACGGTCATCGCGAGGCGGGCATCGTGCGGCTGCGTTATCGCCCGTCGAAGCAGCGCGGCCCGCTGCCTCGTCTGGCGCTGGTCGGCAAGGGAATCTGCTTCGACACCGGCGGCATCAATCTGAAACCGCACAAGAGCATGTACCAGATGCACGAGGACATGCAGGGCAGCGCCGTCGCGGTCGGCACGCTGCTCGCGCTGAGCGAACTGCAGGTGCCCTACGAAATCGATTGCTGGCTGGCCATCACCGAGAACGAAATCGGCGCGCATGCCTATCGCCCGCAGGAAGTGATCAAGGCGATCAATGGCGTCACCATCCAGGTCGTGCACAGCGATGCCGAGGGACGCATGGCACTGGCCGACACGCTCGCGCTGGCAGCGCGCGAAAAGCCCGAACTGCTGATCGATTACGCAACGCTGACGGGCGCCTGCGTCACCGCGCTCAGCGATCGTTACAGCGGCGCCTTCACCAATCGACCCGAATGGCACGCCGCCATCGAACTGGCGGGCCGTCACAGCGGCGAGCGCGTCTGGCCGTTTCCGATGGAAGAAGATTACGACGCCGATCTCGAATCCCCGATCGCCGACATCCTGCAATGCACGATCGAAGGCAAGGGCGATCACATCCTCGCGGCGCGCTTCCTGAACCGCTTCGTGCCCGCGGACATTCCCTGGATCCACATCGATCTCGCCGCCAGCAACCGCAGCGGCGGGCTCGCGCACATTCCCACCGATTTCACGGGCTTCGGCGTGCGCTTCACGACGAGCCTGCTGCTCGATCACGATCTGCTGCACAGCCGCCCGCGCAGGAAGGCGACGGGCAAGCGCGCGGCTGGTAAGCTGCCGCGCGTCAGAAAGTAGCTCCCCTCTCCTCTGGCCAGCAGACCAGCAGCCAGTTTGCCAGTAGCCCCGTTCCCCATGTCCCAGCTGACGATCATCCGCCCCGACGACTGGCATCTGCACGTGCGCGATGGTGCCGCAATGGCCAGTGTCGTGCCCTTCACCGCTCGGCAGTTCGCGCGTGCGGTCATCATGCCGAACCTCAAGCCGCCGGTGACGACCGTCGAGCAGGCGGCCGCCTATCGGCAACGCATCCTGCAGGCCGTGCCGGCCGGACTGTCGTTCGAACCGCTGATGTCCCTTTATCTGACCGACAACACGTCTGCCGCGGAAATCATCGCTGCCCGCAACAGCGGCTTCGTGATCGGCGCGAAGCTGTACCCCGCCGGCGCCACCACGAATTCCGATGCGGGGGTGACGTCCATCGACAGGATTTTTCCGGCGCTGGCCGCGATGGAAGAATGCGGCCTCGTATTCCAGGTGCACGGCGAGGTCACGGACGGCGATATCGACGTGTTCGATCGCGAGTGCGTGTTCATCGATCGCACGCTGGCGCGCGTCGCCGAAAAGTTTCCGCAGCTGAAGATCGTCTTCGAACACGTCACGACGCGCGAAGCCGTGCAGTTCGTGACCAGCGCGCGCCCCGGCATCGCCGCCACCGTGACGCCGCAACATCTGCTGCTGAATCGCAATGCGATCTTCCAGGGCGGCATCCGCCCGCACAACTACTGCCTGCCCGTCCTGAAGCGCGAGCGCGACCGGCGCGCGCTGATCGAAGCAGCCACCAGCGACGATCCGCGCTTCTTTCTCGGCACGGACAGCGCGCCGCATGCAAGACACACGAAGGAACATTCCTGCGGTTGCGCGGGCATTTTTTCGGCGCATGCGGCCATCGAGCTGTATGCGGAAGCCTTCGAGCAGGCCGGGCATCTCGATCGCCTCGAAGCCTTCGCCTCGTTGCGCGGACCGGATTTTTACGGCCTGCCGCGCAACACCACCCGCATCACGCTGGAACGGTCGGCGTGGACTCCGCCCGCCAGTTATCCGTTCGCCGCGGACGAACTGGTTCCGTTCCGTGCCGGCGAATCGATCGCCTGGCGCCTGACCTGAAGGAAACGTCCCCTTGACCGAACAGTTGCCGATGGCGCGCCGCTTCCGCGGCTTTCTTCCTGTCGTCGTCGACGTCGAATGCGGCGGATTCAATCCCAATACCGATGCGCTGCTGGAAATCGCCGCGGTCCTGGTCGAAATCCAGGGCGATGGCACGCTGCGGACCGGCGAGGGCTGGCGCTACCACGTGCAGCCCTTCCCCGGCGCCAAGGTCGAAGCCGCTTCGCTGGCAGTCAACGGCATCGATCCCTATCACCCACTACGCCCGGCCATTCCGGAAAAGGATGCGCTGGCCCGTCTGTTCCGCGACATCCGCACGGCGATGAAGGACAACGACTGCACGCGTGCCGTGCTGGTCGGCCACAACGCCAATTTCGATCTGAACTTCCTCAACGCTGCGGTGGCCCGCTGCGGCATCAAGCGCAATCCCTTCCACCCTTTCTCGAGCTTCGACACCGCAACGCTGGCAGGCGTCGTCTACGGACAGACCGTGCTCGCGAAGGCACTGCAGGCTGCGGGAATTGCGTGGGACTCGAACGAAGCGCACTCGGCGCTTTATGACGCTCAGCAGACGGCGGAGCTGTTCTGCAAGGTGTGCAACAAGATAGGACGGTTGACAGTTGACGGTTGACGGTTGACGGTCAAGAAAATCCGTTCATCTTTCCGACAGTCAACGGCCAACCGTCAACCCTCAACCATTGCTTACTTCGCTTCAGACAACACCTTCTGCAACTCGCCGCTGTTGTACATCTCCATGATGATGTCCGAGCCGCCGAGCAGTTCGCCGTTGACGTACAGCTGCGGATAGGTCGGCCAGTTCGAGTACTGCTTCAGGGCCTCGCGCAGCTCGGGATCCTCGAAAATATTCACATGCCCGAAGCTGACACCGACCGAGGTCAGTGCGCGCACGGCGGCGGCGGAAAAGCCGCACTGGGGAAAGTCCGGCGTGCCTTTCATGTACAGCAGCACAGGATTGGCAGACAACTGCGACTTGATGCGTTCAATGACGTCCACGGATGACACCTCGACAGGATTTCGGATCTCTACGGCGCTCGAAACTGTTCGCGACGTTCGCTGGCGCGGCGGCAGACTTCGATCTGCTCCGCGGCGGACAGGCGCGACCAGTTGGCAATCTCGTTCAGTTCACGACCGCAACCGACACAGATGCCCTGATTGTTCAGGGTACACACCTTTGTGCACGGCGAAGCGACCTGGGTCGACGGAAGTGCCTGGATCGACGGAAGTGGCTGCGAAGTCATGAACGAAGGGCCGTGCGGGGCGGAAATTATGGGGACCGGACACAGTTTGTTCAATGCCGCCCCACGAATCAGCGGGTTACGCCCCTATCGCGCGCTATTCGCGCCCGTTATTGCACCAATCGTCGTGCCGGAACGGCTGTGGTCTAATCCCGGCGCATGAAAACCCCCGCCCTGCCCCCCGATATCGACACCCAGGTGGCGCGTGCGCTGGCCGAGGACGTCGGCGACGGCGATCTGACGGCATCGCTCATTCCCGCCGACAGGCGTGCGCAGGCGACCGTGATCTCGCGCGAGGACGCCGTGCTGTGCGGACGTGCGTGGTTCGATGCGGTGTTCCGCCAGCTCGACCCGACCATCGAGATCCACTGGTTTGCCGCCGACGGTGATCGCGTCCGGGCCGATCAGAAGCTGTGCGAACTCAGCGGTTCGGCGCGCCATCTGCTGACAGGCGAACGTACGGCGCTCAACTTCCTGCAGACCCTGTCGGCCACGGCCACGACGACGCGGACGCATGTCGATGCCATCGCCGGCACGACCACGCGCGTCCTGGACACCCGCAAAACCGTGCCCGGCCTGCGTCTCGCGCAGAAGTACGCGGTGCTGTGCGGCGGTGGCGTCAATCATCGCATCGGTCTGTTCGACGCCATCCTGGTGAAGGAAAACCACATCGCCGCGGCCGGCTCGATCGCTGCTGCCGTCGCACACGCCCGCCGTGTCGCAGGCAAGCGGCTGGTCGAAGTGGAAGTGGAGAATCTCGACGAGCTGCGTCAGGCGCTGGCGACCGACATCGATCGCATTCTGATCGACAACTTCACGCTGGAGATGATGCGCGAAGCCGTCGCCATCAACCGCGGGCACGATAACGGCCGGGTGAAGCTGGAAGCCTCGGGCAATGTGTCGCTGGAAACGATTCGCGGGATTGCCGAGACGGGCGTGGATTTCATCAGTATCGGCGGGCTGACCAAGCACGTGCAGGCGATCGATCTGTCGATGCGCTTCGCTATGAGGTGATGGGGTGATCAGGTGATGAAGTGATGACGCAAGAACACCGCAAAGCGTCTTGCCCGCATCACCTCATCACCGGGATGGGCAGCGACACTTACCAGTGACGCCGACCTCATCACTTCATCACCATAAAACCAGCTTCGCTGGTCTACTTCAGATTCGCCGCCGCGAACTCATAGTTGGCGAGACGGTTGAGGAAGTTGTCCGTGAAGTCCGGACGACGATTGCGGAAATCGACGTAGTACGCGTGTTCCCACACGTCGAGCACCAGCAGCGGCTTGCTCTCGCCCGTCGCAATCGGCGTGCCGGCATTCGGCGTCTTGGTGATGGCGAGCTTGCCGTCCTTGCCGAGCACCAGCCAGGCCCAGCCCGAACCGAACTGACCGAGCGCCGCGGCCTTGAACTGCGCCTTGAACTGATCGACGCCGCCAAAATCGGCCGTCAGTTTCTGTTCCAGCGCGGCAGGAATGCCACCGCCGTTCGGCGACAGCGAGTTCCAGAAGAAGCTGTGGTTCCAGTGCTGGCCGGCATTGTTGAAGACCGGCGTCAGGTCTTCCTTGCCGTGGGACAGCTTGACCAGTTCCTCGAGCGATTTGCCCTTGAGCGCATCGTTCTTTTCCACCAGGCCGTTCAGTGCCGTCACGTAGGTCTGATGGTGCTTGCCGTGATGCAGTTCGAGGGTTTCCTGGCACATGCCGCGCTCGGCCAGCGCACCGTAAGCATAGGGAAGTGTCGGCAGACTGAAACTCATGGCGATCTCCGATAGGTTTGAAGCTGCGGTACCTGCGGACCGCCAGCAGATCCTTCTCTCGCGAACGACATCACCGCAACGACATGCGTCGACATGAAACGGTCGGCGAGAGTTGGGAGGCCGGGCGCGGACAGGCAGGTGCGCCGGTCTATCTCCGCGCGGGAAAATAACAGTGGTGCACGCGCCCCGCAAGCAACACGCGGACTGCGCAGGCCGGCTTCAAACCCGCGCATCGTCAGGCAAATTGGCGTAGATTCGCCCGGGCGATCGGGTTGTGCGTCCGCACTGGCCGATCCTCGACAATGGCGGCAGCCGATGCGCCGCGAAAATTCAGCAGCCATTGCATGCACTCTGTCGACAGTCGAATACCTACCGTCCAGCGCGTATTGATCGTGCGTTTCGGTGCGCTCGGCGACATGGTGCTGCTGACGCCCATGATCCGGCGACTGCAGCAGCGTTTCGGCGTACCGGTCGACATCGTGAGTTCCGGAAGCTGGACCCGCCCCTTGCTGGAGGGCCAGCCCGGCGTCGGCGAGGTCCTGATCGTCGGCAGTCGTCGTCGACCCTATCTGCTGAGCCCCGATCAACAGCGCCTGGTGCGCTGGCTGCGCGAGCGCGGGCCGACGCCGACCTGGTTTGCGCATCCGCACGACGTCGGTCGCGATCTGCTGGACCGGGGCAAGGTGCCGGACGAATTCGTCTGCGACTTCACCCAGGTCATTCCCGGCGAGCACGATGCCGATCGGTGGGTTCGCTTCGCCGATGACACACCAAAGGTGCTGGGCGCTGCCTTCGCGCCCATCGCGGACCCGCGGCCGACGCATGCCGTGCTGCAGGTCACCACCTCGATGCGCAATGCCCTGCAACCCTGGCTGGCGCGGCATGGATTGCAGCACCAGTCGTTGATCGCGATTCAGGCCGGCAACAAGCGCACCATGCGCGCCTGGAATCGCAAACGCGTCACGAACAGGAAGTACTGGCCGGAAGATCGCTGGGCCGAAGTGATCCGCGCCGTGCGCGAGGACTGTCCGCGCAGCGCCATCGTGCTGCTGGGCGTACCACAGGAATTCGACCTCAACGATGACATCATCCGCGTGGCGGGCGTGACCAACATCCACAACGTTGCCAACGACCTGCCCGTGCCGATCCTGGTGGCCCTGCTCGAATGCACCGACAGCATGATTTCCGTTGATACGGGCCCGGCACATGTCGCGGCCGCCGTGGGCTGTCCCGTCGTCACGCTGTTCGCCGACGCCGATCCCGTCCGCTATCGGCCGGGCGGACGCGACACCACATCAGTCGTGCTTCAGGGAGAAGTCGACGGCCAGCTCAATATCCTGGGCATCGAGGCTGCGCGCGTCATCGCCGCGTGGCGGCAGATTCGGGATCGCATCCCCGCTGAAACTCTGGCAGCGGGAATGGAATAAGAAGCGAAAGTTCACACGGAGTTCACGGAGACCACGGAGATAAAAATCTTCTCCAGAAATCGCCATCTCCTGTCCTCCGTGCTCTCCGTGTGAAACGTCTTCTCCTGTTCCCTCAACTCGCGACCGACCGTACCACCCGCTGCGGCGTGGCGATGCCGAATCCCTGCGCATAGTCGACGCCGAGGCTGCGCAGCATCTCGATGATCTCGGCATTTTCGGCGAACTCGGCGATGGTCTGTTTGCCGGTGAGATGGCCGATCTCGTTGATCGAACGCACCATCTCGCGATCGATCGGGTCGTGGAGGATTTCCTTGACGAAGCTGCCGTCGATCTTGAGGAAGTCGACGGGGAAGTGCTTCAGATAGCCGAACGACGACAGGCCCGTGCCGAAGTCGTCCAGCGCGAAACGGCAGCCGAGTTCCTTGAGCGCGTGAATGAAGCGGTTGGCCTGCGAGAAGCTCGCGATGGCCGCCGTCTCGGTGATCTCGAAACAGATCTTCGAGGCATCGATGCCGCTGCGATGGAAGTGATCGATCACGAACGGCAGGAATTTGTCATCGCCGAGACTCTGGCCCGACAGATTGATCGAACACATCGCCAGCTTCTCGCGCTCGTCGGCTTCGGACACCAGCCAGCGCAGCGCATGTTCGATCATCCAGCGGTCGATGTTCGGCGTGAGACCGTAGCGTTCGGCGGCGGCGATGAACTGGTCGGGCGCGACGATCTTGCCCGCCTCGTCGCGCATGCGCAGCAGCAGTTCGTAGTGCAGTCCCAGGTCGGGCGTCTGCAGCGGCTGGATCACCTGGCGATAGATCTCGAAACGATTGTCTTCCAGCGCATTGTTGATGCGCGCCGCCCACTGCATTTCGCGGCGGCGCCGCATCAGGTCGATGTCGTTTTCCTGGAAGCTGTAGATGCGGTTGCGGCCGCTTTCCTTCGCAGCGGCGCAGGCGCTGTCGGCCGCCGAGAGCAGCGAAGCCACGTCTTCGTTTTCCGTCGACAGCGGCACCACGCCGATGCTGGCGCCGAGACGGAAGGTGCGCTCTTCCCACACGAACTTGTAGTTGCGGATCGCCTCGCGCAGCGCCTCGGCACTGCGGATCGCCTCCTCCAGCGAACAGCTTTCGAGCAGCACGCCGAATTCGTCGCCGCCGAGCCGCGCCACGGTGTCGCGCCAGCGGATCTTCGATTTCAGCAACGCGCCGACCTGGCCGAGCAAGGCATCACCGGCGCTGTGTCCGCAGTTGTCGTTGATGATCTTGAACTGGTCGAGATCGATGTGGCACAGCGCGAAGGACGCCTCGCGCGCCCGCGAACTCTTCATGGCCCGTTCCAGCCGCGATTCGAACTCGCGACGATTCACCAGGCCGGTGAGGATGTCGTGGCTCGCGTGATAGGAGAGCTTGCGGTTCAGTTCGCGGCTTTCACTGACGTCATGGAACACCAGCACGCCGCCACAGACGGAACCTGCGCCATCGCGGATCGGCGAGGCGCAGCTTTCGATGTACAACTCATTGCCGTCGCGACGGATCAACAGCGTCGGACGCACGGACTTGATGGCGCGCGTGCGGCGGATCGAAACGGACAGCGGGTTCTCCAGCGGCTCGCAGGTTTCCTCGTGGAAGCTGCGGAAGATCTCGTCGATCACGCGGCCCTGCGCATGCTCGAGCCGCCAGCCGGTGAGCTGCTCCGCCACGGGATTCAGGTATTCGATGCGACAGGTCGAATCGGTGGTAATCACGCCGTCGCCGATCGATTGCAGCGTGATCTGGGCGCTCTCCTTCTCGCGGAACAGCGCCTCTTCATAAAGCTTGCGTTCGGTCACGTCGAGATCGACGCCGACGATGCGGCGCGTGCGCCCGTGTTCATCGACGCGCGCCTTGGCGCGACTCACGACCCACAGCCAGAAACCGTCGCGATGCTTGAGGCGATGCACGCTCTCGAACATCGGCTCCTTGCCCGACAGATGGTCGCGCAGCGCGACCTGCACGCGCGGCAGATCTTCGGGATGCACCAGCGACTGCCAGTCGACCAGCGGCTCCACTTCGTCGTCGGAGTAACCGAGCATCGATTTCCAGCGCGGCGAGAAATAGGACGTGGTCCTTTCCAGATCGAAATCCCACAGGCCATCGTTGGCGCCGTGCAGCGCCAGCTGGCTGCGCTCTTCGAGATCATCGAACCGCGCGCGGTACTGCCTGCGTTCGAGGCCGCTGGCATAGCTGGAGGCCAGCAGCTTCATCGCCAGGTGCAGATTCGCGTCCCAGCTTTCGCGTGGCCGTGTCGAACACATGGCGAAGAAACCGCGCACGCGGCCGGCGAGCGCAAAGCCCACCAGCAATATCGCTCCGACCTGCAGCGACGCGAAGCGCTGCGCCTCGGCGGTGAGTTCGCGTCGCGGCTGCTGCGTGTCGCGGATCTCGATGATGCGGATGTGTTCGAGCCGATCGCGCAGATACGGCAGCGTCTCCAGCGACTGGCCGCTGAAGATCTCGGGATTGAAGGTCGCAAACAGGCTCGCCGAACCGATCACCCTGCCGATCGTCGGCTCGTGTTCATCGATCAGCGCAATGAAGAAGGCGTCGAGACCGGCGGCTTCGCGCAAGGCGTCGAGATTCTGTTGTACCAGCAGGTCGGGATCGGTCGCAGGCGGATTCTGAAAATCGACGGCAGCCTTCGTCAGCACCACGTCGAGTCCGGCCTTGGAACGCTGCGGACCGCCGGCCGGCGGTCGCGTCACGAAGAGACTGCCCCCCGCGGCACGCGGGACGGGATCGATAAGCTTGGTCGGATCGCTCGCCACTGAGTGAGTCCGTTCGATGCTGTCAGCGGAAACTCGAACTCACGCGAATGACGGCCGCATGGCCGCGCGTTGCTGCCCGAAAATTATTGTGTCGACCCGGCATGCCGGACCGGTCGGTGGCAGTCATTGGTTGATCCTCCCGCCCATCGCCGTCCGACCAGTATTGAGTTTATGGACGGGCGAAGGCTGCGGACGATTGTGGCATGGCATTGCACGGGCGCATAGCCATCAATGACATACAGTTACTTGTGCGAGTAGTTCAGGGCTTGTGTCGGATCATAGTGAATCGTCGCTGACTCGCGACCGCGGGCAACACAGTCCGGGCTCGCCGGCCCCTCGACCAGAAACCAGTGTTCGCGACTGGCGCGTCCCAGCTCACGTGGCGAAATATCCGGGAAACACCGCTGCAGAACGTACTCATCGACGAGCAGGACACGGTCGCGATCCTGCGACAGCCAAAGCGCCGCGTCAGCGGCTTCCTGTTCAGCCTCGCGCCAACGCGCGTGTCCGAAATTGGTAGCGGGTCGGCGCAGTTCCAGCAGGTACTGCTCCTTGTAGCTGACCAGGCCAAGCTGCTTGTGTCGGGGTGTCGTCGCCTCGACGGTGCGCATCAGGGCCGCACCGGAACGGGCGGCGTTGATCGCAGGGTTCACGATGAAACTCACCAGCAGCAGCGCTTCGAAGATCACCAGTCCCCATGCCAGGAATCCGCGCCGTGGACCGCAGAGCAGGCAGGTCAGGGCTGCGAACGCACCGAAGCCCAGCAACGGCCAGCGACCATCGATGGCATAGAGATCGATCAGTGCCTGTCGCTGCGGCGGTTCGAAAAGCAGGTACGCGCCAGCGGCAAGGCCTGTGACGGCAATACCGCAGCCCAGGGCAAACACCAGCCGCTGCGCGCCGGGATGCTGCGCAATCCGCGCCAGCAGCGGCCCGGTCGCGAGCGCCAGCGCCGGCAGTGCCGGCAGCACATAGACACCACGCTTGCCGGTACTGAAGCTGAAGAACAGCACCACGAGCACCCCCCACGCGAGCGGCAGCAGGATCCGCAGGTCACGCTGCTTCAGTGCATCGCGCCAGCGCGGGATCAGCCAGGGTAGCAAGGCCGTGAGCGGCAACCACAGGCCCGGGATGACTTCGACGATGAAATACCAGAACGGCTCGCGGTGATGCCACGCCGCGGCATAGCGTGCGACCGTCTGCCCGAACAGGATTTCATCGCGATAGGCCCGCAACTCAGGGTTCGCCTGCGCTGCCAGGAGCATGGGCACGAGCCACACGGATGCAGCCAGCAGCAGCGCCAGCGGACCCAGCAGCCAGCGCCAGCCGCCGTTGATGACGGGTCGCGGCTGCCAGCCGCCGCGTCGACTCAGCATGTAAGGCAACAGCACCAGCAGCGGCAGGAAGCCCACGCCCTTCGTGATGATGCCGAAGCCTGCCGCCGCCCAGCCGATCGCATACCACCTCCACTGCGGGCCCAGCAGGCAATGCCGCAGCAGTCCGTACAGACTAAGCGTGGTGAAGAAACACAGGGTCGCATCGATCTGCGCCTGCCGCGCCTGCCACACGAACTGCAGGCTGAACAGCAGCGCCAGCGCCGCCGCGAGGCCAGCTTCGCGGTTCCAGAGACGACGCCCGAGATCGTAGATCAGCACGACACAGCCGATCGCCGCGAGCAGCGACGGCAGCAGGAAGGCCCAGCGCACCGAACCGGTCAGCACGATGCCGGCCGCGATCATCCAGAAAAACAGCGGCGGCTTGTCGGCATAGATATCGCCGCCCACCTGGGGGATGAGCCACTGCCCGCTCGCCACCATGTCGCGTGCGATCAGCGCGAAACGCGGTTCATCGGCAGGCCAGGGATCGCGCAGGCCGATGCCGGTGGCAATCAGCAGCAGCGCGAGACCGATGAGCCAGAACAGATCGGTCCGCATCTCGCCCGGGCGATCCTGGCCGGGACGCAGCAGCCGCTCGATGAATGCCGTCACGGCTCGACCGGCCGTTCGATGCCCTGCTCCACCACGGCCGGTCGCGGCGGATTGCGCTTCAGGATCCAGCGCACGCCGAACAGATCGACGATGCCGACCCACAGGCGATTGCGCAGCCCGTACTTGGACGTGCCATGCGTGCGCGGCCGATGCCGCACCGGCACCGAGATCACTTCCGCACCAGTGTTGAGGAACAGCGCCGGCAGGAAGCGGTGCATGTGATCGAAGCGCGGCAGATCGAGAAAGGTCGCGCGATGCATGACCTTGATGCCGCATCCCGAATCGGGCGTGGCATCGTCGAGGAACCAGCTGCGCACGCCGTTGGCGACGCGCGATGACAGCTTGCGCAGCCGCGTATCCTGACGCGACGCCTTGCGATTCCCCATCACGAGCTTCACGCGGTCGCCACGCGCCTCGCGAGCCGCGATCAGCGCGGGAATGTCGGCCGGATCGTTCTGGCCATCGCCATCGAGCGTGGCGATCCACTCGGCCTGTGCCGCACGGATGCCCGTATGCACGGCCGCACTCTGGCCGCTGCGTTTCGCATGACGCAGCAGCCGCAGCTCGGGCATTCCCTGGGCCTGCGCCGCCAGCAACGCGGCCACGGTGCCGTCGGTGCTGCCGTCGTCGACGAACACGATCTCGAACGGTCCATGGTTCGCCAGCGCCTGGCGTATCTCCCGCGCCAGCGGCGCCACGTTCTCTTCTTCGTTACAGACCGGAATGACGACGGAAATTCGCATGATTCTAGTTTGGATAGCTGCAGTCGCGGTCCACAGACTCTAACAATGGCGAGCGACCCGGCGCGGCTTGTACTTAGACGTATGGACGCCGTCACCAGCCCTTGTAATGCCCGTCGGCCGACCTATGCTCCCTGACATGCACGTACATCATTCCCATGATGATCATGGACATGGAGCGCCCGCTCATGCCGGGCACGCCGGCCATGGCCATGGCAGTCACGATCACGATCATGCGCGCGGTTCCTCCGGCAAGGTGCTGGGTTTCGCGCTGGTACTGACCGCCGCCTTCATGGTGGTCGAGTTCGCCGGCGGGCTGATCGCCGGCTCGCTGGCGCTGCTCGCCGATGCCGGTCACATGCTGACCGACGCCGCAGCACTCGGCGTGGCCTGGGCCGCGATCCTGATCGCGAAGCGGCCGGCCGACCTGCGCCGGACCTTCGGCTATCAGCGCCTGCGCGTACTGGCAACGTTCGTGAACGGTTGCGCGCTCATGTTCATCACGGCGTGGATCTGTATCGAAGCCGTGCAACGGTTCATGCATCCGGCACCGGTCGACGGCACGACGATCCTGTGGATCGGCAGCATCGGTCTGGTGGTGAACCTGGTGGTGTTCGCGCTGCTGCGGCG
>CAYWHG010000093.1:0-10493 GCA_964457865.1 uncultured Steroidobacter sp.
GATGGTCGCGTGCTGCCTGAGTTTCGCAGCCGCCGTTGCGAGCAAGGAAACGGCGTTGGTACTGCCGCTCGCGCTCTGGCTGTACTCGGCGGATCGTCCTGCAGGCGAGACGCTGCGGCGACTGGCGCCGCTGATCGCGATGATGCTCGTGCTGGTGGCTGCCGCGCTGTCGCTGCCGAAGTATCGCTACCTGCTCGATGTCAGCCTCGCCACGCGCTCGCTTGGCGACAACCTGCTGACGCAATCGCGTGCGCTGCTGTACCTGTCGGGTCAACTGCTGCGACCGAACCATGGCAATGCGGATCCGGCGCTGCCCGTGATCGTCGAACCCGATGCGGCCAGCGTCGGCCTGTTGATCGGCTGGGTGGCGGTACTGGCCGGCGCACTGCTCTGCATTCGCCGGGCGCCGGTGGCGGCCTTCGCCGTGCTGTGGTTCCTGCTGTGGCTCGCACCCACGAACTCGCTGCTGCCGCGGCTCGACGTCGCCAATGACCGGCAGCTGTATCTGGCCATGATCGGACCGGCGTGGTGGCTGTCGGTCAGTCTCATCGCCTGGACAGCCTCGTCGAGATCGATGCGGAATTTTTTTGCAGCCTTGCTCATCGTGCTGCTGGGTCTGGCCACTCTGCAGCGCAACCGGATCTACGCGACCGAAGTCACGTTCTGGCAGGACACCGCCGCGCGCAACCCAGCGAGTGCGCGGGCTGCGAACAATCTCGGCATGGCGTATGCGATTGACTGCCGCTTCGACGAGGCGCTGGCCGAGTTCGAGCGGGCCATTGCACTCGAACCGCAGGACTTCCGTGCCAGTATCAATCGGCGCCTGCTGCGCGAAGGGGCGCTTCCGGGCGTCGACTGGGATGGTTGCGCGGCTCGCGCCGATTGAGCGGATAGCCGCGCTACAACATCCGTCCGTTCCGGCTGCGAAATGTCCGTTTCGGGACGGCAATCCTGACGCCCGCTGTCCACAATCCCGTGTTCACTGTCACCGCAAGAATCGGAGTGTCGTGCCTGCGGCCGACGCCGATTATGTCGATGACCGGCTCGCGGTCGCGAGGAACAGGATATTTCCGTGAACCCCTCACATTCGAATCGCCAACGCTGCATCGCCGGGCTGTTTGCCTGGATGCTGTCCGCCGCTGCCTTCGCGTCTGAGCCCGTCGCGAAGCAATCGCTCGACGATGCCTGGTGGACCGGCCCGATCGTCGCCGCCGGTGCGGGCACGCTGCCGCAAGGTCACGTGCTCATCGAGCCCTATCTATACGACGTCATCCGCTACGCTCGTTTCGATCGCAATGGCGATCGTCATGATGCCGAGCGCGTACACGGCTACGGTTCGCTGACCTATCTGCTCTACGGTGTCACCGACGATTTCACCGTTGGTGCCATTCCGGTATTCGGCTACAACGATATTCCCGATGGTCGGGACAGCTCAGGCGTGCGAGCCGGCGATCTGACGCTGCAGGCGCAGTATCGCCTCGCGCAGTTCGATGCGAACCGACGCCGGCCGACGCTGTCGTTCGTGCTGCAGGAAACGTTGCCCACCGGCAAATACGATCAGCTCGGCGACCGGCCCGGCGATGGACTCGGCGCGGGCGCGTACACCACGACGCTCGCGCTGTATTCGCAGTACTACTTCTGGATGCCGAACGGCCGGATTCTGCGCACGCGCCTGAATTTCGCGTACGCATTCTCGGGCGATGTCGACGTCAGGGATGTCAGCGTCTACGGCACGGACCAGGGATTCCGCGGCGAGGCCCGGCCCGGCGATGTATTCACCATCAACTCGTCGTGGGAATACAGCATCACCCGCAACTGGGTCTTCGCCTTCGATCTCATCTATCAGCACGACGACACCACTCGCGTCGCCGGAACCAGCGCAGCGGGCGACCGCGTCGATTTCGAATCAGGATCGGCCTGGCGATTCGGTGTGGCGCCGGCCATCGAATACAACTTCAACAGCCGGGTCGGCATCATTGTCGGCGCACGATGGTTCGGAGCAGGGGAGAACACCAGTGCCACCGTTACGCCGGTCGTGGCGCTGAACATGGTGTACTGACTGGCCTTCAGTACTTCCTTGCGCCAAGCCTCGCCAGCATTTCCGAGAGTTCCTCGGGACTGATCCAGAAGTGTTCGCAGACACGTCCCCACAGCATCGGCGTGGGAACGTTGTGACCGCGGCGCTCCTTCTGGGTTTCGTGCAGCACGTACAGGACGATGCGTTCCCTGTGCGTGAGACCGTCGCGGACGTCGGGGATATCGTCGAGTTTCATGGGTCAGTCTGACTAGAACCTATCTCAAAATTGAATCCGGTGTTTTGTTCCGTTCGCCCTGAGCCTGACGAAGGGTCGAAGCGTCTGTAAATCAGGACAAGAATCCTTCGACTGGGCTCAGGACGAACGGAAAGAGACTTACGGGACATCACACTAGGCGCTCGCCTTCCGGCGCTGCTTCGGCTTCGCCACCTGCGTCAGTCGTCCAGACTCCGACGGCGCTTCGGTGCGCGTGCTTTCTTCGCCGTGCATTTCCATCAGCGATTCCATCAGGCCTTCATCGGCGCTGGAGCAGACGCCGAGCACGCTGGCTTCCTCGCAGCCTTCGGCGGCGACGTAGGCATGGCCCATGTTGGAATCGATATAGATGGACTCGCCGGCTTCGAGCACGATCGGGTCGTAGAACTCGGTGTGGATCTCGACGCGGCCTTCCAGCACATAGATGTATTCCTCGCCGGAGTGATGCACGAGTTCGCCGAACTCGCCGACGCTCTTGGCGCGGATGCGCGTGAGCACCGGGATCATGCGTTTGCGGCGCAGCTCCGCGCACAGATAGTAGTAATCGTAGTTGCGCGTGTTGACGCGGACGGCGCGGTCCAGCCGGCCGATGCTGCGACGCGCGGTGACGGGCGATTCCTTTTCTTCGCCCGGTTCCGCGAACAGATCCGCCATCGGAATCTTCAGGCGCTCGCTGAGCTGCAGCAGCTTGTCGTAGGTCAGCGTGAGACGGTCGTGTTCGACCTTGGCGAGCGTCGACAGCGGAATGCCGGTGCGCTTGCTCATTTCCTTGAGCGTCCAGTCGTTGCGGGTGCGCAGCGAACGCAGCAATCGTCCGAGGGTGGGCTTGGCCGGGGGGCGTGGCTTGCTTGTCTTCATTGCGGGCAATTCTAGCGGTAACCCGCGATGGAGCGGTTCGTTGCCGAAATCTACGATCAGGTTGACGATTCTCTAATCAGGACTATTATGGCCGAAAGGGGATAAATCAGCCGACGGAGAGCGGCACCACTACAGGCGAGGTCCCATGCGTATTCGCACGGCGATGATGTTGACGGCCCTGATTCCCTTCCTGGCTCCTGCCTGGTCGCAGGACCTGGCGCCACCGGTGCCGCCCGCGCCGGCCGCCGAGGCCACCGCCGCGCAGACGATGCCCGCGCCGGCCGCACCGTTGACCCGCGAAAACGCCGAAGCCTGGCTCGATGGCTTCCTTCCCTACGCGCTGCAGACCGCCGACATCGCGGGCGCCGTCGTCGTCATCGTGAAGGACGGCCAGGTGCTGCTGCAGAAAGGGTATGGCTACGCCGACGTCGAAGCGCGCAAGCCGGTCGACCCCGAGAACACGCTGTTCCGCCCGGGTTCGGTGTCGAAGCTCTTTACCTGGACGGCGGTGATGCAACTGGTCGAGCAGGGCAAGCTCGATCTGGACACCGACATCAACCAATACCTGGATTTCCAGATTCCGGCGCACGACGGCAAGCCCGTCTCGTTGCGCAATGTCATGACCCACACCGCCGGTCTCGAAGAACAGGTGAAGGGGTTGATGGGCACGGAGGACAAGCCGGTCGAGCCGATCGGCAAGCATCTGGCCCACTGGATTCCCGAGCGCCTCTACGCGCCCGGCACCACGCCGGCGTACTCCAACTATGCGACGGCCGTGGCGGGCTACATCGTCGAGCGCGTTTCCGGACAGAGCTTCGACGACTACCTCGACCAGCATCTGTTCGCCCCGTTGGGCATGCAGCACTCTTCGTTCCGCCAGCCGCTGCCCGACAACCTCAAGCCACTCATGTCGAAGGGCTACGTGCGCGCGTCGCAGCCGGCGAAGCCGTTCGAGATCGTCGGCGGACTGGCGCCAGCGGGCAGTCTCTCGGCATCGGGCGCCGACATGGGCAAGTTCATGATCGCGCACCTGCAGAACGGCGCGTTCGGCGACGCGCGCATCCTGCAGGAAGCGACGGCGAAGCAGATGCATGGCACGGCGCTCACCATCCTGCCGCGCGTCAATCGCATGCTGCTCGGCTTCTACGAACAGAACTACAACGGCCATCGCGCGCTCGGCCACGGCGGCGACACGCAATGGTTCCACAGCAATTTGCACCTGTTCATCGACGACAACATCGGCCTGTTCTTTTCCGTGAACAGTGCCGGCAAGGCGGGCGCGACCGGCGACATCCGCAGTGCGCTGTTCGAACAGTTCGCCGACCGCTACCTGCCGGGGCCGACGCTCGACGGCAAGGTCGACGAGAAGACGGCGGCCGAGCACGCACGCCTGATCGCGGGCGCCTACGAAAGCTCGCGCCGCATGGATTCCAGCTTCCTCAGACTGCTGAACCTGCTCGGCACGGCGAAAGTAGTGCCGAACGAGGACGGCACGATCACCGTGTCGATGGCGACGAATCTCGCTGGCGTGCCGATCAAGTGGCGCGAGGTCGAGCCGTTCGTGTGGCGCGACGTGCATGGCAAGAACCTGCTGGCGGCCGAGGTCAAGGACGGTCGGGTCACGCGCTTCAGCTTCGGCGAGATCTCGCCGTTCATGACGTTCGAACGCGTGCCCGCCTCGCGTTCGCCGGGCTGGCTGCTGCCGTCGCTGGTCGTGGGTCTCATCGCGCTGTTCCTGACGGCGCTGGCGTGGCCCGTCTCGGCGCTGGTGCGTCGTCACTACGGCGTGCCGTACCGGCTCGCGGGTCAGGACGCGAAGTTGCATCGCTGGATTCGTATCGCGTCCACGGCGACCGTGGTTCTCATGATCGCCTGGGCCGTGACGGTCACGGCCATGATGGGCAACTTCAAGTACCTGTCGGCCTCATTCGACTGGGTGCTGTGGCTGCTGCAGTTGCTGTCGCTCGTCGCCTTCCCGGCGGCGGCCGTCATCGGCGTGCTGAACGCCGCGACCGTGCTGCGCAGCCAGCGCAAGTGGTACGCGAAGGTGTGGGCCGTGCTGCTCGCGCTCGCGCTGCTCGTGCTGCTCTGGGTGGCGTACCAGTTTCATCTGATCGCGCTCGATGTGAACTACTGAGAGCGACCCATGAGTGCGCGTCTGCAGATGCAGGTCGATGTTGAGCAGCTGCGCCTCAAGGCACCGTTTCGCATCTCCGGCTATACCTTCACCGACGTTCCCGTCGCGGTCGTCTCGCTGCAGAGCAACGGCGCGACCGGGCGCGGCGAGGCGGCCGGCGTCTACTACCTGAAAGACACGCCGGAACAGATCGCACGCACGCTGGAGTCGCATCGCAATGCCATCGAAAGCGGCATAATCCGTGCGGCACTGCGCGAGCTGCTGCCGCCGGGCGGTGCGCGCAACGCCGTCGACTGCGCGCTGTGGGAGCTGGAAGCGAAACAGTCGGGACGCCCCGTGTGGCAACTCGCGGGACTGGATGCGACCACACCGCGGGTCACGACCTTCACGCTCAGTGCCGACGATCCGGCCGCCGTGGTTCGCGCTGCGCAGGCCGTGTCGCAGGCGCGCGCGCTCAAGCTCAAGCTCAACGGCGATCTGCCGGCCGACATCGAACGCGTGCAGGCCGTGCGCGAGGCGCGTCCCGATGTCTGGATGGGCGTCGATGCGAACCAGGGCTACACGATCGAAACGCTCGGCGTGCTCTTGCCGCGGCTGATTGATGCGCGGGTGAAGCTGGTGGAGCAGCCGCTGCCGCGCGGCAGCGAGGCCGAACTCGAAGGATTCGCAAGTCCCATCCCGCTGGCTGCCGACGAAAGCGTGCAGGGGCTCGCGGACGTTGCCGGCCTGGTCGGCCGTTTCGATGTCGTCAACATCAAGCTCGACAAGTGCGGCGGCCTCACCGAGGCACTCATGATCGCGAACGAAGCGCGACGGCTCGATCTGCAGGTGATGGTCGGCAACATGGTCGGCACGAGTCTGGCGATGGCACCGGCATTCGTCGTGGCGCAACTGTGCGACTACGTCGATCTCGATGGACCCTGGTTTCTCGAACAGGACTGCCGGCCGAGCGTGCGCTACGACGGCGGCAGCATCCATTGTCCCGACACGGTCTGGGGCGGCGGACGGGCCTGAGCCGAACGAACCGCCAGCGAGGCACACCGATGATCCAACGCAACCGTCTCTCGCGCCGCCGCCTGCTGCAGGCAGGGGCTGCGAGTGCGCTGTGTGCCGGATTTCCGATGCTCAATCTCGGCATGCACAAGGTCTTCGCCGATTCGGACCGCCGCTACTCGACCCGTGCGCTGGACCTCGTCGAGCGCTCCCTCGTCATCGACATGCTGGCGCCGCTCAAGATTGATTTCCGCCCGGAAGCCTACGCCGGCCGCATCAGCGAGGCCGACGAAGCCGCGTTCCGCGCCAGCGGCATCACCGGATTCCACAATGCCATCGGCACAGGTGGGCCGAAGGTCGTCGACGAAACGCTCGAGTTCATCGCCGGCTGGCAGGGGTTCGCCGCACGCAACTCGCATCTGTTCGTGCTGGTAGGTACGGCGGCCGATCTGGACCGCGCCAAGGCCGAGCACAAGATCGCGGTGATCACGGGCGTGCAGAACGCCGAACACTTCGTCACGCGCGACGATGTGAAGCGGTTCTACGCACTCGGCCAGCGCTGCGCGCAGCTCACCTACAACTCCCAGAACCTGCTCGGCAGCGGCAGCACCGAACGCGTCGATGGCGGCATCAGCGACTTCGGCGTCGAGATCATCAAGGCCATGAACGACGTCGGCATGCTGGTCGATGTCTCGCATTGCGGCGACCGCACCACGCTCGATGCCATCGAGCTGTCGCCCGTCCCGATCGCGATCACGCATTCGAACTGCCGAGCGCTCAACAATCATCCGCGTCTCAAGACGGACGAAGCCATCCGCAAGCTCGCTGCGAAGGGCGGCGTGATGGGCATTACGGGCGTACGCATGTTCGTGCGTGATCGCGAACCCACCACCATCGAACACGTCGTCGATCACATCGATCACGTCGCGAAGCTGGTCGGCATCGAACACGTCGGCGTCGGCACGGACTCCGACCTCGCCGGCTACGACGACATGCCGGCCGACCAGTACAAGATGCTGCGCGAGAGCTACAAGGCGAGCTACGGCTTCCGCGACAGGATCGATACCGACGGCTTCGATCATCCGCAGAAGATTTTCGATCTCACCGAGGCGCTGCTGCGGCGCGGCTACTCGGAGGCAAACATCACGGCGGTGCTCGGCGGAAATTTCCGCCGACTGCTGGGTGCAACGTGGAAATGACAGCCCGCAATGTCGCGGCAGGCCTGACCTATAACTATTCGGGGAGAGCGGCTATGACTACTTTCAGGAAAGTCTCGCGTGGAATTGCGATCGGCGGTTCGGGTGCGCTGGCAGTGCTGGCCGGCGCCACCGATGTGTCCGCCGCGGACAACATCGCGGAAATCGTCGTGACGGCGCAGAAGCGTACAGAGGCGCTGATCGACATACCGCAATCGGTCACGGCGATCGACGGCGGCACGCTCGAGCGCCAGCAGGCGGCGAGCTTCCAGGACTATCTGAAACTCGTCCCGGGCCTGCAGCTCACGCAGGATACGCCCGGAGTCGGTCGTCTGGTCATGCGTGGCGTCAATACGGGCGGCGTTGCCTCGACCGTTGGCGTCTATGTCGATGAGACGCCGTTCGGTTCCAGCAGCGGCCTGGTCAACGGTGCGATTCTCGCGGGCGATTTCGATACCTTCGACATGCAGCGCGTCGAAGTGCTGCGCGGCCCGCAGGGAACGCTGTACGGCGCAAGTTCGCTCGGTGGTGTGCTGAAGTTCGTCACGAACCCGCCGCAGACGGAAAGCTTCGACGCGCGCATGCGTGTAAGCGCCGAGTCCGTGGAAGACGGCGACGTCGGCTATTCCGGGGTCGGCATGGTGAACATCCCGCTCTCGGAATCATTCGCCCTGCGCGGCGTCGGCTACTACCGGGAGCAGGGCGGATTCATCGACTCGATCGGCACCGCGGGCTCGGATATTGCCGACGACATCAACGAATCGGAGAGCTACGGCGGTCGCGTGTCGGCGCTGTATGCCCCGAGCGATGCGTTCTCGCTCCAGCTCACGGCGATTCTCCAGAACATCCGCACGCAGGCGTCCAGCACCGTCGAAAGCGACGCGGACACGCTCGATACCCTGTACGGCAGGCTGTCGCAGTCGCGGTTCGTGCCGGAGTACACGAACGTCGATTACCGTCTCTACAACGCCACACTGGATTTCGATCTTGGCTTTGCGACGCTCACTTCCTCGACGAGCTACAACGAGTTCGATTCGCCGTTCCGTTCCGACCTGACGACGCTGTACAGCCCGTTGCTTACCGCGATCCTCGGGGTGCCGAACGAGTTTCTGCAGAACCAGACGACGGCTTACGACAAGTTCACCCAGGAATTCCGTCTGGCGTCGCCGTCGAACGATAGGTTCGAGTGGCTGGTGGGCGCCTACTACACCCGTGAAGAGGGCGACCTCCTGCAGCATTTCGAGATGGTGATTCCCGGAACGCTCGATCCGATCGCTGGGCAGCCGCAACTCGGCGATCTGAGTCTGCATTCGGAATACGAAGAGATTGCAGGCTTCGTGAGCGGCACGATCCACTTCGGCGAGCGCTTCGATCTGACGCTGGGCGGGCGCTACAGCGAGAACGATCAGGAAGCCAGTCAGTATGCGGTCGGCTTGCTCGCAGGCGGGGAGGTGTCGTACCCGAGGGCGACCTCGTCCGAGGACGTGTTCACGTATTCGATTGCGCCGAAGCTCAAGTTTGGCGAACACGCGTCGCTGTATGCGCGCGCTGCGAGCAGCTTCCGGCCGGGTGGTCCCAACGTGCTGCCGCCCGGTGCGGCGACAGACACACCGCCGACCTACGAGTCGGACGAACTGGTCAGCTATGAAATCGGCTTCAAGATCGAATCCGCCGATCGTGCCTACACCCTCGACATCTCGGTCTTCCATATCGACTGGGAGGACATCCAGTTGTACGCGCAGGTGGAGGACTTCGGCATCAACATCAATGGCGGCGACGCGACCAGCGATGGTCTCGAGTTCACCGCAACGGCACATGTCGGCAACGGATTCAGCGTCTCGCTGAACGGCGCCTACACCGATGCTCAACTGAAGGAAGACACCCCCGCGCTCTCGGGCGGCCTGAAAGGCGACGCACTGCCGTATACGCCGGAATGGAGCCTGGGTCTGAATGCCGACTACGAGTGGTCGGTGGGCGCACAGGCGACGGCGTATGTGGGCGGTTCGCTGCGGTACCTCACCGATCAGACCGCCGCCTACGATCTGGCCTATCGCACTGCCAACGGTCGTCAGCGCGAGATCGCCTCGTACGAAGTCTTCGACCTGCAGGCAGGCGTGGATTTCGGGCGCTACTCCATCGAGTTGTACGCCAAGAATCTGGCGGACAGCGACGGACGCACATCGGTCAGCGGACTCGGCGCCTATCCGAACGGCGCGATCGGAACCGGCGTGATCCGGCCGCGTACGGTCGGGCTGACGTTCGGCGTGGATTTCTAGGAATGTCGCGGAGTTCGAGCGTGACGCTCACCGCGCCTGCGAAGGAGGCGGCAGTGCTGGATCTGCCGCAGCCCTACCTGCTGTTCCTCGGCGACACGACGGAGGCCGGTTTTGCCAAGACGGCCTTCGGTCTGCGCGACTGGGCGCGCGACAAATGCGTCGGCGAACTGTCGTGTTCGCCGGACGCGATCAGCGTCGGCTTGCCGCAGCTCACGCCGGCGCAGGCGAAGGCGCAGGGCGCGCGATCGATGATCATCGGCGTGGCGAATCAGGGCGGTCGCATCCTCGACAGCTGGATGCCGTCGCTGCTGGCGGCACTGGAAGCTGGCCTCGATCTCGTCGCCGGCATGCATTCGAAACTCGCGGACATGCCGGCACTCGTTGCGGCGGCCGAGCGTCACCACCGGCGGCTGATCGATGTGCGTACGCCGCCGCGCGACATTCCCATCGCGACAGGCCGCAAGCGCAGCGGCCGGCGCCTGCTTACCGTCGGTACAGACTGCGCGCTGGGCAAGAAATACACCGCGCTGGCGATCACACGGGCGTTCAGGCAGCGTGGCGTGTCGACGGATTTTCGCGCCAGCGGCCAGACCGGCATCATGATCGCCGGGTCCGGCGTGCCAATGGATGCCGTCGTTTCCGACTTCGAAGCGGGTGCCGCAGAAATGCTGTCTCCCGATGCGGCGTCGGATCACTGGGATGTCATCGAAGGGCAGGGCTCCGTGTTTCATCCTGCGTATGC
>CAYWHG010000093.1:10593-16200 GCA_964457865.1 uncultured Steroidobacter sp.
CGGATCACTGGGATGTCATCGAAGGGCAGGGCTCCGTGTTTCATCCTGCGTATGCGGCCGTGTCGCTCGGGCTGTTGCACGGCAGCCAGCCCGATGTGATCGTGGTGTGTCACCAGCCCGGGCGCACGCGCATGCTGGGCCACGCGCACTACGCCGTGCCTTCCATCGAAGAGACGATCGCGCTCAACCTGCAGCTCGGCCGGCGCACCAATCCGTCGATCCGTTGCGGCGGCGTCTGTCTCAACACCGCGCACCTGTCGGACGCCGAAGCGCGGCAACTGATGATCGCCGAAAGCGTGCGGCTCGGACTGCCGGTGGCCGATCCGCTGCGCGGCGGCGCCGAGTTCGATTCGCTGGTGGACCACTGTCTGCGGGAGACGCGCTGATGCATCCGCGTACGCTGGCTGGACTTGCCTTGCTGGTCCTGCTGGCAACGCCTGCGCTGGCCGAACCGGATGCAGCGAAGATCGATCTGCAATGGGGTGTGCGCATTCCCCTGCGCGACGGCGTGCATCTCAATGCCACGGTCTACACGCCGAAGGACCAGAACGCGCCGGCGCCCTGCGTCTTCACGCTCACGCCCTATATTGCGCAGAGCTATCACGATCGCGGCGTGTATTTCGCGGCGCATGGCATTCCGTTTCTGACGGTGGACACGCGCGGGCGCGGCAATTCGGAAGGCACGTTCCGTCCGCTCATCCAGGAAGCGCAGGACGGCTTCGACGTGGTCGAGTGGCTGGCGAAGCAGCCCTACTGCAACGGCAAGGTCAGCATGTGGGGCGGTTCCTATGCGGGCTACAACCAGTGGGTGACGGCGAAGGAGTTTCCGCCGCATCTCGCCACCATCGTGCCGGTTGCCTCGCCCTATGCCGGCATCGACTTTCCGATGCGCAACAACATTTCCTATCCCTACACGATCCAATGGCTCACGTTCACGAGCGGGCACGCGGCGCAGGACAAGATCTTCGGCGACTCGGCTTTCTGGGCGACAAAGTATCGTCAGGTGTTTGAGGCAGGCACGCCCTTCGCTCAACTCGATGCCGTGGTCGGCAATCCCTCGCCAATCTTCCAGGAATGGGTCGCGCACCCGCAGGTCGATGCCTACTGGGACGACTACAACCCGACCGCGCAACAGTACGCGCAGCTGTCGATTCCGATCCTGACCATCACCGGCAGCTACGACGACGATCAACCCGGCGCGCTCGCGCATTATCGCGAACACATCCGCAACGCAACGCCGCAGATGCGGGCGAAGCACTATCTGGTGATCGGTCCGTGGGATCACGCCGGCACGCGGACGCCGACGCAGACCGTGGGCGGTGTCGCCTTCGGTCCCGCGAGCATGGTCGATCTGCCGCAACTGCATCTCGACTGGTATGCGTGGACCATGCAGGGCGGTGTCCAGCCTGCCTTCCTGCAGAAGAATGTCGCGTATTACGTGATGGGCACGGAGAAATGGCGCTATGCCGATTCGCTCGATGCCGTGACGGCGCAGTCGCAGCCGTTTTTCCTCGGCTCCAACGGCAGCGCGAGCGATGTGCTGGCAGCGGGCTCGCTCGATCCGGTACAGCCGAAATCGACGGGCAAGCCGGACGAATACCGCTACGATCCGCGCGATGTGTCCGGCGCCGCGCTCGAAGCAGGTCTCGATCTTTCGTCCCTCACCGATCAGAGCCTGGTGCACGCGCAACGCGGCAGGCAGTTGATCTATCACACCGCGCCGTTCGACAAGAACACCGAAGTCAGCGGCACGTTCAAGCTCTCGGCGTGGATCGCGATCGACCAGCCGGACACGGACTTCGCCGTCAGCATTCACGAGATCCGCGCCGATGGATCGAGCATCCAGCTGACGACGGATGTGATGCGGGCGCGCTATCGCGAGAGCCTGCGCAAGCCGAAGCTCGTGACCACGAAGGCGCCGCTGCGCTACGACTTCGAAGGCTTCACGTTCGTATCGCGCGAGATTGCGAAGGGTAGCCGCCTGCGCCTGCGCATCGCGCCGGTCAATTCGATCTACAGCCAGAAGAACTACAACAGCGGCAAGACCGTCTCTGACGAGCGGATGGAGGATGCACGACCTGTGACCGTGCGTCTGTATCACGACCGTGAACGTCCGAGCGCGCTGTACGTGCCGATCGGTCACTCCGAGTGATTACGATGCCTGGAAGCCATCTCGGATCCGGCGCCCGAGTAGCGGACCCTTCGACCCTTCGGCCCTTCGGCAAGCTCAGGGCTCAGGGCTCAGGGCGAACGGATTCTCTTTCTCCGTTCGTGCTGAGCTTGTCGAAGCACTCATGTCTCGCAGCAGACGATCCTGAAATGGTTCCATTCACTACTACTGCGGGGTCGGAGTGAGCGATTTCTTCAAACGCTACCTGCTGCCCGGCTTCGTCTTCGAATCCGCAGTCATCGCCGGCGGCTATGCCACGGGACGCGAACTCGTGGAGTTCTTCCTGCCCGCCGGTCCCTGGGGCGGCCTGCTCGGCATGCTGGTCAGCATGCTGGTGTGGAGCGCGGTGCTGATGGTCAGCTTCGAGCTGGCGCGCATTGCGCAGGCCTACGACTACCGTTCCTTCTTCAAGCTGCTGCTGGGCCGCGGCTGGTTCCTGTTCGAGATCGCCTACCTGCTGCTGATCGTCATCATCCTCGCCGTCATGGGCGCGGCCGCCGGCGAGATATTTCACAGCCTGTTCGGCGGGCCGAAGCTGGCGGGCTCGCTCGGCATGATCGTCGCAACCGGCGCGCTGCTGTTCTACAGCAACAACTTCATCGAAAAATTCCTGACGCTGTCGGTCGGATATCTCTATCTGGTCTATGTCGTGTTCGTGATCTGGAGCCTCTTTGCGTTCGGCGATCGCATCGAAGCGAATTTCGCGGCGGCGACCGTCGACGACGGCTGGTTCAAGGCCGGCATCACCTACGCCGGTTACAACGTCGCAACGATTCCCGCCGTGCTGTTCTGCATCCGGCATCTGACGACGCGACGCGAGGCGTTCATCGCCGGCGCGCTCGGCGGTCCACTGGGCATGCTGCCCGCCGTACTCTTTTATATAGCGATGATGGGCTACTACCACGAGATCGGCGCCGAAGCGCTGCCCTCGGCCTTCCTGCTCGCCAAGCTGCACGCGCCCTGGTTCGAATGGGCGTTCCAGATCGCCGTGCTGCTGACGCTGGTCGATACCGGCGTTGCCGTGCTGCATGCGATCAACGAGCGGGTCGCGAAAGCCTACGAAGAACAGAAGCGACACATGCCGCGCGTACTGCGCCCCGCACTGGCCATCGCGATCATGGTCCTGTCCGTCTACGCGGCAGCATCGATCGGACTGATCGACCTGATCGCGAAGGGATACGGAATGCTGACGTATGCCTTCATCGTGCTCTTGATCGTGCCGGTGTTGACGGTTGGAGTGTGGCGGATCCGCCGGGCCGTGGTCACGCAGTGACCGGGTCCGGCGAAGCGGCGAAGGACTGGTTCGGCCACCCGCGCGGCCTGACGATCCTGTTCCTCACCGAAATGTGGGAGAAGTTCTCCTACTTCGGCATGCGCACGCTGCTCGTCTATTACATGACGAAGGCGCTGCTGATGTCGCAGTCGCAGGCGTCGTGGATCTACGGCCTGTACACCGCCTTCGCCTATTTCACGCCCATCATCGGCGGCGTGATCGCCGATCGCTATCTCGGGCGGCGGCGGGCCGTGATCATCGGCGGGTCGATCATGGCGCTCGGTCACTTCATGATGACGTTCGAGTCGCTGTTCTATCCGGCGCTCGCAATCATCGCGATCGGCAACGGCCTGTTCCTGCCGAGCCTGCCGAGCCAGGTGCAGGCGCTGTATCGCCGCGACGATCCGCGCATCGGCTCGGCGTACAACGTGTACTACGTCGGCATCAATCTCGGCGCCGTGCTCGCGGCGTTCGTCTGCGGCGCGCTCGGCGAACTCTATGGCTGGCACTGGGGGTTCGGCGCGGCGGGCATCGGCATGTGTGTCGGGCTCGTGGTCTACATCTTCGGCGGACGCCATCTGCCGGCCGAAGTGGCGATCGCCGCGCCGCGCGACCAGGACTCGCACACGGACGATTCCTGGCGCGCGCGCGTCATGCTGCTGCTCGGCGTCATCGCCATCGTCGTCGTCTTCCGCGGTGCCTACGAACAGATCGGCAACACCGTGGCGCTGTGGGCCGACTCCGGTGTCGATCGCCGCGTCGGCGCGAGCTGGACGATTCCAGCGACCTGGTTCCAGGCGCTGAATCCGCTGCTCGTGTTCACACTCACGCCGCTTCTGCTCGCGTACTGGAAACGCCACGCCAACCAGCAGTTCGCACCGGTGCGTCGCATGGCGTTTGGCGCCTTTGTCGTGGCGGGTGCCTATGTGCTGCTCGCGCTGGCCGCGGGGCAGGAGCAGTCGCACTGGCTGTGGCTCGCGGCCTTCCTGTTCCTGTACACGCTCGGCGAACTGTTCATCCTCCCCACGGGCCTGGGCCTGTTCGGACGCATCGCACCGCGCAACCTGGCCGCGACCTCGATCGCGCTGTGGTTCTCGGCCAGCTTCGCCGGAAATCTGCTCGCCGGTGCCCTCGGCACGCTGTGGAGCCGGTTCGATCGCACGACTTTCTTTCTGATCATCGCCGCCATTGCCGCGCTGGCAGCACTGGCGCTGTTACTGGTCGATCGTCCATCGCGCAGGTTGCTGCGGGATGAGTCGGAGAGGCAGGAGGGAGTAACCGCATAGAACGCACAGAACGCAAAGTCAGAAGAGAGAATGGCCGCAAAAGGCGCAAAACGCGCAAAGAGGATCGGATTTCTTTCTTACCTTGTGCCTTTTGCGCTTTTGCGGCCAATCCTCTTGTCTCTGTTCTTTCTGAGTTCTATGCGTTCTTTGCGGTTACTCCCTTGCCCGTCTTCGGAAGGAGATCTCATGAGGTCGTTCGCTGTTCTGATGTTGAGCCTGTGGTCGGTTGCGGCACTCGCGGCGCCGCCCGCGGACTTCGATGCGCGTGTGGAAAGTCTGCGTACGCGCATCGGCGTGCCGGGCATGGCGGTGTCCATCGTCGAGAACGGTGAGACGACGCTGGCGCGCGGCTATGGCGTGCTCAGACAGGATGTGACAACGCGTGTCGATGCCGACACGATCTTTCCAACCGGATCCACGGGCAAGGCGGTGACTGCCGCGGCGCTCGCTACGCTCGTCGATGCAGGGAAGATCGGCTGGGACGACAAGGTGATCGATCGCCTGCCGGGTTTCCAGATGTACGACGCGTGGGTGACGCGCGAGATGACCATTCGCGATCTGCTGGTCCATCGCAGCGGACTCGGGCTCGGCGCGGGCGATCTGCTGTTCGTGCCGCGCGGCAGCCTGTCGCGTGCCGAAGCCGTCAAGCGCCTGCGCTACATCAAGCCGGCGACCAGCTTCCGCAGCGGCTACGCCTACGACAATGTTCTCTACATGGTCGCCGGACAGGTGATCGAGGAGGTGTCGGGTCAGACATGGGAAGACTATGTCCGCGAACATGTGCTGGTGCCCGCGGGCATGAGCGTCTCCACCAGCGACAACGATCGTCGTTTCGCCACGGCCAATCGTGCGTTCCCGCATGCGCGCACTACCGAGAA
>CAYWHG010000093.1:16300-17903 GCA_964457865.1 uncultured Steroidobacter sp.
CAGCCCATGTTCCAGACCTATGCCCTGGGCTGGGGAGTCCAGGACTATCGCGGCACGAAAATCGTCTCGCACAGCGGCGCGGTGCTCGGCTTCCAGACCATCGTCACGCTGATTCCGGAAAAGAACGTGGGCTTCGCCGTCGTGATCAACAGCGAGGACGGCGAGATCCTGCTCGGCCTCATGTACGAACTGCTCGATCACTATCTCGGCCTGCCGGCGAACGACTGGCCGGAGAAATACATCACGTACAAGCAGGAACGGCTGGCCGGCGCCATGAAGGCGCTGTCGGGAGCGGAAGCGAAGCCTGCGAAAGTCGGCCCGTCACTGCCGCTGGCACGCTATGCCGGCGTCTACGCCGATCCGTGGTACGGCAACATCGATGTCGCCATGAGCGGCAAGTCGCTCGCCATCGATTTCAAATCCACGCCGCGCATGGGCGGCAAACTCGAACACTGGCAGTACGACACCTTCATCACCCGCTTCGACGACAAGACCATCGAGCCAGCGTACGTGACCTTCAGCCTCGATGCCGACGGCAAGGTGAATCGCGTGACGATGAAGCCCGTCTCGCCGCTGGCGGATTTCAGTTACGACTATGCGGATCTGTTGTTCACGCCGCTTGCGCAGTAGGTTGGGGGCGGCAGCGCAGCTGCCGCTATTTCCAGGGGTTTACTACTGACTTCACTGATGCTTCGAAGTCTGCAGCATTGCGGGTGACAAGCGTAAGCGTATGTACCTGCGCTGTGGCTGCTATGAGTGCGTCCATCGCATGGATCGGGCGTCCCAGAGCGTCGTGACGTGCAACCAGTCGACCCCACTCATCTGCCACCGCACCGTCCACTTGCAAGATGCGTTGCTCGAATCGCAATGGCAGTTCGCCACGCAGCCATTCATCCAGCTGTTTGCGGCGCTTGCTTGCGGGGAGTCGCTCAATACCGTGACGCAATTCTGCGAATGTAACTACGCTCAGAAAGACTGTGTCCTCGTCGATCTGCGCGAGCCAGTCGACCACCCCCGCATCGGGGCGTGGCTTGGTCCATTCGGAGACCACGTTTGTGTCGAGCAGAAAATTCATAGATCGATCGGTCGCAGGCGGCTCTTCGACCGGCGAATTCTCACGCCGGAACCGCGCAGAGGCGAAGCCGCGAAAAATTCCGCAAGATTGCCATTGCGCCTGGTCCTGCGTTCCCATTCTTCGGCGTCGACGACGACCACTGCGCGTCGACCGTTGCGCGTAATGGTCTGCGGGCCGTGCGTCTGCGCGTGCTCGATAACCTCGCTCAGCTTCGCCTTTGCCTCTGCGACAGTCCAAAGATCGGTTTCCATGAGAAGTCTGCCCTGCAAATGGTCAGAGTAGTCATTGTAGTCATCCCTGGACGGGCTACAACCCCTCCGGGCGCATCGTCCCTCGCGCCGCGGACCATTTCCGACGCCGGATGATGCGCTCGTGCTGACAGAGCGTCTCGATCTGTGATCCCGCTTCGACGACAAGACCATCGAACCGGCGTACGTGACCTTCAGTCTCGACGCGGACGGCAAGGTGAATCGCGTCACCATGAAGCCCGTCTCGCCGCTGGCGGATTTCAGTTACGACTATGCGGAT
>CAYWHG010000094.1:0-17837 GCA_964457865.1 uncultured Steroidobacter sp.
TGCGGCTTCCCAAGGTGGAAGCCCTGCGCAAAGTCGATGCCCATCTCGACCAGTTTGTCCTGCACGCGCTGCGATTCCACGCACTCGGCGACGGTCTCGATTCCGCGATCGGCGGCAAGCTGTGCTACGGCGCGAACCTGGGATTCGGCGCGTACGCTGCTGCCGAGACTGCGGATCAGTGAGCCGTCGATCTTCACGCGGCTGACCGGCCACTTGTTCAGCGGGTCGAGCGTGCCGAGACCGGAGCGGCAGTTGTCCAGTGCCACGCGGCAGCCGACGTCGCGCAGCCGGGCCGACAGATTCTCCATGTCGTCTTCATGCTCGAGCGCGGTCCGCTCCGAGATCTCGAATACCAGCAGCCCGGCCGGAATGGCGGTGCGACAGACTTCCGCGACGATGAATTCGCCGAACTGCGGAGTCGCGAGCGACTGACCCGTGACGTTGATGGAAAACTCGAGACAGGACGCCCGAACGGTGACGGCCCGCTTGCGCAGCGTCTTCAGCAATTCGCCGATGACCCAGCAGTCGAGTTCCGGCAGGAGCCGGCTCGATTCGGCAGCGCCAAAGAAGCTGGCGGGGCCGTGCAGCTTGCCCGCGTCGCGCATCCGCACCAGGACTTCGAAACGCGGCGAATTGGTCGCTTCGCGCATCGGCGTGATCCGCTGTGCATACAGATCGAACGATCCCAGCCGCAACGCCGTGCGGACGCGGTCGTCCATCGTCTGCGGCAACGACGACGTGGCGACCGGGGGGGTGACGAGCTTCGATTCGCTGACAACGATCCTCGGCTCACGGGTCGCGATGCGCGGCGCGGCGGGCGCTGGTCGGGCGGCTGCCTTGACCGGCTCGGCCGGTTGCGCCTGCGGTGCTGGCTGCGGCCTGGGCTGAGGTGCCGGCGCGACGGCCTGCGTCGGCGGTGGCAGCTTGGCGACCGTCGCAATGACCGGCACTTCCGGCACGAGCATCGCGCTCAGGGTTTCGGTCGGGACGCGGGCGGCGAGCTGTGCCAGTTCGTCGATGTCGACGCTCGCAAAGTCCCGCGCGCGCTTGCTGCGGAAAAGCATCAGCAGCGCGACGACGCGCTGCGCCGGGTCGCGCACCGGTACGACCAGCAGCTTGTAGGGGAGCTGCTGGCTCTTGCCGGCCGTACCGTTCACCACGAGCGGTTCGTTGCGGGCCTTCATCCACCGCAGCACATGTGCGCGGATGGTGTCGATCGCGGCCGTCATCGACAGATCCGACTCGTCGCTGCTGACGCAGTGACTGAGCGTGAACGGGCGTTCCGGCAGCACGACGGCGCCGAAGGCGCAGTCGATCAGTTCGGTGGCGAGCGTCAGCGTCTTGCGCAGCATGGCCGGGACGGGCATCGACGGCAGCAGCTGCGTCGCGGCGACGACGGCCTGGCGCGTGCCGGCTTCGCGCATGGCGCCGGTCGGCAGCGGGACGACCTTGGCGGTGGCGGGCCAGGCGTGACCCAGGACGGTCATCACCGGGGCCAGCATGCGTTCCACCGCATCGGCACTGCGGAAGCGGGCGCCGTTCGGCAGGTTGCGGCAGGCAATGCCGATCGCGCCGACGACGGCTCCGTGCACATTGCGGACGACGAAGACGAATGCCGCGTCGTCATTGGGACTGGCGGCCGAGGCGGGCGCGGGAGACTGACGGGCGCGGGTCAGTACCAGCTCGACATGCATACGGAAATCGGGTTCTTCGACGCCGTCGTTGATCCACAGGGACTGCGCGGTGGCGTCGTAGAAGCTGATGCGTTCCGCTGGCGGTACCAGCATGCGGATGATCTGCGCATAGCTGGCGAAGGGCAGTTCGACATTGCCCGGAGAACTCGCCGAAGGTTTGAGCACAGAAGACATAGCCACCCTCCCGTGCCCATCATAGCCGCAAGCGCAGCGAGTTCGATATTCCAATGCGGGCCGAAAATCGGGGCATCCGGACCGCGTGTCGGCCGATCGGCTTTTCGCCAAGGGGAAATCCCGGGTTTGTCGCCGGGGAGTGTCAAAGATGGCGACAGTCCGGCGCTGATGTGGACCTGCGCGGTGTCATAACTCAGAACGTCGCGAAGGCCCGCACCGGAAACGTTCCCATCCCGAGAATTTTCGGCGGCACGGCCGAAAAACGCAGGCCGCTGGCCGGCAACTGCTCCAGCCCGCGCAGGTGTTCGACGATCGGAATATCGGCGCCGAGCAGCGTGCTGTGGACGGGACGTTGCCCACCGCCGGTGTCGTCGATGTTGTACGAATCGATGCCGACGAGCGCGGCGCCGTTTTCCCGCAGGTACGTTGCGGCATCCGCAGTGAGGAACGGATGGCCTTCGAAGTACTGGTCGGTGCGCCAGTGGGTCGCCCATCCCGTATGCACGAGCACGGCACGCCCGCGCACATCGAGTGCTGCGAACGCCTCGCGGGGAATGGCGCGTCCGGCCATGCCGGTCACACGCACGACCACGGCGTCGAGTCCCGCAAGCACATCGAGTCGCAGCGCCGACAGATCCGCGCCGTCGGCATAGCGATGGAACGGGCTGTCGATATAGGTGCCTGTGTTCGACACCATCGTGATCCGGCCGATCTGGAATTCCGTGCCCTCGGCATACAGCGCGTGCGAGTCGGCGCGACTCAGGTGATCGCAGATCAGCGGAGCCGGCAGACCCTTGTACGTGATCATGCCGTCCTCGATCGTGTGACTCAGATCGATGTGGCGCGTCGCGGAAGACTCGACCGCGGCCGGCGCGTCGCCGCGTTTGTGCGGCTCGCCGAGAATGGTTTTGCGCGAGATAGTGACGCGACCCACCATGAGCAGTCGCAGGTCGCGGATCAAATAGCCGGCCAGCGCATCGTCCGCAATGTCGTCGCCGTCGATGTCGAGACGGAAGCCCTGGCCCTGCAATCCGCCGCCGTTCAGGAACTCGACTTCGAAATCGAACTGCACGCGTTTCTGGATGACGGATTCATTCATGGCAGATCTCCTTGCGATGCGGCGCAACCGTAGCAGCTTCGATTGTTGCGGTCCGGACAAGCGGAGGACTGATACGGACTAGAGAAGAAAATGGCCGCAAAAGGCGCAGAAGGCACAAAAAAAGAAGGGAGGGTTTCGTTTTCCTATTCCTTTTCCGACCTTGCGCTTTTTGCGCCTTTTGCGGCTATTTCATGCTTCAGTCATTCCGCCACGAAAGCAGGTTTTTCCAGCCGTAAACTGCCACCACGATGAAGCAGAGCAGCGGAATCACGAAGGCCGGTGCCATGCCGTGGCTGTCGGCCACGCGGCCCATGAGCCAGGGGACGATGGCGCCGCCGACGATGGACATGATCAGCAGCGATGAACCGCGACGCGTCTGAGCGCCGAGATCCTTCACCGCGAGGGCGAAGATGGTCGGGAACATGATCGACATGAAAAAGAAGATCGCGATCAGTGCCAGTACCGAGATGCGTCCCAGCGATGCGATGACGACGCCGGTCAACGCCACGTTGACGAGGCCGTAGATGGTCAACAGCCGTTCCGGAGCGATGCGCGTCATTGCCGCCGTGCCGGCGAAGCGGCCGATCAGGAAACACAGCATGCCGATCGACAGCAGGCGCGCCGCGGTGGCGGAGCTGACATCGGTCTGTGCCTCGGTGACGTAGTTGATGAAGAACGCACCGACGCAGACCTGTGCGGCGACGTAGCAGAACTGGGTCGCCACGCCCCAGCGGAAATGCCGCTTCGTCCACACCGATGCTGACGGGGTGTCCGTGCCTGCGGTCCGGTCGAGCGCGGCGCCCTCGGGCATCGCCGTGCGCCAGGTCAGCAAGCCGAGCAGCAGCACGATGCCGGCGATGACGGCATAGATCGCCCGCACCGGTGCGTGCTCGGCATCGCTGTTGGCAGGATCGAACAGGAGCTGCGCGGCGATCAGCGGCGCGACGAATTGCCCGAGGCCGTTGAACGACTGCGACAGATTGAGCCGGCGCCCGGACTGCGCCGGATCGCCGAGTAGCGTGACGTAAGGGTTCGCCGCTGTTTCGAGAAAGGCCAGGCCGCTCGCAATCACGAACATGGCGCCGAGAAAGAACGGAAAGCTCGGCACCTGCGTCGACGGAATCACCAGCAACGCGCCCGTCGCGAACAGTCCGAGCCCGCAGAGAATGGCTGACTTGTAGCCGCTGCGTCCGATGAGCGCAGCCGCGGGCATCGCCATCAGGAAATACGCACCGAAGTACGCCGCCTGCAGCCACGCCGAGCGGGCGCGGGTGATGCCCAGCGTCTCCTGAAAGTGCTTGTTGAGCACATCGAGCAGCCCATACGACAGCCCCCACATGAAGAAGAGGCTGGTGACGAGGATGAAGGGGAGGCGGTAGGGGTTTTGCGGTGCGGGGGTCATGGGTTGTTCTCGTTGTTGTTGAGCGGGTGGATGAAGTGATGAGGTGATGAGGCAAAAGCAGTCGGGCTTCATCACCTCATCACCTCATCACTTCATCACCTCATCACCTTCCTCACGTCATCGCCCGATCCAGATGAACATAGCCCCCGTCGACCACGACCCACTGCCCCGTCATGTGACTCGCGCGATCGGACAGCAGGAACACCGTCATGTCCGCGATCTCCTCGGCGCGCGTCATGCGCTGGCCGAGCGGAATCTTCTGCACGACGTCTGCCAGCTTCGCTGCGGGATCGGGAAAGCTGTCGAGCCACGATCGATACAGCGGTGTCATGACTTCGGCCGGCAGGATCGCATTCACGCGCACACCGTCCTTCGCGAGAGACGCAGCCCATTCGCGCGTCAGCGCGAGCTGCGCACCCTTGGCCGCGCAGTAGCCGCTGGTGTCGCCCTGGCCGGTCAGCGCCGTCTTCGACGAGATATTGACGATGGCGCCGCCGCTGGCCCGCAGATGCGGCAGGCAGAGGTGTGCCATCACGTAGTAGTGAACGAGGTTCTGTTCGAGCGAAGCGACAAAGGCCGCGCGCCCGGCGGACAGCGACACGCCATCGTTCGTGCCCGCGTTGTTGACGAGCCCGTCGATGCGGCCGAACGTGCCATGAATCTCGTTCACCGCTGCGGCGCAGGCAGCTTCGTCGCGCAGATCGAGCCGGATGAACTTCGCGCGCGGCTGCAGCGCCATCAGTTTCTGCGCGAACGCGGGCGCGAGTTCGCTGCGTCCCAGCACCGCCGGAATTGCGCCTTCCTCCGCCAGCATCAGGCTGATCGCACCGCCGATCCCGGCGCCGCCGCCGGTGACGATCACGACCTTGTCCTGCAGTTTCAGATCCATGGCTGCCGCTTCCGGAGGAAGAGGCCGCAAACGACCGCATAAAAGAATGTTCGACTCATCCCGTTTGAACCCCTTCTCTACTTTCTTTTCTTCTATGCGGTCTTTCGCGGCTCTCGATTCTGATTCCTATCCCAGCGAATACGCCCGCTGTGCCGTCCCGCTCCACAGCGCCTCGCGCTCCGACGGCGACAATCGCGCCGACCAGCTTTCGACGATCGCGGTGACGCGCGCATAGGACGTCGCGAGCAGGCATACGGGCCAGTCGGAGCCGAACATCAGGCGTTGCGGGCCGAAGAGATCGAGTGCCGTGTCGAGATAGCGGCGCAGGCGATCGGCGTGGAAATCGCCGGTCGCGTCGAGCGCTTCGGTCACGAGGCCGGACACTTTGCAGACGACGTGGGGCAGGGCGGCGAGTCCTGCGAGATCGCGTCGCCAGTCGTCGTGTTCATTGTTGCGGATCGCCGGTTTTGCGAGGTGATCGACGACTAGCCAGTGACCGTCGCAGGTGCTGCAAAGATCGACGATGTCGCGGATCTGGTGCGCGTGGACCAGCACGTCATAGGCGAGCGAGCGATTCTGCAACCGCCTGAGGCCATGGCGTATGCGCGGATCATTCGCGAACGTAGCGATGTCGGGCTCGTCCTGGATCGGGTGACGGAAGCCGACGAGCCCCGGTGCTTCGCCCCAGCGATCGAGTCGCCGGTCGAGATCCTGCGCCCGCAGATCCACCCAGCCGACGACGCCCGCGATCCACGGATGCTGGGTGGCGAGCATCAGCAGGAAATCGGTTTCGGCTTCGCTGGCGCGGGCCTGCACGGCCACGCAGGCATCGATGCGCTGCTGCTCCAGCAGCGGGCGCAGATCCTCGGGCAGCCAGTCGCGTTTCAGTACCAGCATGTCGGCGCTCATCCACGGATAGTCCGCGGGGTCGTAGCGCCAGAAGTGTTGATGGGCGTCGATGCGCATGTGTCAGACCTGCGCGTTGCGACAGACCTGCTTCTGTTCGCCGAGTCCATCGATGCCGAGGCGGACGAGATTGCCTTCGCGCAGGTACACCGGCGGTTTCTGTCCCAGCCCCACGCCGGCCGGCGTGCCGGTGGAAATGATGTCGCCGGATTGCAGGCTCATGAAGCGACTGAGATACGAGATCAGGAACGGAATGCGGAAGATCATGTTGTTCGTGCTGCCGTCCTGGTAACGCCTGCCGTCGACATCGAGCCACAGGCCGAGATTGTGCGGATCGGGAATCTCATCCGCGGTGACGAGCCACGGGCCCGTTGGACCGAAGGTGTCGCAGCCCTTGCCCTTGTCCCACTGCGTGCCGCGTTCGAGCTGGAATTCGCGTTCGGACACATCGTTGACGACGCAGTAGCCGGCGACATGCGTCATCGCCGACGGTTCGTCGATATAGCGGCCGGGCTTGCCGATGACGACGCCGAGTTCGACTTCCCAGTCGGTCTTGGTCGAGCCGCGCGGGATCTCGATGTCGTCGTACGGGCCGACGATGGCGCTGGTCCACTTGTTGAAGACGACCGGCTCGGGCGGCGGCGTCATGTTCGATTCGGCCGCGTGATCGGAATAGTTGAGCCCGATGCAGACGAACTTGCCGACCTGGCCGACGCACGGACCTAGCCGATGACTGGAAGAAACAGTCGGCAGGTTGCCGATGTTGAGCGTGCGCAGGCGTGCGAGGCCCTGCGGCGTGAGGACATCGCCTGCGATGTCGGGAATCACGGAAGACAGGTCGCGGATGCGGCCGTGAGGATCGACGATGCCAGGCTTTTCGTGGCCGGCGGTGCCGTAGCGGAGAAGTTTCATTCAGGCCTCAAGGTGAGAGCTGCCCCCTCCCCAACCCTCCCCCGCTGCGCGGGGGCCGGAAGGGAAACAGGCGGGCATAAAGCGCCCCTTCCCCTGCGAAGCGGGGGAAGGACAGGATGGGGGCATCGCGACAGCGAACATCAGTTACACCATCCGCCATCGATCACATGCACGGCGCCCGTTGTAAAAGAAGACTCATCGCTCGCCAGATAGATGGCCAGCGATGCAATTTCCTCAGCACGACCCAGCCGCCCCATCGGCTGGCGCGCCACGAACTGCGCCCGCGTCGCTTCGAAACTCACCGACTGCTCGCGCGCCTGCGCCGCCATGCGTTCCGTCAGCGACGGCGTCTCGATCGTGCCGGGACAGATGGCATTGCAGCGGATCCCCTGCGCAATGAAATCCATCGCAATGGACTTGGTGAGTCCGATCACTGCGGCCTTGGTCGTCGAGTAGGCAAACCGGTTCGGCACCGCCTTCAGGCTCGAAGCGATCGAGGACATGTTGATGATCGAACCACCGCCGCCGGCAATCATGCCCGGCACGAGGGCCTGGCAGACATTGAATGTGCCGCCGACATTCAGGCGCCAGGCGAAATCCAGTTGCTCGGGCGTGCAATCGAGCAGCGTGCCGGCATGCACGACGCCGGCGCAGCTGAAGACGACATTGAAGGCGGGCTCACTGGCGAGTGCGGCCACCTCGGCACGATCGGTGACATCCAGCCTGCGGATCGCCACTCCCTGACCGCGCAGATCGTCGAGCGCATCGCCGTTGATATCCGTCGCCAGGACCTGCGCGCCCTCGCGCGCGAACGCCAGCGCCACGGCGCGACCGATACCCTGGCCGGCGGCGGTGACGAGGGCACGCTTTCCGGCGAGGCGCATGGCTCAGCGCCCCTTCCAGGCGTACTGCAGGCGCGAGGCCGGTTTCATCGTGATCGAAAACCCCGGCGCCGTCGGCGGCAGGTACGCGGCATTGCGGATCACGCAGGGATCCTCGAAGTGTTCGTGCAGATGATCGACGTACTCGATCACGCGTCCCTCCTGCGTACCGGCAATGCAGAGATAGTCGATCATCGACAGGTGCTGCACGTATTCGCACAACCCGACACCGCCCGCGTGCGGGCAGACCGGCAGGTCGTACTTCGCGGCCATCAGCATGACGGCCAGCACTTCGTTGACGCCGCCGAGCCGGCAGGCGTCGATCTGCACCACATCGATGGCGCCGCGCATGATGAACTGCTTGAACAGGATCCGGTTCTGGCACATCTCGCCGGTCGCGACCTTCACCGGCGCAATGGCTTCGCGGATGCGCCGATGGCCTTCGACGTCGTCAGGACTGGTGGGCTCCTCGATGAACCACGGCCTCGCGAACGACAGCTCGCGCACCCAGTCGATGGCCTGCGGCACTTCCCAGATCTGGTTGGCGTCGATCATGAGATGGCGATCCGGGCCCAGCACTTCGCGTGCAATCCGCAAACGGCGTACGTCATCGGCCAGGTCGCGGCCGACCTTCATCTTGATGTGCGAAAAGCCGGCGTCGACGGCCTGCCGGCACAGCGCGCGCAGTTTCTCGTCGGAGTAGCCGAGCCAGCCGGCCGAGGTCGTGTAACAGGGATAGCCCTCGCGCAGCAGCCGTTCGCGGCGCTGCGCCTTGCCGGCGTCGCGTGTCTGCAGCAGTTCGAGTGCTTCGACCGGCGTGATGCAGTCGGTGAGATAGCGAAAGTCGATACAGCGGACCAGTTCCTCGGGCGACAGGTCCGCCACCAGCTGCCACACCGGCTTGCCGACGGACTTCGCCCACAGATCCCACACGGCATTGACCACGGCGCCGGCGGCGAGATGCATCGCGCCCTTGTCGGGGCCGATCCAGCGCAACTGGCTGTCAGAGGTGACGTGGCGCCAGAAGCGGCCCATGTCGGCTGCGATCCAGTCGAGATCGAGATCGACGAGCAGGTGGCGCATTGCGCCAATAGCGGCGCAACAGATGTCATTGCCGCGACCGATGGTGAACGTGAGGCCGTGACCTTCGAGGCCCGGTTGACTTGTCCGCAGCACCACGTACGCAGCGGAATAATCCGGGTCCGGATTCATCGCATCCGAGCCATCGAGCTGCCGCGATGTCGGAAAACGGATGTCTTCAATGTCGAAGCCGGTGATTCTGGTAGACATATGGTGTGGTGATGAGGTGATGGAGTGATGAAGTGATCACGCGGAAGACCGCTGTATCGCTTCATCACCTCATCACTTCCTCACTTCCTCACTATCTCCCTCGCAATTGACACTCGCCGGCTAACCGGACTAGATTGCCCGCCGAATGTGACCGGTAACATTCTGGACAACAACCCGCCGCTGAGCAATAGCGCAGTGGCAGCGTCGAAAGAGTTCTGGGGGATGGGTCGATGCGGCCACACGCGCATCAGCGGCGACGTCTCGCTGCTGTCATTGCCACGATGAATCTGCTCGTTGCCGCCACGGCGTCAGGCGCCGATCTGCCGCGCATCGAAACCCGCGACGGTCGTCATGCGCTGATCGTCGACGGTGCGCCGTTCCTGATCCTCGGCGCGCAGGTGAACAATTCCAGCGCCTGGCCCGCTGCGCTGCCGCAGGTCTGGCCCGCGGTCGAACAGTTGCAGGCCAACACCGTCGTGGTGCCGATCGCGTGGGAACAGATCGAATCCGTCGAAGGCCGCTTCGATTTCTCCTTCCTCGACACGCTCCTGCAGCAGGCACGCGAGCACAAGGTGCGGCTGGCGCTGCTGTGGTTCGGCACCTGGAAGAACAACGGCCCGAACTACACACCCGAGTGGGTGAAGCTCGACAACCGGCGCTTCCCGCGCGTCGTGACGAGCGAAGGCCAGGTCCTCAATTCGCTGTCGCCGCATGCCCAGGCGACGCTCGATGCGGATCGCAAGGCATTCGTCGCGTTCATGCGCCATCTCAAGAGTGCCGATGCGCAGCGCACCGTCATTGCGGTCCAGGTGCAGAACGAGCCCGGTACCTACGGCAGCGTGCGTGACTATTCGCCGGCTGCGGAGAAGCTGTTCAAGGCGGCCGTGCCGTCGGCGCTGTTGAAGCGCGTCGGCAAGTCCGCGGGAACGTGGAGCCAGGTCTTCGGCGCGGATGCCGAAGAATTCTTCCACGCCTGGTCCGTGGCGCACTTCATCGGCCAGGTCGCTGCGGCCGGCAAGGAGGCCTACGCATTGCCGATGTACGTGAACGCCGCGCTGCGCGATCCTTTCCATCCCGGCAAGCCGGGCGGTTACGCGAGCGGCGGACCCACGGACAATGTGATCGAGATCTATCAGGCCGCGGCGCCGGCGATCGACGTGATCGCGCCCGACATCTACATGCGCGAGTCGGTGAAGTACGCGCGCGTGCTGGAACTCTACGGTCGCCCCGACAATCCGCTGATCGTCGCCGAGACCGGCAACGATCGCATGTACGCGCGCTATTTCTTCGAGACGCTCGGCCGTCAGGGCATCGGCTTCGTGCCGTTCGGTATCGATTTCACCGGCTACTCGAACTATCCGCTCGGCGCGCAGGCCACCGATGCCTCGATGGTCGAGCCGTTCGCCAGCAACTATTCATTGATTGCGCCGTTCGCGCACACCTGGGCGAAGCTGAGCTTCGAGAATCGCGTCTGGGGCGCCGCGCAGCCCGACGACAGCGCCGACCGCGGCAGTGACTTCGGTCGCTGGAGCGTGAATGCGAGCTGGAATCTGTGGCAGTTCGGCGGCAGGGAATGGTTGGAGAAGCTGGACAAGCCGCAGCGCGAGTTTCCCGATGGCGGCGTGCTGGTCGCGCAGCTCGGTCAGGATGAATTCCTGGTGACGGGACGCAATGTGCGCGTTTCCTTCGGCACCGGATCGAAGCAGGCCAAGGCGAACGGCGTGCTGTATGCGCGCGTGGAAGAAGGCCATTACGACGAGTCGGGCGCGTGGGTGTTCGAACGCTTGTGGAATGGCGATCAGACGGACTACGGATTGAACTTCACGGAGCGGGTGCAGCTGCTGCGCGTGAAGCTGGCGACGTATTGAGACAGGAGCGACACGGGTGAAGAAAGACATCATGCCGAAAAAGATTCTTGCAGCGATCCTGTTCCTCGCGATCGCTGCCTGTGCGAAGCAGCCCGACAATTTCCAACAGACCGCCGACGGCGTCATCGTCACGCCCACCGCCGGCCCCGCGAAGCGCGTGCGTCTGCAGGTGATGTCGGACCGCATCGTCCGCGTCACCGCCGTTCCCACGGAGAGTCTGCAGTTGCCGGACAGCCTCGCCGTCACGGCATCGCCGGCAGCGGGCGCGGCCTTCAGCGTCGAAGCGACCAACGGCAAGCTCGTGTTGAAGACGGCCGCGGTGACAGCGCAGGTCAGCCTCGACAGCGGCGTGGTGGCATTCCTCGGCGCCGACGGCAAACCCGTGCTCGCCGAGCGCGATCGCGGCACGTTCGAGCCAGTGAAGGCGGACGACAAGACTCTGTATCGCGTCCACCAGCTCTTCAATCCCGGTACCGACGAGGCGTTCTACGGCTTGGGCCAGCACCAGAACGCACAGATGAATCTGAACGGCGAGGACGTTGAACTCGCGCAGCACAACATGGACATCGGCGTGCCCTTCGTCCTGTCGAGCCGCAACTACGGCGTGCTCTGGGACAGCAACTCGATCACGCGCTTCGGCGATCCGCAGCGTTACGGCCTCGCCTCGCGCGATCTCACGCTCCATGACGCCGATGGCAACAAGGGCGGACTCACGGCCAGTTATTTCATCGACGGCAAGCTGAAGGTGAAGCGCGTCGAGCCCGACATCGACTACCAGTTCATCAAGGATCTGGCAAAGCGCCCGCCGGAAGTGCTGTCCGACAAGGTCTCGCAGACCTCGGGCTTTCGCACCGACCTGCCCGGACTCACCGCCGTGTGGGAAGGCCGGATGGAATCGGCGAAGACCGGCACGCACAAGTTCCAGCTCTTCGCCGGCAGCTACTACAAGGTCTTCGTCGACGGCAAACCCGTCATCGACGGCTGGCGCCAGAACTGGAACGGCTGGTATCACAACTTCGATCTGCCGATGACCGCTGGCCAGCCGGTGGCGTTGCGCGTCGAATGGACGCCGAACGACAGTTACATCGCGCTGCTGCACAACGATCCGTTGCCTGACGCCGAACGTCATTCGCTGTCGCTGACCTCGGATGCCGCGACCGCCATCGACTACTACTACATCGCCGGCGGCAACCTCGACGAAGTGATGGCGGGCTATCGCCATCTCACCGGCAAGGCCGTGCTGCTGCCGCGCTGGTCGTACGGCTTCTGGCAGAGCCGCCAGCGCTACAACACCCAGGCCGAGGTGCTGGATATCGCGAAGGAATACCGCAAGCGCAACTTGCCGCTCGATGCGATCGTGCAGGACTGGTTCTACTGGCCCGAGGATGCGTGGGGTTCGCACGATTTCGATGCGAAGCGCTTCCCCGATCCCAAGGGCCTGGTCGATCAGCTGCACGCGCAGAACGTGCACTTCATGATTTCGCTGTGGCCGAAGTTTTATCCGACGACCGACAACTACAAGGAACTCGACGCCAAGGGCTACATGTATCGCCGCAATGTCGAACTGGGCGTCAAGGACTGGGTCGGTCCCGGCTATCTCAATGCGCACTACGATCCGTACTCGCAGGAGGCGCGCGACATCTTCTGGCGCCAGGCCGCAGAGAAACTGAAGACCATCGGCGTCGATGGCTGGTGGCTCGACAACACCGAACCGGACGTGCACTCCAATCTCGATCGCGAGGAACTGACGGCGCGCATCGGTCCGACGGCGATCGGTCCGGCCGCGCAGTACTTCAATACGTATCCGCTCATGCAATCGCGTGCCGTCTATGAGGGCGAGCGCAAGAGTGCGACGCCCGACAGGCGCGTGTTCATCCTGACGCGCTCCGGCTTCGCCGGCCTGCAGCGCTACGGCGCAGTGACCTGGAGCGGCGACATCGCCTCGCGCTGGCGCGATCTCCATAACCAGATATCGGCCGGCACGAGCATGTCCATGTCGGGCCTGCCGAACTGGAGCTTCGACATCGGCGGCTTCGCGCTCGAGGATCGTTACCAGAAACCGAATGCAAAGGACCTGGCCGAGTGGCGCGAATTGAACCTGCGCTGGTTCCAGTTCGGCGCCTTCGTGCCGGTGTTCCGCTCGCACGGCGAGTTCCCGTATCGCGAGATCTGGAACCTGTCGCCGCCGGGCACCGAGGTCTACGACAGCCTGGCGGCGTACAGCCGGCTGCGATACCGGTTGATGCCTTACATCTACACGCTCGCCGGCGACACGTATCACCGCGACGGCTCGATCATGCGCGGCCTGGCGATGGACTTCCCCGGCGATGCACGTGCCCGCGACGTGAACGATGCCTACCTGTTCGGCCCGGCCTTCCTGGTGAATCCGGTGTACGAATACCAGGCGCGCACGCGCAAGGTGTACCTGCCCGCCGGCGTGCGCTGGTATGACTTCCACTCCGGCGCGGCTCACGACGGCGGCACGGAGATCGAAGCCGCGGCGCCGCTCAGGCAGATGCCACTGTTCGTGAAAGCCGGTTCGATCGTGCCGATCGGCCCGGCCGTGCAGCACACCGCCGAGAAGCTCGATGCGCCGATCACGCTGTACGTCTACCAGGGCGCGGACGGGAAGTTCGATCTCTACGAGGACGACGGACTCACGTTCAAGTACGAGCAGGGTGCGTTCGCGCGCATCCCGCTGAGTTATGACGATGCCAAGGGCACACTCACCATCGGCGAGCGCACGGGCTCGTTCGACGGGCTGGTCGCCAAGCGCACCTTCAATGTCCGCTGGATCGCGCCGGATGAGAAGGAGGCCTCGAACCTGGATGCGCCGCCGGACGCGACGCTCGAATACGCGGGTCAACCGATCGTATTCCAGCGGCCATGAAGCGCGCGGTCATGCGAGCCGTCGCGGCTTCGGCGGCAGTGCTGGTCGTTCTGGCCGCGGCAGCGGAACAACGCGGCGTCGCGCATCCGGAGCGCTGGCCGCAGTCGCACAGCCGCGGCCTCGTCGACGCGCAGACGGAAGCCTTTGTCGACTCACTGCTGGCGACGATGTCGCTGGAGGAAAAAGTCGGCCAGATGATCCAGGCGGATACGTCCGCGGTGAAGCCCGAGGATCTACGCCAGTATCCGCTCGGTTCGATTCTCGCCGGCGGCAACTCGCCGCCGCTCGGCGGCGACGATCGCGCGCAGGCGCAGGCGTGGGTCGACACGGCGCGTGCCTTCCGCGCGGTCTCGCTCGAAGCGCGTCCCGGTCACACTCCGATCCCGGTGATCTTTGGCATCGATGCCGTGCACGGCAACAACAACACCGTCGGCGCGACGATTTTCCCGCACAACATCGGTCTCGGTGCGGCGCGCGACCCCGGGCTGATCCGTCGCATCGGCGTCGCGACGGCGGCAGAAACCGCGGCCACCGGCATCGACTGGGCCTTCGGCCCGACGCTGACCGTGCCGCAGGACGACCGCTGGGGACGCACATATGAAGGCTATGCAGAGTCGCCGGACCTCGTGCGCGACTACGCGAGCGCGATGGTGCTGGGATTGCAGGGCGAACCCGGCAAGGGCTCGATGCTGCAGCACGGCTTCGTCGCCGCATCGGCCAAGCACTTCGTCGCCGACGGCGGCACGACGAACGGCGTCGACCAGGGCGATGCCGGCATCGGCGAAGACGAACTGATCCGCATTCATTCACCGGGTTATCCGGCGGCGATCGCAGCGGGCACGCTCACGGTGATGGCGTCGTTCTCGAGCTGGCAGGGCGTGAAGATGCATGGCAACCGCAGCCTGCTCACCGATGTGCTCAAGCAGCGCATGGGTTTCGAGGGCTTCGTCGTCGGTGACTGGAATGGCCACGGCCAGGTGCCGGGCTGCACGGATGTGAGCTGTCCGCAGTCCATCATCGCCGGCGTCGATATGCTCATGGCGCCGAACACCTGGAAGGGTGCCTTCGAGAACACGCTGGCGCAGGCGCGTTCCGGCGTCATTCCGCAGGCGCGCATCGACGATGCCGTGCGCCGCATCCTGCGCGTCAAAGTGAAGCTCGGCCTCTTTGAGAAGGAACGGCCGTGGGAAGGGCGCGGCAACGTGCTCGGATCGTCGGAACATCGTGCGCTCGCACGCGAAGCCGTGCGCAAGTCGCTCGTGCTGCTGAAGAACAATGGCGGCGTGCTGCCGGTGAAAGGTTCGTCGCGTGTGCTTGTCGCCGGTTCCGGTGCCGACGACATCGGCCAGCAGTCCGGCGGCTGGACGCTGTCGTGGCAGGGCACGGGCAATCGCAACAGCGATTTCCCGAACGGCGAATCGATCTTCGCCGGCATCAGCAAGGCGCTGGCCGGCGGCGGCGCCGAACTCAGCGTCGACGGGCGCTTCACGCGCAAGCCCGATGTGGCCATCGTGGTATTCGGCGAACAGCCATATGCCGAAGGCTTCGGCGACATCCGCACGCTCGAATACCAGCCGGGCGACAAGCAGGATCTGGCGCTGCTGAAGCAACTGAAGTCGCAGGGCATTCCGGTGGTGTCCGTGTTTCTCTCGGGTCGGCCGCTGTGGGTGAACCCCGAACTGAATGCCTCCGACGCCTTCGTCGCCGCCTGGTTGCCGGGCACCGAAGGCGGTGGCATTGCCGACGTACTGATCGGCGATGCCGCGGGCAAGCCGCGCCACGACTTCCACGGCAGGCTGTCGTTCTCGTGGCCGAAGTCCGCGGCGCAGACGCAGCTCAATGTCGGGCACGAACCTTACGATCCATTGTTCGAATACGGCCATGGCCTCACCTACCGCGATCAGCGCGTCGTACCCGCACTCGCCGAAGAACCCGGCGTCAGCGCCGCCGAATGGAACATCGACAAGTATTTCGTCGGCGGTCGCACGCACGCGCCGTGGAAATTTGAAGCGTCGCCGGCGGTGACGATCAGCAACATCGATGCCGGCGGCTTGCAGGAAGGCGGTCGACGACTCGCCTGGAAAGGCGACGGTCGCGTTGCCGTCGTCGGTTCCGCGCCCATCGATCTCGCGCGGCTGTCCAACAGCGATGCCACGCTCGCGATCGGCTATCGGGTCGACGAGCGGCCCACGCAGCCGGTGCAGTTGTCCATGACCTGTGGCGCACGATGCGCGGCAGTGTTCGATGTCACGCCGGTGCTCGCAGTCGCGCCGCTCGGGCAATGGCAGACGCTCAAGGTGAAGCTGTCTTCGTTCCGCGATGCCGGCGCGACCATGTCGAACGTCACCGAGCCGCTGGTGCTGACGACGACCGGACGCCTGACGCTGTCGCTGCAGTCGGTGCAGCTCGACAGCACCAACGGCGGCGCGGTCGAACTGCCGCGGGTGGCGCAATGATCAAGCCCGCGCTCGTCGCCGCCTGCCTGCTCGCAGGCGGCGACGCGAAGGCGGACGATCTGCTGTATCCGCTGTTCCAGGATCACGGCGTCCTGCAACGCGATCGACCCGTGCACGTCTGGGGCACGACCGCGCCGCGCGCGAGGCTATCGCTGCGCATTGCCGACAGAACGGTCGCGGCAACGGCCGATGCCGCCGGCGCGTGGGAAGCCACCTTGCCGGCGATGTCCGCCGGCGGGCCACACGAACTCAGCGTCTCTTCATCGAGCGGTGAATCGCAGGCCATTCGCGATGTACTGATCGGCGATGTCTGGCTGTGCTCGGGCCAGTCGAACATGGAAATGCCGGTGCGGCTGGTGACGAACTCGGCCAGCGAGATCGACGCATCCGCGAACGATCGCATACGTCTGCTCACAGTGGCCCGCGCCAGCAGCGCGAAGCCGCTGCGTCGTTTCGCGCAGCCCGTGCCGTGGCGCGCGGCCGCACCCGACACCGTGCGCGACTTCGCGGCAGCCTGTTTCTTTTTCGGGCGCGATCTTCACAAAGCCGGCGGCGTGCCGCAGGGCCTGATTCATTCCTCCTGGGGCGGCTCGATCATCCAGGCGTGGATTGGCGCACCGACGCTGCGCACGCTCGGCGGATACGAGGATGCCCTGCGGCTGCTTGCACTGCACGAACGTGCGCCGGAGCAGGCGGAACGCGAGTGGCACGCCACGATGGAGAAATGGTGGCGCGAGCACGATCCCGTGGCGACGCAATGGAGCGTCGCCGGTTTCGACGATCGTGACTGGGCGACGATCCGCCCCGACGGCATCTGGGAAAATTCGGGCATCGCCGAGCTGCGCGACTTCGACGGCATCCTCTGGTATCGCAAGAGCGTCATGCTGACGGCGCAGCAGGCACGGGAAGAGGCGACGCTGTCGCTCGGCCCCATCGACGACATCGACTCGACCTGGATCAACGGCACGCGCCTCGGCAGCCTCGAAGGGTGGAACGTGCCGCGCGATTACCGCATCCCGCGCGACGTGCTGCAGGCCGGCGTCAATGTCATCGCCGTGGGCGCGCTCGATGCCGGCGGCGGTGGCGGTCTGTCGGCCCCTTCATCCGCGCGCCGGCTGCGATTGCAGTCGGGCGATGTCGCACTCGACGGCGACTGGCGCTATCGCATTGCCGGAACGCTGGACGAGATCGGCTCGCCGCCGCACGCGCCCTGGCAGGAGTCCATCGGCACGAGCACGCTGTACAACGCCATGATTGCGCCGCTCGCCGGTTACACGCTGCGCGGCGCGGCCTGGTACCAGGGCGAATCGAATGCCAGCGAGGCCGGGGAGTACGCGCGACTGCTGCCGGCACTGCTGCGCGACTGGCGCAATGCC
>CAYWHG010000095.1:0-17546 GCA_964457865.1 uncultured Steroidobacter sp.
ATTCTTCGCAAAAAAGATCCGCGGCAGCAAATGCGAAGAGGATTCTTCCTGTGGGTCAGGCTTCAGCCTGACACTTCCGAGGCCGGCTAAAGCCGGCCCCACAGGAAGAACAGCCGATCGGCCTATGGCTCGGAGTCCGAGGCGTCCGGGATGCCTTCGAACAACGGCGTGCTGAGATAGCGTTCGCCGGTATCCGGCAGCATCGCGAGAATCACCGAATCGTTGGGTGCGCGCTGCGCGATCTTGAGCGCCGCGGCGAACGTGGCACCGGAGGAGATGCCGCAGAAGATGCCTTCCTTCGCCGCCAGATTGCGCGACGCCTGGATGGCTTCCTCATCGGTGACCTGCAGGATTTCATCGGCGACGTCGCGACTGAGCACCTTCGGAATGAAGTCCGGCGTCCAGCCCTGGATCTTGTGCGGCTTGAATTCGGCGCCGCCGAGCAGCGAGGCACTGGCGGGCTCGGCAACGATGACCTTGGTCGACGGCCGCGCCTTCTTGATCATTTCACCGGCGCCGGTGAGCGTGCCGCCCGTGCCCCAGCCCGTGACCCAGAAATCCAGTCGCCGACCGGCGAAGTCGCTGAGGATCTCCGGGCCGGTGGTGTTGCGGTGATATTCGGGATTGGCCTGGTTCTCGAACTGACTCGCCAGGAACCAGCCGTGCTTCCCGGCAAGTTCCGCGGCCTTGCGCACCATGCCGGTGCCGCGTTCCGCCGCCGGCGTCAGGATCACCTTCGCACCCAGGAAACGCATGATCTTGCGACGCTCGACCGAGAACGTTTCCGCCATCACGGCGACGAACGGATAGCCCTTGGCCGCACACACCATCGCCAGCGCAATGCCAGTGTTGCCCGACGTGGCCTCGACCACCGTCTGCCCCGGCTTCAGCGTGCCGCGCCGCTCGGCATCCTCGATGATCGCAATCGCGAGTCGATCCTTCACCGAGGACAGCGGATTGAAGAACTCGCACTTCACGTAGACAGTGATATTGGCCGGCGCGAGCCGGTTGACGCGAACGATGGGCGTGCGGCCGATCGTGCCGAGAATGCTGTCGTAGATCATGGTGGTAACAAACCGGTGACGAAGCTCGGGCCTCAGGGGATGCAGGAATTTACTCGCCGCAGCGCGTCAGGAACAGTGCCAGGCGATATGGCCTCATAACTGGCCTTCGACGGAGAGGAATAGATCAAAGACAAAGAACCGGAAAATCTCCACGGGGAACACGGGGAACACGGGGGAGAAGCAAGAAAACTTCTTTCCCCGTGTCCCCCGTGTCCTCCGTGGAAATTTTTCTTCTTCCAGTCCGCGTGAAACGTCTTCAGCGCTCGTCGCGCTTGCGCAGCCATGATGCGATGCGTTCCGGTACCTCGCGTTGCGCGGCGCCGCTCACATAGATGCCGATGTGGCCGCCGGGGAACTGATAGCTGCTGCGGTCGCGCGAACCGACGAGGGTCTCGATGGGCACGCTGGCCGACGGCGGCACGAGATGATCGAACTGTGCGTAGATGTTCAGCAGCGGCGTTTTCACGGATTTCAGGTTCACGGCGCGACCGCCCAGTTCCAGCGTGCCGTTCGCCAGGCGATTCTCCTTCACGAACCATTGCATGAACTGGCGGAACATTTCGCCGGGCTGATCGGGACTGTCGAAGATCCATTTTTCCATGCGCAGGAAATTCTCCAGCGCCTTGGGATCGTCGATGTGATCGAGCAGGTCGACATACTTCTGACTGGTCAGGCGGAAGGGTTGCAGACTCAGGAACAGCGCATTGAGCAGTTCGCCCGGCACGTTGCCCGTGGTCGCGACGAGCGCGTCGAGATCGACATGCTTCGTCCACTTGGTCAGCAGATTTTCCGGCGTATGGAAATCGGCGGGCGTCACCATCGTGACCAGGTTGCGCAGCGACGCGCCGTGCAGCGCGGCGTAGCACAGGCCGATCGTGCCGCCCTGGCAGACGCCGAGCAGGTTGACGCGATCGAAGCCGCTGGACTCGCGCACGAAATCGACGCAGCGCGCCAGATAGCCGGACACATAGTCGTCGAACGTCAGGAAGCGATCGGCGCCGTCGGGATAGCCCCAGTCGATGAGATATACATCGACGCCCCGCTGCAGCAGTCCGCGGATCAGCGAGCGGTCGGGCTGCAGGTCCATCATGTACGGACGATTCACCAGCGCGTAGCAGATGACGAGCGGCACGCGCACGCGCGACTTGGCCGGCACGTCCTCGATCGCCCGGTAGCGATACAGCACCAGCTTGTCTTCGGCATATACCTGGTCTTTCGCGGCGCTGCCGATCGCGACATCGCCCACCTGGGCCAGCACGGCGAGGCCGTGCGTGAGGCGCTGCATGAAATCGTCGGTGTCGCGCTTCAGCTGCGCCTGGTCGAACTTGAGGTCGCTCATCGGGATCGGCCCTTCGTGGTGCGCTGACGCGGCGGCGGACGACGCGGTTTCTTCGCGACGCCGGCCGGCTTCGTGCGCGCAGACAGGGTCGCCACCTGCTGCTTGAGTGCGCGAATCTGCAGATGCACCGAGTTCAGCTCCGAGCGCGTCGGCAGATCGAGCTGGCGCAGCCCGTATTCGATGACCCGCTGATGATGCGAACGCAGCCGCATGCTGGCATTGCCGAGTTCGGCCTGCAGCTTGCCGTAGGCGTCGCTGTGGGCGACTTTGGCAAATACCTGCTCCGCGCATTCGACCCACAGGTCGTACAGATCGCGATAGCCGGTGATGGGCTGATCGCCGGCCTGGCGCTGGCGCACGCGCTCTTCCAGCAGGTTCAGCGCATCGCCCTGCACGCCGAGCAGCACGCCGCGCAGTTCCTGTTCGAGCCGCTGGCACTCGGCCTGCGCCGTCGCGAGTTCGCGCCAGGCCTCGGTGTGTTCGCGCGCAATGCCGATCGGCGGCAGGCGGCCCAGCATGTCGGACACGGCGCGCGATGCGCTTTGCTGGCCTGCATCGAGCGTGGTCCAGGCATTGCGCCAGACATCGAGCAGTTCCTCGCCCACCTTGAACGAACCGAGCGGCAATGCCTCGCCGGGCTGTCGTTGCGCCAGGTCCTGCAAACCGCCGAGCCAGGCGCGGCCGATGTCGAGCCAGCGCGCGCCCAGGTTGCGCACCTCTTCATTGTCGACGGCGCCCTGACCGGCCTGCTGGCGCAGCAGTTCGCGCTGCTGCTCGATCCACGCAGCTGTCCACTGCGCGTCCTTCGATCCCGCATCCTCGTCCGCCATCACTGAACTCGCTTTCGCCCTGTATCGCGCAAGTGTCTATCGCCCAAGTGTCGAAATATCTGTGTACAAACCGGCATTTGTGGCCCGGTGAGGTCCGGTGCCCACCTTCTGCCGGGCTTGTTGCAGCGCCAAATCCCGGTCGCTACAGTAGCCCGCCTTCGCGATCGAACACCGGTCGCGGCCATTGTCCCAGAAATCCAGCGTGCGCCGGCAAGCTGATCCAAGCGAGAACGCGAGAAGTCCCGAGCATGAGCGAACCACGCCTGATCAAGAAGTACGCGAACCGGCGCCTCTATGATGCGTCGCAGAGCCGGCACATCACACTCGATGACATCCGCACCATGGTCGTGAGCGGCGAGCAGGTCAAAGTCATCGAGGACAAGACCCACGAAGACATCACCCGCCTGATCCTGCTGCAGGTCATTGCCGATCAGGAACAGTTCGGTCGTCCGATTCTCTCGACGACGCTGCTGGAGTCGTTGATCCGTTTCTACGGCAATTCTCTGCAGGGCTTCCTCAGCGCGTATCTGGAAAAGAGCGTCGAAACGTTCATGCGCCAGCAGGAAGTCGTGCAGAACCAGCTGGCGCGCATGATGACCAATGCGCCGATGGCGGCAATGTCGGAACTGACGCGCCAGAACATGGAAATGTGGACACGCATGCAGGAGTCGATGCTCGCGGCGTTCACGCCGCCGCGCGATACGAAGACCAACGGCACCGAACCCGGCACCGACAAAGACGGCACGAACGACGACCGTCCGCGCTGAGCCCGCGGACGCGAGGCTTGCCCTCGCGCGCCTCGCGTCCCTCTTCTCAAGGTTCTTCCGCCGGCATGTCCCTACGCATCTGTTTCATCGCCTCCGAAGTCGCGCCGCTGGCCAAGACCGGCGGCCTCGCCGACGTGGCTGGCGCCCTGCCCCGTTACCTGCACGAACAGGGGCACGATGTCCGCATCTTCATGCCGCTGTACTCGAGCATCAGCCTCGGATCGCTGGATCTGCAGCCGGTGGCGAACGTTCAGGACATCGAGTTGCGGCTCGGTGCGCACCGCTACTCGTTCTCGCTGCTGGCCGCGACGCTGCCCGGCTCGCAGACACCCGTCATGCTCGTGCACTGCCCCGCCGCATTCGATCGTTCGAGCATCTACACCAGCGGGCCCGACGAACATCTGCGTTTTCTGGTCCTGCAGCGCGCGGCGCTGGAATCGTGTCAGCGCCTGGCCTTCGCGCCGCAGATCATTCATTGCAACGACTGGCACACCGGTCTCGTGCCGCTGATGCTCAAGAGTCTGTATGCCTGGGACCGGCTCTTCGAGGCCTCGCGTACCGTCATGTCGATCCACAACATCGGCTACCAGGGCGTGTTCGGCAGCGGCACCGTCCATGACATCGGCGGCGAAATCCGCCCGCTGCTCGCCCCCGAAGACCTGTCGCGCGGTCAGATCAACTGGCTGCGGGAAGGCCTGCGGCACGCGCATCGCATCAGCACGGTGAGTCCGACCTATGCGCGCGAGATCCTGTCGCCGATCGGCAGTCACGGCCTCGATGCGACGCTGCGTGCCCGCGGCGATGAAGTCGTCGGCATCCTGAACGGCGTCGACTACGACGAATGGAATCCCGCCACCGACCGTTATCTGAAGCATCGCTACGGCCCGCAGGATCTTTCAGGCAAAGCCGCGACCAAACGCGCATTGCTCGACTGGTTCAATCTGTCGGTGCCGGAATCAACGCCGCTGCTCGGCGTCGTCTCGCGCATGACGCCGCAGAAAGGTTTCGATCTGCTGTTCGATCCGCTGCCGGAAATCCTGAGCGGCCGCGACTGCTGTCTCGTCGCACTCGGCAGCGGCGACTTCGGCTACGAACAGTTCTTCGTCGATCTGCAGCGCCGCTTTCCGGACCGCGTCGTCTTCCATCGCGGCTACAGCGAGGAGCTGGCGCATCTCATCGAAGCCGCGAGCGACATCTTCCTCATGCCCTCGATGTACGAACCCTGCGGCCTCAATCAGATGTACAGCTTGAAGTACGGCACGGTCCCCGTCGTGCGCAAGACCGGCGGCCTCGCCGATTCCGTGCAGATGTGGGACCCGGCGACGCGCGAAGGTACCGGCATCGTCTTCAACGACTTCGACATACCGGCGATGCGCTGGGCACTGCACGCCGCCCTCGATCTCTACAAGGATCGCGATGCCTGGCAGCAGATGATCCGCAACGGCATGGCACAGGACTTCTCCTGGGAATCGCAGGGTCGCGAGTACGAGCGGATGTACGCAGGCCTGCTGGGCTGAGCCGCCGGGTGCCTCATCGGCACCAGCGTTACCGCTTCGTCTCCAGATCCACGGTGCCGCTTTCCTGGAAAGGAATGTTACGGACCATGCCGGAGGCGAGCATGACCTTGCCTTCGAACACGTACTCCACCTTCTTCTGGCCGTTCAGGCGCGTGAGCAGACGGCCGATGCTGCTGACGAAGTTGGTGCGCACCGTCATGTCGAATTCGGTTTCGCCGTTGGCCGGAATGGTGAATGCCCGGCCGCTGGTGCCCTCGGCAAAGGAATCGCCCTGCAGGAACAGCTTGTATTCGATGCCCTTGATCGGCAGTTCGCGATCGTTGGGGTTCTGCACGTTCAGGTGCAGGAGGAAGTTCTGACTGAAGATATCGCCCGAGGTCATGGCGACATTGACGATGGACAGGCGCGGGGTTTCCAGTTTCGGCCCCATGGAGCTGCAGGCCGCAAGACCGGCAAGCAACAACAGGATCGACAGGCTGCGCAGCTTCTTCATGGGGCGGGTACTTCCTGTGTGGGCATTTGCCGCATTGTATGCCCGGCGCCGGGCTCCGCGGTCCACATCCGTGCGGACCCCGCGTTCCGACGGTGGAATCGACCCTATTTCGTCAGCCGCGACAGCATGTCGCGCGTCACCAGCGCCACGCCTTTCTCGCTCATGTAGAAGCGTCGTGCATCGTCTTCCGGATTGACGCCGATCTGCGTGCCCGCCGGCACCACGCCGCCGGTATCGATGATCGCGCGCTTGATGATGCAGTTCGGACCGACCCGGACCTCCGGGAACAGCACCGACCGCTCGACATAGCTGCGCTCGTCGATACGCACATTGGAGAACATCAGCGACTGGTTGACGTGCGCACCCGAAACGATGCATCCGCCGGACACCATGGAATTCACTGCCATGCCGACCCGGCCTTCATCGTCGAGCACGAACTTCGCGGGCGGGTACTGGCGCTGGTAGGTCCAGATGGGCCACTGCTCGTCGTAGATATTGAGTTCCGGATTGATATGCACCAGCTCCATGTTGGCGTCGTAGAACGCGTCCACGGTGCCGACGTCGCGCCAGTACTGCTGCACACGCGTGTTCACGTCCTTGAACGGGTAGGCGTAGACCTTCAGGTGCTGCAGGGCGTCGGGAATGATGTTGCGGCCGAAGTCGTGCGCCGTGCCCGCCTTCTGCGCATCCTCTTCCAGCAGCCGGTACAGCAGATTCGCCTTGAACACGTAGATGCCCATCGAGCCGAGCGAATAGTCCTCGCGACCGGGAATGCCTTCCGGATCGCGCGGCTTCTCGGCGAACCGCGTGATGCGCATGTTCTCGTCGACGGTCATGACGCCGAAGCTGCTGGCCTGGTCGCGCGGCACTTCGACGACGCCCACGGTAATGTCGGCCTTCTTTTCCACGTGCGCGGCGAGCATCGGACCGTAGTCCATCTTGTAGATGTGATCGCCCGCCAGCACCAGGATGTGCTTCGGGTGATGCAGCCTGATGATCTGCAGGTTCTGGTACAGCGCATCGGCAGTACCGCGGTACCACATGTCGCCCAGCTGCTGCTGCGCGGGGATGATCTCGACGAATTCATCGAACTCGCCGCGCAGATAACTCCAGCCGCGCTGGATGTGCTGGATGAGCGAATGCGCCTTGTACTGCGTCAGCACCGAGATGCGACGGATGCCGGAATTCACGCAGTTGGAGAGCACGAAGTCGACGATCCGGAACTTGCCGCCGAACGGGGTCGCCGGCTTGCAGCGGAAATCGGTCAGGTGTTTCAGACGTTCGCCGCGACCGCCCGCCATGATGACGGCGAGGGTGTTGCGGGTCAGGCGGCTGACGTAGCGCCGGGCAGCAGCTTTCTGACTCTTGGTCTCTCGGGGACGGCTGGCGACACGAGCTGGCGTAGCTGCGTCTGTCATGGAAGGGCTTCTCGCATTCGGCAACAGGGAATCGGCACCCATGGTAGCCGAGACCGGCGCCCGCGACCCGTTCCGCCGCTTGCCTGGGGAGCGGTCGTTGGGCATTGTGGCCGGCGGATCGGCGACCCGGCCGGTCACCCCGTTTTCATGCCGGATGTTTTGCTGCCCGAGGCCCGCGTAGCCCGAATGCCGAATACCTTCCCGAATACCTTCCTTGAGCCCGCCGTCGAGATCGGCCGCATCACCCCACTCAGACATCCTTTCGTCTCCTCAGCCCGCGGGCGCATCGTCGACCGCCGGCACTGGTGGAGCGCGCCACTGTGCGCGCTCGCGTTACTGGTGATGTGCAAGGTCCATGCACAAACCCCTTCGCCTGCGTCATCCGACGCAGGAAAGGTGACGGCCGCCACCGACTGCCTGTCCGACGGCACCGGATACCTGCGTGCCCGGCTCAAAGGCTCGATCGAACGAGAGCTGGATTGGGGCAACGCCGGCACCGGCTGCACTGGCGCTGTGCGCCCCACGGACGGCGGCATCCGCGTGCGCTTCTCCCGCGCACTCGATGACGTCACGCACCTGGTACTGGTTTTCGGCATCGCCAACCTGCGCGAGGGCGCGACGGCCGCAGCATTGCCCGTCAATGTGACAGTCATTCGCGAAGGCAGCGGCGAGTTCTACAGCACCCAGGGCGACGACAAGTGCACGCTCGACCGCATCACCCAGACACCGATGATCGGCATTCCAAACCGCGCACGGGTGTACCGGATCGAAGCCCGCGGCTTCTGTACGGAGCCAGCCCGTGCCCTGCAGGGCAACGGCGTCCTGCTGATCTCGCGTTTCGATTTCGCCGGCCGCGTGAATTTCGACGAGGCCGAAACCGACCCCCAGGAGGGCAAGGACCCTTCGCCATGAAAGTCATTCGCCAGCGACAGTTTATTTTTGCCGCGATTTCACTGTTGTGCCTGAGCTGCGCCGCCGCCGATGCCGGCAAGAGCGATGCCCAGTCGCTGGATCGGGACTTTTCGCGTTCGACGCTGCAGATCGCCGGCACCGATGCCAGGCTGCACACGTTCCGCGTCTGGGTTGCTGACAATGAAACACGTCGCGCACGCGGACTGATGTTCGTGAAGCAGATGGATGCCGACGCCGGCATGCTCTTCATCTATCCGCGCCCGCAGCGGATTGCGATGTGGATGAAGAACACGATCCTGCCGCTCGACATGCTGTTCGTCGCTGCCGACGGACGCGTGATCAAGGTCGCAGCGAACACCACGCCGCAGTCGCTGGAGACGATCGAGTCCGATGGCCTGGCGCTCGGTGTCGTCGAAATCAGTGCAGGAATCGCTGCGAAGCTCAACATCCGCGCTGGCTCGCAGGTGATTCATCCCGCCTTTCTCAAACGCTGAAGGCGCAGCGCATTCCGTTGTAGTAATCCGGCAACGGAACTTCTCGTGTAGTTTGCGTATTTACCCCCGTCCCTTTCACGGATAGCAATTCTGCGCATAGAGGCTACCTTGCCGCTGTAGCAAACAGGCAACGGTTCACCTCCGCCTCGGTGAGCAGATCCATTTTCTCTAAGGAGCTGGGCGATGCGAACACGCATGAGAAACGCACTACTGATTTCGGCCATGGGACTCGCCTACGGCACAGTCAACGCCGCCGACGAAACAGGCAAGTGGTACATCAATCCGATGTACGGCTATACGTGGCTGGACAAGGCCCGCAACGTCGACGACGACGACAGCTGGGGTGTGGGTATCGGCAAGCACCTGAGCCAGCACTGGAGCCTCGAACTCAACGGCTTCTTCGGTGCCGACGACTACAACAACGACACCACAGGCCTCAGCCTCATGCAGAGCGCGTATTCGCTCGATGCGTTGCTGGTGTTCGCACGCGAAAGCCGCGTTTCCCCGTACATCACGTTCGGTGCCGGCTACATCGAGAACGCGTTCAATGGCGTGGGCGACAACATCGAAGGCCCACTCGCGCAGGCCGGTCTCGGCCTGTTGATCGATGTCGGCGAGAACGCCGCGAAGACGTTCGTGTTTCAGTTGCGCCCCGAAGTGAAGGTTCGCTACGACTGGGCCGACACGCCCAATCACGACGATTTCCACGACTACATCGCGAACCTGGGCTTCGCATTGAATTTCGGCCCGGCGCCGTACGTTCCGCCGCCTCCGGCACCGCCACCTCCGCCGCCGCCGCCCCCACCTCCGCCGCCCCCGGCTGACTCGGATGGCGACGGCGTGCTCGATCCGCAGGATCAGTGCCCTGGCACGCCACGCGGCGTCGCCGTGGACGCAGTGGGCTGTCCGCGCACGGGTTCGGTCACGCTGCAGGGCGTGAACTTCGAATTCAACTCCTCCACGCTGACTGGCGACTCGAAGCCGACTCTGGATGAAGTGGCCGCCGATCTGAAGAAGCACCCGCGCCTGAAGATCCTGCTCGAAGGTCACACCGACAGCGTCGGCAACGATGCCTACAACCTCCAGCTGTCGCAGCGTCGTGCGGCATCGGTACGCGAGTACCTCGTGTCGCAGGGCGTGAGCCCGGCCAACCTGACGTCGGAAGGCTTCGGCGAGAGCAAGCCGATTGCCGACAACGGCACCGCCGAAGGTCGCGCCGAGAATCGCCGTGTCGTCATGGCAGTGACCGACAATCCCGCCGACGTGGAGGTCAAGGGAGAAGAGAAAGACTGAGTGGTTGGCAGGTAAGCGAGTCGACCAACTCGATGGAACGGCGGGTGCGGAAAGCACCCGCCGTTTTTTTGTCGCTCGGTCGAGCCTGCTTTGCCTCGTACAACCGGATCGGGCAGAGTTGCCGCCATGCTCGATCTGCCGGACAGACCGACTCTCGACAAGGCGGCCCTCATCGGCAAGTGCCGACGATTGGCACTGCGATTCGACGCCGAACAGTTGCGCGGCGAGATCCTGAAACTGCCAGCGACTCTATGGGGAACGACTGGCGGCCGGGTCGGCGTTCATGCGGCGGCCGAGGCCCTGTTCCTGCGTGGTCATGCACCCGCGCAGGGGGAACTGCCGATCGCAGATCGTGAGCCGCTGGCGATGCTGCCTTATGCGCGTCACCTCATCGAAAGCCTGATTCCTGCGCCCCCCATGCGCTGTCTTCTGGCGAAGCTTCCGGGCGGCGTCGTCATCGCGCCGCATATCGATCGTGCTCCCTACTTTGCGAAAACGATCCGCCTGCACTTTCCGGTGATTTCCCACGACCAGGCCTGGATGTACTGTTCCGGCGAGAGCTACGTCATGAAACCTGGCGAAGTCTGGGCGCTGAACAATTCCACGACCCACGGCGTGTGGAATGCGGATTCGCAGGCATCGCGCCTGCACATGATCTGCGACTTTCTGCTTTCCGATGCCCTCGCCGCATTGCTCGCCGATGCGAACGCCGATCTGGGGCAACGCAACCTGAGCGTCGAAAAACACATCGGCGTCGTCCCGACGACCTGCGGCGCCGGTTGATGCTGGTCACCCCCAGCTTCGTCTTCCTGCATCTGCACAAGTCCGGCGGCACTTTTGTCAACACGTGCCTGCTGCGCTTCGTACCCGGCGCCCGGCAGATCGGCTACCACCTGCCGCGCCACCTGATTCCGCCGCAGCACTCGAACCTGCCGGTGCTCGGACTGGTACGCAACCCCTGGAGCTACTACGTTTCCTGGTACGCATTCCAATCGCAGCGACCGCAGCCCAATGCTCTGTACCGGATTCTGAGCGATGAAGGCCACCTGGGATTCTCGGGCACCGTGCGCAACATGCTTGCCCTGGGGCACGACGACGCGCTGCTGGACAGGGTGCTCGCGGCATTGCCCGGTGCCTACGCAAATCATGGATTGAATCTGCCCAATTTCGCGCTCGCCGGCATCCGCGGTAGCGGACGGGGCTTCTATTCATTCCTGCACGATCACATGTACGGCACGGATGCGCCGGCACTCGTGCACGGAAGAATGGAATTGTTGCGGACCGACCTGCCTCGCATGCTCGCAGCCACGGGATACGATCCCGGCGCTGAACTGCTGGCGTTCATCGAGCATGCCGCTCCGATCAATGCCTCGGCACATGAGGACTACCGAACCTGTTACGACGACGCCACCGCGCAGCTCGTAGCAGCGGCGGACCATTCGCTGCTCGCGCGTTACGGTTACGAATTCGAAACATGATCGTCATATCTTCGCTACCGCAGCGCCTGCAACTCGCGCCACAAAGGCTCGACCTTCGGCAACAGGCACTCGATCTCTTTCTCGTGCCTCCGCCATTTGCCCTCCTGCGGCGCCGTCAATGTGTAACGTGAAAGCGGCAATGCCGACTGCAAACGCAAGTCCAGCGGCTCATCCAGCGTCAGCTGCAGAAAATCGCAGAGCCGCTGAATGGTGGTGCGCGGCTCAGTAACCAGATCCGAGTAGCTCAGAGAAGTCCACTGATCCGGCGCGAAGGTTCGCAGATCGGCAAGCACAATGCGGTTGGCTTGCTCCCACTGCCACGCCGCAATCTCTGCGACTGGCTTGCCGTTCATCGCGCGCCAGCCCGGCGGCAGCAGCAATGACCAGGGACCGGTGAAGCCCTCAAGATTGTCGTAGGTCTTCCAGTTCCCATTCCGCCAGGCCTCGATGATGCTGGCGATGTTCTCGCGCGGATCACGCCAGAGAAGGATGAAGCGCGCATCCGGAAAGATCTGTTTGAAGAACGGAATGCGCAGCGCATTCTTCGGGGTCTTCTCCAGAAACTGTCGCGCGCCCTGGGCCGCCAGCAGGTTGCCGGACTCGTCGCGCAGATTGCTCACGATCTGGCGACGAATATCCTCCGCTACCTGCGCCGAGGCGTGTTCGGCAGTCAGTCGGTTTGAATCGACCCGTCCGGCGGCGGGATGGAATTCACGCAGGCCTTCGACGAGCCAATGGGCCTCGCCGCCCAGCGTGCAGATACCGCGGCTGCTTGCCAGCGTTTCGAACAGCAATGTGCTGCCCGAGCGTGGCGCGGCGACAATGAATACCGGGGCGACGACGCTCGCCGTCTTCGACTGGGATTTCGATCGCGATCCGGCAGCCGCCGGCGATGCGGACAGCATCGGCCGGAGCACGCGTCCTTCCAGCACCTGGTGCGCACCGACCCGGTTGGTACGCATGATCAGGCCATCCGAATCATCGCGCGAGACGTTGCGCACGCTGTCGCGCAGCTTCTCGAACTCCATCCGGCCATCAGCCGAATCGCCGTGCAATGCGTAGAGCTGCCGCCAGTCGCGACAGAGCGCATCGAGCATGGCGTGATAGCGGATTGACCGTGATCGCATTGTCGGCGAGTCCTCGGCAAGCGTCAGTTCGCTGCGCAGATCGGTGACCAGCAGTTCCACCTCCGCGGGGTTCATCACGGGCGCCAGCGCCGTGCGCTCCGTGAGCGGCATCGCCTCCTTGTCCGGCACGTACACGAACTTGCGCACACGCGCCGCATCCTGTCCGGCCTCGGCAACGAGCTTCCAGAATGCCGCGCTGCCGGACGTGTCGGCGACCAGGTGGATGCGCTCGTCAGGCGTGAAATTTTCCACGCGATGCGAGCGCCAGTTGTCGAAGATCCACGCCTCGCCGGCAGCCATGTGCACGCTGTCGCCGCCGCAATGGAAGCGCACTTCCGGGCGCGTAACGATGGGAATGTGCAGGCGCACGCGATTGAACCAGTGATAGTTGATGTCGGCGTGCTCCGGCACAACGGCGCCCGCCGCGAGCCGGAGCAGACGCGAACGACTCCATACCACGCCGAATGCCGCAAGGATCTGCCGGAGGTATGGCGACTGCGCGAGATGCGGTGTGGGGAGCATGACGCCATTGACGTCATCGTTCTCACCACCATCGACACTGATGAGACGCACCGAGGTGTTGCCGGGAATTGCATTCGGATGCGCCGCCCACGCGCCCGGCGGCAGCGCCGCCACTTCGCTGCGCATCTGGTCGACGTCGAATGACAACGGCAGGCGATAGAATGGTTTGGGCAGACGCATGACTAGCCCTCGTCGAATGACCGCGACGCCTGTGCAGCAGCCTGTTCCGCTCTCATACTATGGCCGCGATGACCCACGCCGACCTGCGCCACTACATCCGCACCTACGACGCTGACCTGACGCCGGATCTGTGCGCGCAGATGATTGGTTCCTTCAAGGGACTCGAACGCTTCCAGCGCCGCAATGGCCGCGGCATCCGCGCCGGTCTCGAAAGTTCGGCGTGGACCGAATTGAACGTGAGCAAGATGGCGGATGCCGGCTTCACGCGCACGTTTCGCGCCCTGATCGATCGCGCACTGGCGCGCTACAACGCCGACGTCGGCCTGACCATCGCCGTGCCGAACTCGCCGCTCACGTCCGACCTGATCATGAAACGTTACCGGCCCGGCGAGCACGAACAGTTCCAGTTGCATTTCGATGCGATCCATCATGTCGCACACCGTTACCTGGTGCTGCTCTGGTATCTCAACGACGTCGAGGCAGGCGGCGAGACGCGCTTCCCGCAGCTCTCCCACAGCGTGCGGGCCCGCGCCGGCACGTTGCTGATGTTCCCCCCGTACTGGATGTATCAGCACGAAGGCGTGGCTCCGATCACCGGCGACAAATACATACTCTCCACTTACCTGCTGTTCACGACGTCGCCGGGTAGCTCCACCGCTGCAGGTATGGCCGCAGAGTAGCGACCGCCGGCGCGAGTTCGCGCTCGTAGGCCCTCCAGCGATCGACCGCGTTCCTGTTGACGGCCTGCACGACCTGCGAATAGCTCGGCGTGCTTATGAATCCCCTGGCGCGCGCGTGCTCGGCAGGCGCGAGCATGGCGTCATGCCAGGGCAGCTCGAGGAACCCGGCCAGTTCCCGTACACCGTCCTCGAAGCGGGCGACAAATTCCTCGTAGCGCACCTCGAGCACGACAGGCTTCAGCATCTCGACTTGCCGATACCAGAAGTCGAACGAACGCGCATAGCCCTGCGCGAGCGTGTTCAGGTCCGCGCATAGCAGCGCAAACTCAGGCGCGCGGAAATGCTGCATGAAACAGCTCAACACCACGTCGCAGGGATGCCGGATCGCGAGGACGATGCGCGCGTTGGGAAACACACGCCGTATCACCGGCAGCCGCAGCAGATTGAGCGGATTCTTGTCGATGAGCCGCTGGCCCGCCGCGCGCCTCACCCGTGCGGCGGCGCGCTCGAAATAGCGGGCGCGCACAGTGGCCAGTTGAGCGGGGGTAAGACCGGCCAGTTTTTCCGGGTAGGTCGCGCCCAGCGCAATCAGATCGTCGAGCGCGTTCTGCACCAGTGGCTGCTCGTCCATCGCCTTGAGCAGCGGATGCGCATCCAGCGTCTGTTCGAGCAGCGTGGTTCCCGACCGCGGGAAGGCGACCACGAAGATGGGACTCTCTGCCGCACTGGGCGCTTCGGGATCCTGCCAGCGGGCAACGTCGGCGGGGTCGCAGTCGTAACGCGCAATCTGCATGGTCGGCGCGCCACGCGCGACCGCCAGCGGCGCTGCGAGTTTCAGGTGGGCGACCTGCGCCGCATGCGCGTCGGTCAACGCCTGGAATGCCTCGGCGTACTGTCCGGTTGCATCCAGGGATTTCGCGAGCGGGAACAGGATGTGATGCCGGTCATGCAGCTCCGGGGTCATGTCCAATGCACGGTGGAACAGCGCGATCGCCTCGTCGTGCCGCGACTCGCGCTGGCAGACAACGGCGTGCGACACGATCAGTTCGGATCCGAAGGTCTGCGCGCGGGGATCGGCGAGCAGTCGATCCAGCAGCGCGCGTGCCGGCTCGACCTGGTTCGTCCTCTCGAAGATCTGCAGCAGCGTCAGCGTCGCGCGCGGATCGAGCTGCTGCGCGGCACTCAGCTGGCGCACCGCGGCTTCTGCTCTTTCCGCCTGGCCCAGATTCATCAGCTGCTGCCCCACGGCGGCGACGTGTTCCGTGCTCAGGCCGGTGAAATCCGTCCAGTCTTCGAGCGCCGCGACCGCTTCGTCGACCTGCATCGATTCATAGCAGGCCGTGACGTACTGAAAGCGGATCAGGGCATCGTCCGGTGCCAGCTGATGCGCTCGTTTGAGCACCTCGCGCGCGGACTCGTAGTCGCGCCGGTCGAGATGCGTCAGTCCGATGTTGAAAAAGAAATCCGCCGACCGATACCCGAGCTGGGCAGCACGCGAATAGGCCGCGAGCGCAGCGTCATACCGGGCAAGGCCGCGGCATGCAGTTCCGAGATTCATCCAGTGAGCCGGATTGCGCGGGTCACGACGCGTGAGTTCATCGAACGTGCGTTCGGCGTCGGCGTGCGAGCCGCGGGCATGTTGCGCCGCGCCCAGCACGGTGAGGGCCGGCACGGAGCCGGGATCGGTGGCGAGTACCTGCCGGCAGGCCTGCTCGCAGGCGTCCAGGTCACCGGCGTGCAGTGCCCGTATGGCACGGGCAATCGCTTCGTGGAGAGCAACGGTGCTGGGCGGATCGGCGGGCATCGCGAGCAAGAGAACCAAAAAAAGGGGCGCGTGGCAAAGCCAGCGCGCCCCGGTCAGGCGGCTGCGATCAGAACTTCTGCGTCAGGCCGATGTACCAGCGGCGGCCGAGCGTGTCGTAGGTCGACACGTCCGTGTTCGCGTTCAGCACATTGTTCTGATACAGGATCGGCGGATCCTTGTCGCCGAGGTTGATGGCGCCCAGCTGCACCCGTGTGTCGGTCGGGAAGGTGTACCCGAGGTTCAGGTCGAAGTACGTGACGTCGGGAATGGCCAGGTTCGGCTGGACGCCTGGGGCGCCGTCCGGATCGATGACATCCACGCCGTCGATGTAGCGCACGGTGAGCATCCCGTCGAAGTCGCCCAGCGCCCAGCCGATGCCCAGCATGCCGCGCCACTTGGCGTAGTTGCCGAACTGACGGTCGAACGTACCGGCGACTTCCTGCGGCGGCGCGCCTGCGGAAGCGATGCTCTCGTAGCTGTTGATATGCGTAGCGTCGAGGCTGAACGTGAAATCGCCCGCCGCCGTACCGCGCAACCCGTACTTCACGCCGATGTCGATACCGTCCGTGTTCAGCTCGCCGAGATTGACCGTCGGCTGCACCAGCACCTTGATCAGACCCGCGTTGAGGCTGGTCGGATCCTCGTAGCGATAGATCAGGTCACAGAACGCCGGATCGCCGGTCTGCGCGCACTGCGTGGCGGTGAAGTTCACGTCGAGGTTCGTGATGATGTCCTCGATGTGATAGTCCCAGTAGTCGATCGTGAACGAGAGGCCAGGAACCTGGCTCACGTCGTAAACGATGCCGAACGTGGTCACATCGCCGGTTTCCGGCTTCAGGTCCGCGTTGCCGACGAAAAGACCCGTGATCTGGCTCAACGGCTGAGCAAACGAGCCATCCAGCGGCACGCCCTTGCACGCCAGCGCCAGGTTCGGATTCGCAGTCACGTCCGCAGCCACGATACCTTCGCACGGATCCGTGAACGTCGGCGCGTTCTGCGTCGGGGCCAGCGACAGATCGACGATCGTCGGCGCACGGAACACCTGCGCATACGAGCCGCGGATCAGCACATCGCTGATCGGGCGGTATTCGATCTTGAACTGCGCGTTCGTGTCGTCGCCGATCGAGTCCTTCGAGTAGTCGGAGTAACGCACGCCAGCGGTGACGTTCAGGGCCTTCACGCCTGGAAGGTCGGCCAGCACCGGAACGAAGAACTCCGTATACAGCTCGCGCACGTTGTACTTCGCGAAGGAATTGCCCGTACAGGTTTCCTGCGCCAGCAGGCAGCTCAGGAACAGCGGCGGTTCGCCGCGCGTGAGTACGTCACTGGAGAAATCGCCCTGCTGGGTGCGGTATTCGATACCTACCGCCGCCTGGACGGGACCGGCCGGCAGGTTGAACAGTTCGCCATTGGCGTTCGCGCTGTAGGACTGACTGCGATACTCGTAGTCGGTCCGGTAGTTCGTCTGGATGGCCTGGAGCAATGCGATCTGTTCCGGGCTGTTGACGTTGAAGATATTGATCGGTGTACACCCGGCGATCACCGCATCGGGCGCACCGCAACGTGCGACGCCGTCGGTGTCGATGAACGACGGGCCCACCGCGTTCTTCAGCTGCGGTCCGAGCAGG
>CAYWHG010000096.1:0-3131 GCA_964457865.1 uncultured Steroidobacter sp.
GAGGACTACATCACGCAGTGCAAGGCGCAGGGCATCTATCCCCTCGCCTACTACCCGCACAACGTGCACTTTCTCTGGTTCGCCTCGACCATGAACGGCAACAGCAGGCTCGCGATCGACTCCGCGCGCAAGACAGCACAGTCGGTGCCCGACGCCGCGGTGCAGGAAGTGCCGATCCTGCAGTCGTTCAAGCTCACGCCCGACTACGCACTGGTGCGCTTCGGCAAGTGGGACGAGATCCTGGCGCTGTCGGCGCCCTACGACAGCATGTTCGCGCGCGGCGTGCGGCACTACGCTCGCGGCATGGCCTACACGCGCAAGGCCAACTACACCGCCGCGCAAGCGGAGCTGGCGTCGCTGCAGAAGATCGCGGTCGATCCGCAGCTCATCGCCACGCCATCGTCCATGTCGCTCAATCTCGCCGACTCCGTGCTGAACATCGCCGTCGAAGTGTTGAGCGGCGAACTGGACGCGGCGCAGAAGAAGTACGACAGCGCCATCGCGCATCTCGATCGCGCGGTCCGCTACCAGGACGCACTCATCTACACCGAGCCGGATGACTGGCACTATCCCGTGCGTCACTCGCTCGGCGCCGTCCTGATCGCGGCCGGCCGACCGGCGGAGGCCGAAACGGTCTACTGGGACGATCTGCGCCAGCATCCGAAGAACGGCTGGGCGCTGTTCGGCCTCTCCCAGGCATTGCGCGCCCAGGGCAAGCACGATGCCGCCAAAACCGTGGATGCCGACTTCGCCAGGGCCTGGGCGAGTTCGGATGTGACGCTCACGGCATCGCGATTCTGATGAAACGCATCGCTTGCATCATGGCGACCGCTGCACTGGTTACAGCGGTCGCCCACGCCGACGGCCCCGGCGCTTATCGCCCTGTCGAAAAGCCAGCGGGCTTTGGGGCGCCGCAACTCGGCGCCATCGAAGCCTACAACGCGGGCTACGCCGCGGTACGTCGCGCCGACGAACTCAAGGATCGCGATCAGGCCGACGCGATCTACCGGGAAGCGCTGAAAAAATTCGACGAAGCGGTGAAGCTGGATCCGGCGATGCACGAGGCCTACACCTACATCGGCTATGCCCAGCGAAATCTGCGCGACTACGACGCCGCGCTACAGGCGTATGCGCAGGCGCTGCGCATCAATCCCGACTACCCGCACGCCATCGAATACCAGGGCGAGGCCTTCGTGCGACTCGGCCGCATGGAAGAAGCGAAATTCAACTACCTGCGGCTCTATGCGCTGTCGCCACCGCTGGCCGCGAAGCTGCTGGCATCGATGCAGGAATGGATCGCGGCGAATCGCGACGCGAGTTCCGTCGAACTGGAAGCATGGATCGCGGAGCGCGCGGACCTTGCAGCGAAAGCAGGCAACGATCGGCCGGGCTCGGGGTGGTAGCGGTTCCGAGAAGATCGGAGTAACCGTGACCGATAGGGAATCCCGCGGGACAAAGAACGCATAGAACGCAAAGTCAGAGAGGAAAAATAGCCGCAAAAAGCGCAAAAGGCGCAAAGGAAAATCTGAATCGGGGGCTTGCTTCTGACCTTGCGCTTTTTGCGCTTTTTGCGGCCATTCCTTGTCTCTTCTGACTTTGCGTTTTATGCGTTCCTTGCGTTCTTTGCGGTTACTCCCCCTCCGATCCGACTGAAACGAACTTGCCCTGCTGCCGGTCCTTCCTCACCTGGTCGCCGCGCAACACCTGGCCGTTCATCGCGATGTAGACGCCGGCCGGCAGGCACTGTACCGCCGCGAATGCCATCCCCAGATTGAAGGTTGCGTCGCTCTCGCTGAAACGTGCCGGCGCGAGTGCGCCGGTCAGCACGATGGTCTTGTGCGGAATGTCGGCCAGTACCTTCGCCGATTCCGTCATCGTGTCGGTGCCGTGCGTGATCACGATGCGGTCCGATTCGAGCGCGGCGATGGTCTGATGCAGAGTGGCGCGATCCTCGTCCGTCAGTTCCAGGCTGTCCTTGCGCAGCAGTTCCACCAGCCGCCAGGGCGTGGCGACGCGCGCCTCCTTCAGCAGGTGGGCGACCATGGTCTCGCCCACCTGGTACGTCGACAGCGAATCGAAGTACGCCTTGTCGATGGTGCCGCCGGTCGTGACGATGACGATGGGTTGCGTGGACATGTCTCAATCGACTTTCAGGATCGTGGAATCCGTCAGCACCGGATCGTCGAAGCGGGCGATCTCTCCCGCCTTCTTGCCGGGCACGAGGAACAGACGCGCGGAGAGGGCCTTGTTCAATCGCACGGACAAGGCGGCGACATCTTTCAGAAGCGCCGCGATCGTGGCACCGGGGGTGTCGCCGGGAATCGGCACGACATCCAGGCCCGTGCCGCAGACGCTCGAATACAGCAGCAGGTCGCGGATGCCGTAGCGTCCTTCGCCGACGCGCTGCGCCAGCAACGGATCCTCCAGCACGGGCAGCATCAGGCCGGAATAACCACAGGTCTTTACGTCCAGCGACTTGATGGCCGCGGTCACGACGGAGCAGGCCTGCAACGTCGATGCCGTGCCAAAGGGCGCGCGAGTGAACGCTTCGATGGCCGCGGCAATGCTGCGGTCCTTGGCCGGTGCGGGCGATGAATCGATGCCCAGGTAGACACGATCCTCGCGGCTCGCCAGCGCCTGTCCCAGTTTTTCTATCGGACGCAGCGCCGCGGACAGGAGCCGGCGCAGGTATTCGCCCGCCTCCGCCCTGTCGGCTTCGTGGGCGAAGGCCTCTTCGACGACGGAGGCGGACTCGACACCGATGGCGATCGCCGCAGGCCCCTGATGCCATGCGACCGGGAAGAACGGCGTGCCGGCCGGAATGTTCGCCGCGGCGGCAAAGCGGAAGTTGCCGATGCCGTCCGGCAGGGCCGTTGCCAGCGAGGACATGACCGAGGCCGCAGTCGCAGCCGCGTTTTCCTGGACGCCCGCGCTACCGGCGATTGCGATCGAGAAGCTGATCGCGCGAGTGGTTCGAACCAGCTCGGTCGCCCATTCGGCGAGCGCGGGATCGTGACGGTCGTCCGTCATCACCGGGCCGAGGCTCATGATCGTGCCGGTACCCGAGAGCAAGGCGTCGATCCTGCGCAGTTCGTCGAGCAGGCGGTTGCGCTGTGCGGCGTCCATGCGGG
>CAYWHG010000096.1:3231-11426 GCA_964457865.1 uncultured Steroidobacter sp.
TCGATCCTGCGCAGTTCGTCGAGCAGGCGGTTGCGCTGTGCGGCGTCCATGCGGGTGACGAAGGGCTGGGTCGCGATGCGGATCGTCTGGACTTCGTAGCCGGCGTCATTGAACTGCCGGCGGCCTCGCTGCAGCAATGCGGCCGCGGCTTCGATGGCATCGAGACGCGATGCATCAGACAGTTCGATGCCGGCGGTGAGCGTGCGGATGCGGAGGGGGTTCATGGATGATGATGTGACGCAGGACCAAGAAGGGAGAAATGGCCGCAAAAAGCGCAAAAAGCGCAAAAAAAGAGCGAAGGGTTTCTGTTCCGACCTTGCGCCTTTTGCGCCTTTTGCGCCTTTTGCGGCCATTCTTCTAAGGAAGCAGCCTCCTAGTGCTTGCGCCCCGGCCCATACACAACCTGCCCCGGAAACTCGCCCGTGTGCTCGCCATCGCGCAGTACCTGCACGCCGTTCACGAACACGTGCGCGACGCCGGTGGCGTACCGATGCGGCTGGTCGAATGTGGCGTGATCGCTGATCGTCGCCGGATCGAAGATGACGATGTCGGCGTGGCAGCGCACGTCCAGGCAGCCGCGATCCTTGAGCTTGAAATTGAGTGCCGGCAGATGCGTCATGCGCCGGATCGCGTCCGGCAGTGACGTCACATGCTTCTCGCGCACATACAGGCCGAGGAAGCGCGCGAAGTTGCCGTAGGCGCGCGGATGCGGATTGCTCTTCAGGAACACGCCTTCGGGCGCCGGCGCGTCCGCATCGGAACCGAGACTGACCCAGGGCTGCGACAGTCCGAGCGTCACGTTCTCTTCCGACATCAGGAAGTACGCCGTGCCCACGCGCGTGCGATCTTCGATGACCAGATCGATGGCGGTCTCTTCGGGGGAGGTGCCACGCAGCTTCGCCACTTCAGCCAGCGACTTGCCCGTCAGCGGCTTGAGCCTGTCGTTCTTGAAACCGATCAGCAGGACGCGCTCCGGCGAGCCCGCGGCAATCAGCAGGCTTTCCCAGTCCGGCGCCGGCGAGCGCATTTCGCGCAGGACGCGTTCGCGGATCTCGGGACGCTGCAGGCGTTCGATCCACGCATCCAGGCCGCCTTCCTGCACCCACGGCGGCATCGCCGCATCCAGGCCGGTGGCGCCGGCGGTGTAGGCATACATGTCCGCGGTGATGCTGAGGCCTTCCTTGCGCGCCGCTTCGATGCGGTCGATCGCCTGCTGCATCTTCGGCCAGTTCTTTTCGCCCGCCGCCTTGAGGTGATAGACCTCGGCGTGCACGCCCGTTTCGCGCGCGATGTGGATCAGTTCGTCGAGCGCTTCGAGGAACCGGTCGCCTTCGCTGCGCATGTGGGAAATGTACGCGCCGCCGTATTCGCCGGCGGCCCTGGTGATCGCGACGAGTTCATCCGTCTTCGCATACGCCGCCGGCGCATAGATCAGCGAACTGCCCACGCCAAGCGCGCCCTCGCGCATGGCATGCCGCACCAGATCCTGCATCTTCTTCAGTTCGGCAGGCGTCGGTGCGCGATCGTCGAAGCCGATCACGTATTCGCGCACGGTGGTCGCGCCGATGAAGGAGGCGACATTCGGCGATACGCCTTTCCTGGTGAGCGTCTTCAGGAACCCGTCGAGCGTGTCCCAGGTGACATCGAAACGGATGTCGCCCTGGGTCTTGATCATTTCTTCGCGGATGGCCTTGTTCACCGGCCCATACGAATTACCCTCGCCGAAGATTTCCAGCGTGACGCCCTGCTTGATGTCGCTCATCGCACGACCGTCGTGGAGCAGGGACTCCGGCGCCCACGACAGGACATTGATGAAGCCCGGCGCCACCGCGAGGCCGCGCGCATCGAGTTCCTTGCGTCCCCGGTAGTCGGCAAGTGTGCCGACCGCGACGACGCGTCCTTCGTCGACGGCAAGGTCGCCTCGCACGGCGGCATTGCCGTGGCCGTCGTAGATGATGCCGTTGCGGATCAGCAGATCGACGGTCGCAGCGGACGACGGATCCGCAAGTGCGAAGACGGCGATGGCAAGGCACGCGATTCGCAGGACTGTTCTGGCATCGGACACAGCGCGACTCCCGGACGATGAGGAGCCGACTGTAGCTCAATGGCACTTACTTGGCGTGTCGATCCAAAAGATCAGAATCTCCACGGGGTACACGGGGAAACACGGGGGTGGAAGAAACGCATGTTTGCGGTCTTTTCTCGCCCCGTGTCACCCCGTGTACCCCGTGGAGATCTTCGATTCTTCTTCGCTGATGCCACTGCGATGCTCAAGCAAGTGCCATTGGACTAAAGCAGAGCCCGCAGTCCGCTTTCAGGACGGCCTGTACAGCTTGAACAGCCGCTCAAGCGACCGCCCCAGCTCATCGATGGTGTCCGGCTTGAGGATGAGGTCGCGGATGCCGACCTGCTCGGCGGCTTCGCGGTCCTGCGGCCGCACGTATCCGGAGGTCATGAGCACCGGGATCTCGGGACGGAGGGCGAGCATTGCACGTGCCAGCGTGAACCCGGTCATGCCGGGCATCGACAGGTCAGTCACCACGACGTCGTAGCGATCCGGATGCTGGGTGAACGCCTGCAGCGCCTGACCCGGATCGACGAAGCCGGCCACCGCGTAACCCAGCCGTTCCAGCACACGCGTCACCAGGAAGACCAGTGCCTCCTCGTCGTCGATGTACATGACCCGCTGGCCGCGCCCCAGCATCGGTACCGACGCGGTCGGGTCGTCCAGCTCCTCCGCACGGACGGCGGTGGGAAGATAGACCTCGAACGTAGTGCCGTGCCCCGGCTCGCTCGTGACCGAGATCGCGCCCTCGTGCGCGCGCACGATGCCGTGGACGACGCTCAACCCGAGACCCGTCCCCTGCCCCAACGGCTTGGTCGTGAAGAACGGATCGAAGATACGATCGAGCGTTGCCTTGTCCATGCCGTGACCGGTGTCCTGCACGCCGATGCGCGCATACGTTCCGGGCGGAAGTTCGGCCGGCGCGCGTGCATCGCCCGCGGCGACCGTCACGCCTTCCACGAGGATCCGTATGCTGCCACCGCGCTCGCCGATGGCATGTGCCGAGTTGGTGACGAGGTTCATGATGATCTGGTGGATCTGGGTCGAGTCGGCATCGACGGCCAGCGGCTGGTCGACGAAGTCGGCGCGGATCTCGATGATCGCGGGCAGCGTCGCGCGCATCAGACGCAGTGCTTCCTCGATGGCCGGCCGCAGTTCGATGACAGAGCGGCGCGGTTCGCTCTGGTGACTGAAGGCGAGGATGCGGTGCACGAGATCGGAAGCGCGTGCACTGGCCCGCTCGATTTCCTCCAGGCTGCGCTGCGCGGGATGTCCCGGCGGCAGATCCGCCAGCGCGAGGTGGGTATTGCCGGAGATCGCCAGCAGCAGGTTGTTGAAGTCGTGCGCGATGCCGCCCGCCAGCGTGCCCAGCGCTTCGATGCGCTGCGAGTTGCGCCGCACTTCCTCGGCGTGCTTGCTCGCCGTGATATCGGTACAGGCGCCGGTGATGCGCGTGACCTTGCCGTTGCTGTCGCGATCGACGCGGCCGCTCACGCCGATCCACTGCAGCGCGCCGTCGCGTCGCAGCGAGCGATACTCCACGTGCAATGTGTCGGCCTTGCCCTGCCACACCGGCACCATCGCGTTCGTGACCAGCACGCGATCCTCGGCCTGCACGAAATTGGCAGCGCCCTCGATGCCGCCCCCTTCGACTTCCTCGCGGGTGCGGTCGAACAGTTTGAGCAGCACATCGTCCCACCACAGCCGTCCGCTCACGACGTCCCAGATATAGGTGCCGATGCCGCTCGCCATCACGGCGGCCTGCAGTCGCGACTGCGAGCGCTGCAGTTCTTCTTCCGCGCGCTTGCGCTGCGTGATGTCCATCATCATGCCGTACCAGATCGTGCCGCCGTCGTCTTCGCGATAGGGCATCGAACGCGCCTCCACCCAGACTTCGCCGCGCTCCGGATGATGCACGCGCCATTCTTCGTGCCAGGACGTCAGCGCGCGCGCCGAGGCATCGATCGAGCGCCGCATGCGCGCGAAATCCCCGTCGTCGATGCGCGGCACGCTGCGCGGATCGCAGCTTGCAGCCAGTTCCCGCGACACGCCGACGAAGTTTGAAATGCCGCCGGTGGAAAGCGGGAACGAGGTGCAACCATCGGGCCCGCGACGAAAGGCGTATACCGCGCCCGGCACGCTGGCGATCAGCCGCGCGAAGCGATCGCGTTCGGCAATCAGTGCAAGGCGGTTCGCCCGCGCTTCATGGATGTGGGCAATGATGCCGATCCAGCGCACCAGTGTGCCGTCGCGGGCCCGCATCGGCACGATCGTGGCTTCGAACCACTGATATTCACCATCGTGCCGGCGCACCCGGAATTCCGTCTTGAACGTCTGCACCGTCGTCAATGCCTGGTGCCTGGCATGTTCGACGGGGACACGGTCCTGCGGATGGATCGAGTTCAGCCAGCCCACGCCGACCTGGGCCTCGGGCGGCTGTCCGGTGTAGTCGATCCATTGCGGCCCGACGAATTCCATGTCGCCGCCGGGCGTCCAGGTGCAGAGAATCTGCGGCAGCGCCTGCGCCAGCAGGCGAAAGCCATAGCGGCTGTCGCGGTCGGTCGCTTCGAGCAGCTTGCGACGCGTGAGATCGCCGACCGTCAGCAACAGCGCCGATGTGTGGCCGTAACGCACGCGACTGATACCGACCCGCAGCGACAGGTGCACGCCATCGCGGCGCACACCCGGGAATTCGCGCTTGCGGGCACGGCGCGGGCCGCGAAAGAAGCGGGCGATCTCGGTGGGTGTCAGGTCGGGAATGAAGTCGGACAGCAGGTGTCCATCAAGTCGCGTATCGGATCCGGCGAATACGCGTTCGGCGGCGCGATTCGCTGACAGGATGCGACCCTCGCGGTCGACCAGCAACGCGCCATGCGCCAGTGCATCCAGCCCCATTCCGATCCGCGCGTGTACCGCTGCTGGATCGTCGGATTTCACAATGCTGCCGCCCTCTGATATCACCGCCCCGACGCAGAATCGTACGCGACCCGTCGGAGCCTCCCGTCAGCATTTTCCGCCGGCGGCAGGACCGGAGGAGGACCTGCCGCACAGTTGTCGTTGTTCGTCAGGGGTCGTTCGTCAGGCGACGCGCGCGCTGATCAGGGCGGTCAGATCAGCCTTGCGGGGCAGGCCCACTTTCTGGGCAACGATCTGGCCCTTGTCGAACAGGATCACGGTCGGCACGCCGCGAACGCCGTACTTGTAGGGCGTCTGGTTGTTCTGATCGATGTCCAGCGTGGCGATGGTGAGCTTGCCGTCGAACTCGGCCGCGATATCGCTGATCATCGGCTTCATGGCCTTGCAGGGACCGCACCAGTCAGCCTCGAACTTGACCAGCACCGGACCGTTCGCGCCCAGCACCTGGGTATCGAAGGTGGCATCGGTGACCGCAATGATGTTGTCGTGACTCATGAACTCGCTCTCCGGTGATCAGGTGAATGCCGTGTCGGCTGATCATCGGGGCGGTCGCGCGAATCACCAATCTCTGGTGACGATGCGGGTCATTGAAGGAAGCGATTGACGCGGGAACTGGTGCAGGCGCTCTTCTTGTGGGTCAGGCTTTAGCCTGACATTTCCGAGGCCGGCTAAAGCCGGCCCCACAGGAATCAAAGAGTGCCGGCCCCGACAGACGGATGGCCTTTGATCTACGCCGCCTGCAACCCGATCAGCCGCACCCGCCGCTGCTGCGCCCGCAGCGCCTCCTCGATCGTCATCAGCCGGCGATGGGCTTCGCTCTCGTTCCACTGATCCACCAGCTTCTGCCGGGTCGCTTCGATCTTTTCCTGCTGCAGGGTTGCCCAGTCGCCGATGAGCTGCGCGAGGTGCGAGGCCTCCTGTTCGAGCTGGGCGCGCAGGCGCGTCAGCAGGCCCGGATCCTGGCAGGCTTCGACACGCTCGCGGGCGCGTTCGATCTGGCGCTCCACCAGCGCCTTGCGGATCTGGAATTCCGGCACCTTGCGCAGGCCGCGCGCCAGACCGACCCACGAACACAGGCTGATGAACCACTTGGTCGGGTCGTACTGCCACCAGCGCACGCCATTGCGGTAGTCCCACTGAAAGATGTGGTGGAAGTTGTGATAGCCCTCGCCGTAGGTGAACAGGGCGAGCAGATCGTTGTCGCGCGCGGTGTTGTCCGCCGTGTAGGGACGACGGCCCCAGTAGTGCGCCAGCGAATTGATGAAGAACGTGACGTGATGGCTGACGACGAGCCGCATGAGACCCGGCAGCAGCAACGCGCCCCAGATGTTGCCGTGCCACAAGCCGAGCAGCAGCGGAATGCCCACGTTCATGCCGACGGCGAGCCAGAGGTAGTAGCGCTGCTGGAACATCACGATCGGATTGGCTTCGAGATCGCGGGCGTTGGCGGTATTCACCTTGCCCGCCGGATAGTCGCGCAGCATCCAGCCCATGTGCGCGAACCACAGGCCGCGCTTGATCGAATACGGGTCGTTGTCGACGTCATCGACGTGGCGATGATGGACGCGATGCATGGAAGCCCAGACCAGGATGCTGTTCTGCAGCGACATGGCGCCGAACAGCATGTAGAAGATCTGCAGCGGTTTGGAGGCCTCGTAGCTGCGATGCGCCCAGAAGCGGTGATAGCCGCCCGTGATGGACAGGCCGGTCACGAAGCACAGGACCACGAACCAGGTCCACTCGAAGGCGTCGAAGCCGTACTTCCACGCGTACCAGGGGAACACCGTCACCGCCGGAAGCGTGGTGATCGTGAACATGATCACTGCCGGCCAGTTGAAGGGTGCAGGTGCTGCGCGGGTCTCGGACATCTAAGGCTCCGGGATTCAATCAGTTGGAAAGACCGCCGAATCCTAACAGGAAGCCGCCGCGGGATGTGCAGCGACCCCCGCACAATCCGGGGGAAGTCCTCAGCGACTCAGGACATTCCTCACGACATTCCCGGGGTCGGTCACCCCGGCACACCTGCACGCGCCGGGACGGTGCAGGCGCCCGCTGACATAGTCCGTGCAATCCCGCCCTCCCTGACCAAAGTCAGGTACAGCGGCCAACGCGCCGCAGTGCCCGCACTGCGGCAGGGTCTGTAGCCTTGCGGCCATGCTTGACGATCCCGCGGGTCCGGCCGAATGCTTGCCACGAGGTACCGCCCGTGAGTCCGCGATGATGCACATTCCCGAGCGCCGCAAGATGCGCTCCAGCGATGCGCTGGAAGCGTTCGGCCGCATCCTCGAGGACATCACGCACCAGCTCGCGCTGCGTCCCCTGCTGACCAGCATCACGCGACATGCCTGCGAACTGCTGCGCGCCGACGACGGTGCGATCGGCCTGTACCAGCCGGCCAGGAAAGTCATCCGGGTCGAGGCGATCCATCGCCTGCCGCAGATCGAGCTGAATACCGAGTTCGCCGCCGGCCGCGGCCTGATGGGGCGCATCATGCAGACGCGCGAGTCCGTCGTGTACGACCGCTACGGCGACATGGAGGGCATGAGCCTGCCGGAACTGGCCGACAATGCCGTGATCGGCGTACCCATCTTCGGCGGCAGCGGTCAGCTCATCGGCGCGTTCGGCATCGGTGCGCAGCCGCCGCGGCGTTTCGAAGCGAGCGACGTGACGATGCTGCAGCTCTTCGCACGCCATGCGGCCATCGCCATCCAGAACGCGGTGCGCTACGAACGCGAGCAGCGTCGCAGCGAACGTATGGCGCTCATTGCACAGGTGTCGCGGCTCGTATCCTCGGAACTCGAACCGGAAGAACTGGTGGCGACGACCGCCGACATCATCCATTCGGTACTGGGCTACCCGAACGTCGTCATCCCGCTGATCGAACAGCAGGACGAGGGTGAATTTCTCGTGTTCCGCTCGCACGCTGGCGCCTACGCGCAGGTGTTCAACAACACGTATCGCATGCCGGTCACGGACGGAATCATCGGCTCGGCGATCGCCCAGCGCGCCTCGCAGATGGTGAACGACATCAGCAGGGATCCGCGCTACGTGCCGCCGCCGGAACCGATCGACGTCGCGGCCGAACTCGCCGTGCCGATCGTGCTCGGCGAAGAAGTCTATGGCTGCGTGAACATCGAGGGTCAGGAACCCTTCGACGAGGACGACGTGCGCAGCATCGAGATCATTGCCGATCATCTCGCGGTGGCCATCAAGA
>CAYWHG010000096.1:11526-17411 GCA_964457865.1 uncultured Steroidobacter sp.
GACGACGTGCGCAGCATCGAGATCATTGCCGATCATCTCGCGGTGGCCATCAAGAACAACCGTCTATGGACCGAGGCGCGGCAGGCGGCAGTGATGCGCGAACGCCAGCGACTGGCGCGCGATCTGCACGACTCGGTCAGCCAGGCGCTGTCCTCCATCAGCATGACGGCGCAGTCGCTGGTCTCTGCATGGCAGCGCGATCCGGCCGAAGGCGCGCGTCGCGCACATCGCCTCGAAGAACTGTCGCGCCTCGCCTTTGCGGAAATGCGCGCGCTGCTGCGCGAACTGCGGCCCGCCGCCAGCATTGCCGGCAGCACATCCACCCAGGCCGGCATCGACGACGTCAAGGCCTTCGGACTGCAGGTCGCCCTGCGCAAGCTGGCGACGATCCTGGCACCCGAAACCCCGAGCATCCGTCTCGACTTCGGCGACTACGTCTCGCAGCCGCGCCACGTCGAAGAAGAGCTGTACCTGATCTGTCGCGAAGCCCTGTCGAATGCGATCCGCCACTCCAGGGCGCGCGTCGTGCGGGTGCACGCCAGCCGCAGCATCGAATGGATCACCATCGTCGTCTCCGACGACGGCATCGGCTTCGACCCGCTGGAACAGCAGGCTGCCGATCACGGCATCGGCCTGCAGACCATGAACGAGCGCGCACGGGCACTCGGCGGCTCCTGTCGCGTGGCCAGCCGGATCGGCCTCGGCAGCGCCGTGGACATTTCCATTCCCTGTCAATTCGCCGAATCAGGTGCGCCATGACTCAGACAACACCAACGAGACTCATGCTCGTCGATGATCACGCCATCGTGCGCGAAGGCCTGCGGGCGCTGCTCAGCGACGTCGAGGAATTCACCATCGTCGGCGAAGCGTCGAACGGCGACGAAGCCTGCCGGATGGCGCCGCAGCTGCGTCCGGACCTGGTACTGATCGATCTCAAGATGCCCGGGATGCATGCACCCGACGCCATCCGCATGCTGCGCGCCATCGTGCCGGACGTGAAAGTGCTGGCACTCACCAGCTATGCCGAAGACGACCAGGTGCGCGATGTCATGAAAGCCGGCGCCATGGGCTACGTGCTCAAGGAAGTGTCGAAGGCGGATTTTCTCGAAGCACTGCGCACGGTCTCCGGCGGTCATCCGTGGCTGCATCCGCAGGCGCAGCGCTCGCTGATGGAACAGCTGCGCGCCGGCAAGCCCGCGGACCCGCTCGCCACCCTCACCTATCGCGAGCGCAGCGTGCTGGAACTGATCGCACGCGGCAAAAGCAATCGCCAGATCGGCGCCGATCTCAATCTCACCGAAGGCACGGTGAAGGGCTACGTCAGCATCATTCTCGCGAAACTCAAACTGGACGATCGCACCCAGGCCGCCTTGTTTGCGGCCGAGCGCGGCATGGGGAAGGCAAAGAAGGAACACTCCGCACGCTGAGATCTGATCCCCTCCTATTCCTGATCCCCTCCCCCGCCCCCCCCCGGGGGAGGGTTAGGGAGGGGGAACGCACGCTCGTGTACCATCCCGCGCATCAGGGGTGCTGCAACTGCAGGTTTCGTCATGACATACGCAGCGATTACAGGCTGGGGCAAGTGCATGCCACCAGCCGTGCTCGACAACGCCGGGCTCGCCACTTTCATCGACACCACGGACGAATGGATCACCAGCCGCACCGGCATCCGCGAGCGGCGCATTTCGCATGTGCCGATGACGGTGCTGTCGCACATCGCGGCGGCACGCGCCCTCGCCTGCGCCGGACTCGATGCGGCCGACGTCGATCTCATCGTGCTGGGCACGGTGTCTGCCGACGAACATGTCCCCAATACCGCCTCCGCTGTGCAACTGCTGCTCGGCGCGAACAACGCCGCGGCGATGGACATCAATACGGCCTGCACCAGCTTCCTCTACGGACTGACGAGCGCGACCGCGATGGTGCGCACCGGCGTCGTCAGGAATGCCGTCGTCATCGGCGTCGAAGGCATCAGTCCCTACATGGACTGGTCCAACCGGAATGTCGCCGTGCTCTTTGGCGATGGCGCCGCCGCCGTGGTGATTCAGGCCACCGATCGACCCGAGGGTGTGATTGCGGAGAAGCTCGGCTGTTACGCGGACGCACGCCACACGCTGCGGGTGCGCGGCATGGGCGCCGCGTGGTGCAACCATGAACTGCAGCTCGGCGACACCCGCTGGGATTTCGACGGCCAGGAAATCTTCAAACGCGCCGTGGTCGGCATGAGTGAAGCCTCGGAAAGCGCGCTGCAACGCGCCGGCCTGTCGCGCACGGACATCGACCTCGCCATTCCCCACCAGGCCAACCTGCGCATCATCGAAGCCGTCGCCAAACGCGCCGGCATCCCGATGGAGAAGGTGTTCGTCACCGTCGATCGCTACGGCAACATGTCCTCGGCCACGGTACCGGTCGCGCTCGTCGAAGCGATCGAAGAAGGCCGCGTCAAACCCGGCTCGCTGCTGCTGACACCGGCATTCGGCGGCGGCCTCACCTGGTGCGCCCACGTCATCCGCTGGGGCGAACGCGTCACGCCGCTGGGCACCTGCGATCTCGAACTACCGCCCTGCAATCACACCGCTGTCGAACTCGTGCAGGACATCATCCGCCGCAAGGGCAGCACGTCGAGAGGGTTCGACGTGCAGCTTGCGGCGCCGTAAGACGGGGAGAGCCGCGAAAGACCGCATAAAAGAAGGGATCGATAGTCGGAAAGGAGACTGACTGCGACGACGAGGCTCTATCTTGCTGACTCGGAGGGATCCCTGCCTACGCGGGGATGACGAGCCTGACTTGGCACCCTCCTCTCCTAACTTTGCGCCTTTTGCGCTTTTTGCGGCCATTGCCTTTGCGTCCCACACGTCAGCAAGAACCCGGATCTCCGGGTGCGATCCCAACCCCTGTTTTCTTTTATGCGGTCTTTCGCGGCCTCCCGATTCTTCATCTCAGCGCATGCGTCAGGAACGGCAACGACACATCCATCCGATAATCGACATCCGAGTGAGTGTCGTCGAACTCTTCGTAGACGTGCCGGATGCCGGCAGCGGCGAGACGTTTCGACAGAATGCGGCAACCGTAGTGGATCTGGTACTGATCGCGATAGCCGCAGTCGATGTAGATGCCGCGCAGCGAGCGCAGGTTGGCGCGGTATTTCTTTACCAGGTTGACCGGGTCATGGCGCAGCCATGCCTGCCAGCGTTTCTCGATCAGCTCGCCGGTTTCGAGATTGAATGGCAGGCGGAAGCCGTTCGGTGCACGGCGGTCCGGGTCGTAGCTGGCGGCCATGCACAGGTTCATCAGGCAATGCACTTCGCCGCCGCTGAGCTTGCGCTTCCTCCAGACGGCTTCGAGAAATTTTCGGACGCGTCCGTCATCGAGCCCGCGATCGGCGCCCTTCTCGGCTTTCTTGACGTTGAGCGGCCCGGGCGTACGCGCGTTCGGCCGATGCTTTGCAAGCTCGTTGAGCGTATTGGGCCAGTCATGGCGATACACGAAATCGAAGTACGCATCGCCGGAATGATCGGCGACGGCGCCCCAGGTGGCGGGGTACTTCATGCCGTGAATGATGGCGCCATAGCCGCCTGACGATTTGCCGAAGCAGCCACGATGGTCACGCGACGCGAGCGTGCGGAACTCCTGATCCACGCAGGGCACGATCTCTTTCGTGAGATAGTCCGCGTAGGCGCCGACAGCCGATGAGTTGATGTACTGGTTGCCGCCCAGCGCAGTGAAGCAATCGGGAAATACGAGAATCGCCGGCGCCATCCGGCCCTCGTGGATCAGTCGTGCGGCACGCTCGGGAAAGTTCTCGCTGAAGTTCTTCCAGCCGATGTGGCCCAGACCGGAGCCGGTGAACCCGGCCATGTCCACGAGTACGGGATAGCGTTTGCCGCGACCGTGCTCCAGGCCCTCGTCATATCCCGGCGGCAACCAGACAGCGAGATTGCGCACGGTGGGGTCGCCGAGCGGGTTGTCCCGGAGCACACGAGAGTGATGCTCCAGCATGACGAGCGTTCCTGTGTGCCACTTCGGTCGCTTGAGCGCCATACAATAGTCCCCTGCCACTTCCCCTCGAAGAGTCTACGCCAGGCCACCCCGAATGAGTTTCAATGCCGACCCTGTACTCGAAACACTGCTGCTGCCGTTTCAACGAGGACTACTACAATGGCCCGACGATGGCGCATTGTTTCTGCGGGCGCGTGCCGGAGCGCCGCTGCAGCCAGAGAGCTTTCCGGGACTGGTCTGCGAGCAGACGTTCAAACCCGATGCCGATGCCCTCGCGGCCGCGGGATTTCCCCTGAGCGATGACGAACGAAAGATCTTTCCATTGGTGCTGATCCTCCCGCCTCGTCAGCGCGAGGAAGCTCGTGCGCTCCTGGCACGGGCCGTTGCAATGACGGCACCCGGCGGTCGCGTGCTGGCGTGTCAGAGCAATAGTGAGGGCGCGCGATCTATGCAGAGCGATCTCGAACAGGTTGCCGGTCCGCTCACCACACTCACGAAGAATCATTGTCGCGCCGTCTGGAGCGCGCCCCTGGATGAACCCGCGGAACTTGCGCAGGCATGGAGGACGCTCGATGCGCCCCGACCGATCGCCGATGGTCGTTTCGTCAGTCGTCCCGGCATCTTCGCCTGGGACCGGATCGACGTGGCTTCCGACCTGCTGGCATCGCACCTGCCGGCCAACCTGGCCGGCGACGCCGCTGATCTCGGTGCGGGCTTCGGCTATCTCGCGGTCGAATTGCTGCAGCGCTGCCCTCGCCTCCGATCGCTCGACCTTTATGAAGCGGAATCGCGCGCACTGGACCTCGCCCGGGAGAATGTGTCCCGACTCGAACCCGCGATCCCCGTCGACTATCACTGGCACGATGTGACGATGGGCCTGCCGCGCAAGTACGATGCGATCGTGACCAACCCACCCTTCCACACCAGCACACAGGGCGATCGCCCGGACATCGGCCGGCGATTCATCGCGGTCGCCGCAGAAGCGCTGAAACCGGGCGGCAGGCTGTGGCTCGTTGCCAACCGGCACCTGCCGTATGAAACGGTGTTGAACGCAAGCTTTGGTGCAGTACGCATCGTCACGCAGAGCGGCGGATTCAAGATCATCGAAGCGATACGCAAGGGTGGACCGCGATGAAACTGCTCAAGCTCGTCGCCAATCTCGGTTACGGCAGTCGCAAGGAAGTGACGGCGATGGTCCGCGACGGCCGCATCACGGATCCCGAAGGCGAGGTTCTCTACACCGACGACGATGTGCCGCATGAGCGAATCCGTGTCGATGGCGAACCGCTCGATCCGGCGCCGGGACTGCTGCTGATGCTGCACAAGCCGGCCGGCTACACCTGCTCGATGAAGGATCCGGGGCAGATCGTGTACGACCTGTTTCCGCCGCGCTTCCGCCTGCGCTCACCGACGCTGGCCACGGTCGGACGACTCGATCGCGAGACGACGGGCCTCTTGCTGATGACGGACGACGGCCCCCTGCTCCATCGCATCGTGCATCCGAAATCCGGGATCGCCAAAGTGTACGAGGCAACGCTGGCGCGCGATCTGCGCGGCGATGAGGCAGAGGTTTTTGCCAGCGGCAAGCTGATGCTCGAATCCGAACACTCGGCGCTGGCGCCAGCGACACTGGAAGTGCTCGGCCCACGCCAGGCACGCCTCACGCTGACCGAAGGCCGTTATCACCAGGCACGACGCATGTTCGCCGCAGTGGGCAATCACGTCGAAACGCTGCATCGCAGCCGAGTCGGCGGACTGGAACTGGGCGACCTGCCCGAAGGCGCGTGGAAAGTCCTGGACAGCAACGATGTCGAGCGCCTGTTCGGCCGGGCGTAAGTGGGATCCCGGATCCAGAAGGAAGAAGAACCTCCACGGGGGGCACGGGG
>CAYWHG010000097.1:0-14053 GCA_964457865.1 uncultured Steroidobacter sp.
ACGGGGAGCACGGGGTTCGGAAACAGAGAAAAATTTCTTGTCCCCGTGGGCCCCGTGTCCCCCGTGGAGATTTCCGGGTTCCTGTTCCTACTTCGTCTTCCCAGTCACCGCCCAGGCAAACGCGAGGACGTGCGCAACCGCGACATAGAGTTCGCGCGGCACTTCCGTACCCAGATCGAGACGCGCCAGCGAGGCGGCGAGCGCGCCGTCTTCCTGCAGCGGGACCTTGTGTTCGCGGGCGGTTTCGATGATGCGCTCGGCCACCACGCCGCCGCCCTTGGCGACGATGCGCGGTGCGCCGTTGCCGTTGTAGTGCAGCGCGACGGCGAGCGACGATGCGGCGCGTTCGCTCATGCGCGCAGATCCAGCAGACGGGCGGGGCGGGCGCCGGTATCGCCGGCGGGCAGGCCGTGCAGACAGACGACGCGATCGACGTCGAGTCCTTCCTGGCGCAGTGCGGCTTCGAGTTCCGGGGCGCGCGCACTCATGGTTTCGACGACACCCGCGGAGTCCGCGCGCAGCTGGACGCCGATGCGCTGACCCTGCAGCGTCACGCGCGCATGCAGCGCGCCGACGTGGCCCAGATCCAGCGCGGCTTCGATGGTCCAGGTATCGCGTGCTCCGGCTTCCTGCCGGCGCGACTGCTCGTGTTCGATCTTCAGTCGCAGCACGCTGGCGCGATCGCCCTGGCGCACCGGCACTTCGACCATCATCGATTGCAGCGCCGGATCCTGCGTATGGGCGCCGGCCTGCAGCGCCGTCATGCGCGCCAGCGCGCCATCGGTCTGGCGCGCGAGTTCGTTCATCTGCTGCGCCGGTGTATCGATCACGGCGAGCGTGGCCGGCGCGGAAGGCAGCGACGTCAGCGGGCCATTGGCCAGCGGCAGCGGCGAACTCGCGGCGGATTCGGCCGTGGCCGCAGCCGGACGGGCACCGAGATCCCGCAGTACCCGCGACAGGCTCAGCATCAATGCCTTCACGTCCAGTGCAAGGTGCATCGCGAGCTGGCGCCGGTCGCCGCCAGCGAGCGCCGATTCGAGGAAGGAGCCGGAGCGTGCGACCGCGGTCTGCAATCCATCCGCATCGGTGAGTGCGGACGTGTCCGGCAGTGCCTGCCACAGCCGTGTCGCTGCCTGCGTCACCGCAGGCGGCAATGCGTCGGCCGTGTTCTTGCCATTGGCGATCCAGCCGAGGTTCGACAGCAGCGGCGCGGCGCTCGATTGCCTGGGCAGGAAGCGTCGCAGCGCATCGACGGACGCATCGTCCGTCTGGGCGGATTCGGAGGAGAGCGTTTCCAGCGCCAGTACCGGGCTGCTGCGCAGGACGCGTACCGTGAGTCGATCGCCGTCGGCCGGTCCGGCGGAATCGCCGGAGGCAATGCGAGCCTGATAGCGGGCATCGCCGATCTGCAGCCACAGCGCACCGCTGCGCGCATCGCGCAGTGCCACTGCCTGCAGGATCGCACCGACACGCCAGTCCGAGAGCAGGCTGGGGCTGGGCCCCGCCTGGCTCGTGCTGCGAACGGTGGAAACGTCGATGCGCATGGGGTGTCAGGTTCGGCCGCTGTGACGGATGTCTCCTTATTAGCGGCCGAATGGGGGAAACCTTGAGAGGAGGTGATCGGGTGATGGGGTGATGAGGTGATCAGGCCAGAGATACGGACCGCGTTCATCACCTCATCACTTCATCACCTCATCACCTCGTTCCTTCCAATAGCGACTCACCTCACAATTCCTCACCGTTCCCGCGCCGCGCCTAAAGCCGCTGCGGTGAATTGCCGATACGACAGGCAGTTTTAGTGAAATCAGGCCGTCGGTCTGCAAGAGGACACAATGGCGCGTTCGCCAGCGAAAGCCCCCAAGCGCAAGCGTGCTGCGGTCGATGCCGCCGTGCCTGACGTCGATACGGCGTCGGTGGCGGCAGCCGCCGTGACGAATTCCGCCGTCGCTGCCGAGCCCGCTGTCGCAGAACCGGTGACCACATCCTCCAGCGAGACTCCCGCAGTCACACTGGTCGCGAACTGTTCCATCAAGGAAGTGGCCGCACTGCGCACGCGTCTGTGCGCCGTCGTCGATGCCAGCGGACCGGTGGCCATCGATGCGAGCGCGGTCGAACGCATCGACACCGCAACGCTGCAACTTCTTTATGCATTCGTACGTGATCGTCTCAACAGCGATCGCGAAGTGACCTGGCAGGGCGTGACGGCCGCCCTGACCGATGCGGCGCGGCTTCTCGGCGTTCGCGATCCTCTCTGCCTGCCTGCCGCCGCCCGCTGAGGTTCCCATGGCGCTCGATCTTGCCCAGTTTCATGAAGCGTTCTTCGATGAGAGTTTCGAAGCGCTCGACACCATGGAGGCTTCGCTGCTGAAGCTGACCGTCGGTGCCGCCGAGCCCGAACTCATCGGCACGATCTTCCGCGTCGCACACTCGATCAAGGGCGGCAGCGCGACCTTCGGTTTCGCCGAAGTCGCCTCGTTCACGCACACCTGCGAAACGCTGCTCGACGAACTGCGCAGCAATCGCATGGGTGTGACGCGGCACATTACCGATCTGCTGCTGCGTTCCGTCGACGTCATGCGCGACATGCTGCGCGCCGTCCAGCACAAGACACCGGTCGATGCACAGCGCGTCGCCGACCTGCAGTTCGACCTGGAACTGGCGATCATTCAGAAGGACAGCGCCCCGGTTGCAGCGGCTCCGGCGGCTCCTGCCAGCGTCGCGCCGGCCGTCGTTGCAGAACCGGTCGCGCCGGCGAAAGCGGCGGGCGCACACTGCTGGCGCATCCAGTTCCGTCCGTATCCGCAGTTGCTCGTGCACGGCAACGATCCGCTGCGCATGCTGCGCGAACTCGCCGATCTCGGCGATCTGACGGTCAATGTCGATGCCAGCAACGTGCCGTCGTTGCAGCAGCTCGATCCCGAATCCTGCTTCCTGACCTGGGACCTGCGTCTGACCTCGGACGTGACGCGCGAAGTCGTCGAACAGATCTTCGACTGGGCCGAAGGCGACTGCGAACTGCGCATCGAGGAAACGACGGAAGCGGTTGCACCAGCGCAGCCTGCCGCTGCGGTTACACCGGTCGCTGCTGCGCCAGTCGCGGCGCCGGCCGCCGCGCCCGCGAAGGCGGAGCGTCCGCATCTGGCCGCCGTGCCGACGCCCGAAGCCGCGGAAGCGCCGAAGCACGGTCTGGGCGACGGCAGCTCGATCCGCGTCAGCACCGAGAAGATCGACGAGCTGATGAATACCGTCGGCGAACTCGTCATCACGCAGTCGATGCTGACGCAGCTCGGCACCAAGCTGGAAGGCACGGTCGCCGAACAGCTGCGCGCCGGTCTCGCCCAGCTCGAACGCAACGTCCGCGAGCTGCAGGAAAGCGTCATGCGCGTGCGCATGTTGCCGATCAGCTTCGTGTTCAGCCGCTTCCCGCGCATGGTGCGCGACCTGAGCGGCCGGCTCGGCAAGAACGTCGACCTCAAGGTGACGGGCGACCAGACCGAACTCGACAAGACGGTGCTGGAGAAGATCGGCGATCCGCTGGTGCACCTGGTCCGCAACAGCGTCGATCACGGCATCGAGATGCCGGATGTCCGTACCGCGGCGGGCAAGTCTCCGATCGGCACCGTGTTTCTCGAGGCCTATCACAAGGGCGGCAACATCACCGTCGAAGTGGGCGACGACGGCGGCGGCCTCAACAAGGCGCGCGTCCTGGAGAAGGCGCGTTCGCGCGGCCTGATCGGCCCGAACGACACGCTGACCGACGACCAGATCTACGAACTGATCTTCATGGCGGGCTTTTCCACCGCCGAACAGACGACCGACATTTCCGGTCGTGGCGTCGGCATGGACGTGGTGCGCCGGAACATCAAGGAGCTGGGCGGCACGATCGAAGTGCGCTCGGAGCTGGGCAAGGGCTCGCGCTTCATCATCACGCTGCCGCTGACGCTGGCGATCGTCGACGGTCAGTCGGTGGCGGTCGGCACCGAAAGCTACATCGTGCCGCTCATCACGATCATCGAATCGCTGCAGCTCAAGGCCGGCATGGTCAATCGCGTCGCGGGTCAGGGCGAAGTGTTCTGGTTCCGCGACCGCTACCTGCCGATCGTGCGCGTGCACGACGTGTTCGGCGTCAAGCCGCGCACCACACAGCTGCACGAGGGCCTGATCATGGTCGTGGAAGGCGAGGGCCGCCGCGTCGGTCTGTTCGTCGACGATCTGCTCGGACAGCAGCAGGTCGTGATCAAGTCGCTGGAAACGAATTTCCGCCGCGTCGATGGCGTGTCGGGTGCAACGATTCTGGGGGACGGTTCGGTGGCGCTGATTCTGGACGTCGCCGGACTGATCCGTGTGGCGGCGCAGACGGCGGTCGCTGCCTGATCCGCATCGAATCTGTCGAATACAGAGAAGCTAAGGGAATCAAAATGATCAATACGAACCTGAGCGTGAAGATCAAGCTCTACGCCATCCTGGCGCTGAGCTCGGCCATTCTCGTCGCGGTCGGCGCCATCGGCCTCAGCGGGACCCATACCAGCAATGACGATCTGGATGCGATCTTCTCCAATCGCTTCATGCCGACCGGCTGGGTCGGTGCGATCGAATCGCACGACCGCGAACTGCTGACCCGGGCCGAGGATGTCGTGATCCGTCAGGACGCCGGCGCGGTGAAAGATGCGCTGGACTTCTTGAAGGAGCGCGAAGGCCAGGTGAAGGAGCTGTTCGCCAAGCTGAATGCGACGGAGCTGACCGACAAGGAACGGCAGATTGCCGACACGTTCAGCCGTCACGGCAGCGAAGTCTCGAGCTACGTGCAGGAAGCGCTTCTCGCCGCGCAGAGCGGCACGTTCGACAAGGCCGAGAGCCTGTTGATCGAGAAGGCGCGTCCGGCCTACGACAAGATGACCGGCGCCAGCGAAGAGCTGCTGACCGCCCAGATCGACGTGGCGCAGAAGATGCGCACCGAGGCCAATGCCGCGTTCGAGCGCAATCGCGTCGTGATCATTGGCGCCATCGTGCTGGGCATCGGCGTGTCTGCGCTGTTCGGCTTCCTGCTGGTGCGTTCGATCGTCGGTGCGCTGAACGCGGCCGTCGGTGTCGCCGACCGCATCGCCAACGGCGAACTGGGCAATCGCGTCGTCGTCCGCAGCCAGGATGAACTGGGCCAGCTGCTCGAATCGCTGAAGCGCATGGATGGCAAGCTGGTCGAGATCGTCGGCGGCGTTCGCGGCAGCGCGGATGCGGTCGGCTCGGCGGCCCGCCAGCTTTCGCATGGCAACGACGACCTGTCGCAGCGCACGCAGCAGCAGGCGGCGGCGCTCGAGGAAACGGCGTCGAGCATGGAAGAGATGACCGCCACCGTGAAGCAGAACGCGGACAACGCACGCCAGGCGAACCAGCTCGCCGTCGGCGCCCGCGAACAGGCAGAGCGCGGCGGCACGGTGGTGCATCGCGCCGTCACGGCCATGGGCGAGATCAACACGTCGAGCCGCAAGATCGCCGACATCATCGGCGTCATCGACGAGATCGCCTTCCAGACGAACCTGCTCGCGCTCAACGCGGCCGTCGAGGCGGCGCGTGCCGGCGAACAGGGCCGCGGTTTCGCGGTCGTCGCCACCGAAGTGCGCAATCTCGCGCAGCGCAGCGCCAGCGCCGCGAAGGAGATCAAGGATCTGATCAAGGACTCGGTCGACAAGGTCAAGGTCGGTTCGGAACTCGTGGACGAATCCGGCAAGACGCTGGCGGAGATCATGGAGAGCGTCAAGAAGGTCACCGACATCGTCGCGGAGATCGCGGCGGCCAGCGAGGAACAGTCCGCCGGCATCGAGCAGGTCAACAACGCCGTCACCCAGATGGACAGCGTGACCCAGCAGAATGCCGCGCTGGTGGAAGAGGCGTCCGCCGCCAGCAAGGCGATGGAGCAGCAGTCCGCCGAACTGGTCACGCAGATCGGCTACTTCCGCAGCGACGTGCAGATCGGCTATCAGCCCGCGAGCAGCAAGCCGCGCCTGGAGACGAGGGCGCCGTCGGCCGCGCGTGGAGCTGCCAAGGCGACGGTGCGTCCGATCGCGGCGAAGAAGGCGGCTCCGGTTGCGGCGTCTGCGCCGCTGGCTCGCGCGTCCGGTGACGACAGTTCGTGGCAGGAGTTCTGACTCGCTTCAGGGCTGCCCGATACAGGCAATGGCTGACTCCAGATGCAGGGGCGTCGGGCCGATAAGCCGACAGACGCGGAACAAATGTCAATCGATGGGTATGAGGCAATGACTATGCAGGCAGGCGAAACGACACGGTCGGCCAACGATGCAGGCTCGCATCAGGTGCTGACGTTTACGCTCGGCGACGAGACGTATGGCGTGGACATCCTGCGTGTGCAGGAAATCCGCGGCTATTCCACCGTGACGCGCATCCCGCAGGCGCCGGCGCACGTGCTCGGCGTGCTGAACTTGCGCGGCTCGATCGTGCCCATCGTCGACCTGCGCATGCGCTTCGATCTCGCGCGCGCCGAATACACCGCACTCACGGTCATCATCGTGCTGTCGGTGGAGTCACCGGTGGGGCGTCGCGATTTCGGCGTGGTGGTGGACGGCGTTTCCGATGTGATCGACGTGGCGGCGGCCGACATCAAGCCGGCGCCGGAGCTCGGCGAGCAAGTCAGCACGGAGTTCATCGAAGGACTGGCAGCAGTGTCGGGTCGCATGGTGATGCTGCTCGATATCGATACGCTGATCGGCGGGGATGTCACGGGAGTGACGATGCCCGTTGCTGCAGCCTGAACCGGAGAAGGGGGTAGTGATCAGGGGGCAGGGGGTAGCAAGAACCATGCTGCTGCCCTTCTCCAGGTTTCTCTTCCTACCCCCTGCCCCCTGATCACTACCCCCTTTCCACCACATGCGACTCACTGCCGCCACACCCGACGCCGGGCCCGTCGTTGCCGACAGCGCCAACCTCGGCCCCGTCCTTGCCGATGCGGAGTTCGACTTCATCCGCCATGTGGTCGGCGAGAACGCCGGCATCGTGCTCGGGCCCAACAAGCGCCAGCTGGTGCAGGGCCGCCTGGCGCGCCGCCTGCGCGAACTCGGCCTGCCGAGTTACGAGGCGTACTGCGCGCACGTGCGCGAATCCGGGCCGGAAGAACTCGTGGGTCTGATCAACGCACTGACGACCAACGTCACTGCGTTCTTCCGCGAGAACCATCACTTCGAAGCGCTGGCGTCCTACATGATCCCGGAGGCCCTGAAGCGCAATCAGGTATCGCGACGCCTGCGCATCTGGTCGGCGGGCTGTTCCTCGGGCGAGGAGCCGTACTGCATCGCGATGGTTCTCACCGAAGCACTGCCGGCCGGCGTGCGCTGGGACACCCGGATCCTCGCGACCGACATCGACAGCGACATGATCGCGTACGGTCAGCGCGGCATCTATCCCATGGACCGGCTGTCCGCGGTGCCGCAGGAACGGCTGCGTCGCTGCTTCCGCAAGGGCATCGGCGCGAACGCCGGTCATGCGCTGGTGCAGCCGGATATCGCGCGCCTGATCACCTTCCGCACGCTGAACCTCATGCAGTCGTGGCCGATGAGCGGGCCGTTCGACATCATTTTCTGTCGCAATGTCATGATCTATTTCGATCAGCCGACGCGCGAACGGATCGTGTCGCGCTTCGCCTCGCTGCTCGCGCCGGGCGGCTACCTCTGCCTCGGTCATTCGGAATCCATTCACGCGGGCACGGCGCCTTTCCGTCTCGTCGGCAAGACCATCTATCGCAAGCAGGGCAATGACGTTCTGGAGAGCGGAGGCGCCGTATGAGCGTGGCTGCCAAAGACCTGCCGCGTTCCCTGCCCGGATTCGAATCGATCCGGCGCTATCGCAATGCGACGGGCCAGATCATCGCCAAGCTGCTGCCGGGCGACTTCTACGTCACGACGACCGACGAAGTCCTCGATACGGTGCTGGGCTCGTGCGTGTCCGCCTGCATCCGCAATCCGCGCGCCGGTATCGGCGGCATGAACCATTTCATGCTGCCGCGCCCGAGCGGCAGCGGCAACGACACCTGGGGCAGCATCGCCGGCAACGCGACGCGCTACGGCAGTGCCTCGATGGAACAGCTCATCAACCACGTCCTCAAGGGCGGCGGTGCGCGCGGCGACCTGGAAGTGAAGATCTTCGGCGGCGGGCGTGTGCTGTCGAGCCTGAGCGATGTCGGCAACCACAACGTGCTGTTCGTGCGCGAATTCCTCAAAGCTGAAGGCCTGCGCGTGACGTCGGAAGACGTGGGCGAGACCTGTCCGCGTCACGTGCAGTATTTCCCGCAGACGGGCCGGGTCCGCGTGCGGCATCTCAACTCGCGTCACTCGAGCGACATCGTGTCGCACGAACAGAAGTACCTGTCTGGCCTGGAGAAGGCGCCGGTGGCGGGCGAGATCGATCTCTTTTGAAGCAGGGTGATGAGGTGATCATGTGATGAGGTGAACACGCAAGAGTCCCGAAAGATCAGCGCTTTCTTGCTTCATCACCGGATCACCCGATCACCCCATAACACAATAACGCCATGCCAATCAGACTCCTCATCGTTGACGACTCGGCGCTGGTGCGAAAGCTGCTCACGGAAATGCTGGGCAAGGATCGCGACATCGAGGTCGTGGGTACGGCCACGGATCCGTACGCCGCGCGCGAGAAGATCAAGCAGCTCAATCCCGACGTGATCACGCTCGACGTCGAGATGCCGCGCATGGACGGCGTCACGTTCCTGGAGAACCTGATGCGCCTGCGGCCGATGCCGGTCGTCATGGTGTCGTCGCTGACGCAGCACGGCGCCGACATCACGCTGCGCGCGCTGGAACTCGGCGCAGTCGATTTCGTCGCCAAGCCCAAGGTCGACGTGGCCGGCAGCCTCGCGGACTATGCGCAGGAACTCATCGCGAAGGTCAAAATGGCCGCCGGAGCGCGGGTCCAGGCGCGCAGCAGTGCGCCGCGGCCCAGCGTTGCGCCCCCTGTTCCGGGAATGAAGATCGACGAGCGGCGCACGGCGGATGCCGTGCTGCCGGCGGTGACGGGGCGGCGCGTGCTGCGCACCACGGACCGCATCGTTGCCATCGGTGCGTCGACGGGCGGCACCGAGGCGATCCGCGAAGTGCTGGAGATGATGCCGGCCGACGCGCCTGCCATCGTGATCTCGCAGCACATCCCGGCGGCGTTCAGCCGCGCCTTCGCGGAGCGCGTCAACCGCTCGTGCGCGATGTCGGTCTGCGAAGCCCAGGATGGCCAGTACATCCTGCCGGGTCACGCCTACATCGCACCGGGCGATCGTCATCTGATCGTCGAGCGCGACGGCGCGCGCTATCGCTGCCGCCTGAGCGACGGTCCACACGTGAACCGGCATCGTCCGAGCGTCGACGTCATGTTCCGCTCGGTGGCGCAGAACGTCGGACCGAACGCCACCGGCGTGATCCTCACGGGGATGGGCGACGACGGCGCCCGCGGTCTCAAGGAAATGCTCGACTCAGGCGCCGGCACCATCGCCCAGGACGAAGCCACCAGCGTGGTCTGGGGCATGCCGGGCGCCGCCGTGAAGTTCGGCGCCGCCGAGCACGTAATGCCGCTGCAGCGCATCCCGGGCCAGATCCTGAACCTGACGTCGGACGCACCGCGCGGCAAGGCGGCGAGTGCGGGTTAAGAGCACGGAGTAACCGCAAAGAACGCATGGAACGTAAAGACGGAAGAAGGAAATGGCCGCAAAACGCGCAAAAAGCGCAAAGCGAGAGAAGAAGGGAAGGAATTCGATTCTGTTGTCCGACTTTGTGCCTTTTGCGCTTTTTGCGGCCATTTTCCCCTTCCGACGCACCGAAACCACGAGCCCGTTAACAGACGGCGCAGGCTGGATCGGGTATTCATGGCCACCTCAAGGGCCTTGCTGCGCTGCCGATAGGACGACCATGACAAGCCAACATCTTGCGACGACCGACGAGGCGACGGTGCCGTCCGGCAACACGAGTGCGTTCCAGTTCGTCGCCGAACTGGCCGAGGAAGTGTCGCGCGGGCGCGTGGAACTGCCGTCGTTCCCGGATGTGGCCGTGCGCGTGCGCAAGGTGCTGGCGGACGAGCAGGTGTCGAACGATCAGATCGCGCGCGTGGTCGGTTCCGATGCCGGGCTCGCGGCGCGTGTGTTCACGCTCGCCAACTCCGTGGCGCTGAATCGCGGCGGCAAGACCATCTCCGAACTCAAGTCGGCGGTGAACCGCATCGGGCACAACAACGTGCGCACCGCGGCCGTGTCGTTCGCCATCGCGCAGCTGCGCCGTGCGGCCGAACTGCGTCACATCGCCAAGGAACTCGAAGGGCTGTGGCAGGAGGCGACGATGGTCGCCGCGCTGGCGTATGCCATCGGCTCGCGCGGCAGCGGCAAGATCAATGCGGACGAATGCATGCTCGCCGGCCTGCTGCACAACGTCGGCAAGATCTACATCCTGGCCCGCGCCAACCGTCACGGAAATCTGTTCCGCGATCCGGCGACGCTGGCGCAGGTCATCCGCGACTGGCACTCCAACGTCGGCAAGGCCATCGTCGAGAACTGGGGCTTTCCCGATCACATTTCCGAGGCCGTGGCGGATCACGAGAACATCGATCGTCACGCCGGTCATCCGGACGTCACCGACGTACTCACCGTCGCCGTCATGATGTCCGGGTTCGCCGGGCACGAAACCGACCTCGAACTCAACATGCAGGGCGTGAAGGCGTTCTGGCGCCTGGAACTCGACAACGCCAAGTGCGTGCACATCATGAACGGCTGCAAGGACGAGATCGCCGCACTGCGCACGGCGCTGGGCGATTGAGAAAGGGCGACTGATCCGGAGCTGGATCAATAGCCGCAAAAAGGCGCAAAGAACGCAAAAAAATCAAGGACGACGAAGCCGGGTATCTCCGAGCGGCGATTCTCCGTTTTGTGATCTTTGCGCCTTTTTGCGGCCATTCCTCTTCGTCATACGACCCTCCCTGATTCGTCCCCGTCTGACTTTCAGTCGCCGGAGGACGAGTCGATAGCGCTGTTGGATATCCCTTCAACAGCGTACTTCCATGAATTTCGCATCCTTCAGTATCAAGACCCGTGTCGCGGCCACGCTCATCCTGCTGGCCCTGTCCATGCTCATCGTCGGCGTGCTCGGCCTGCGCGGCATGGGTGATGTCGTCGGGGATCTCGACGACATGTACGAACGCCGCGTCAAGGTCGTGGGCACGCTCGGCGCCCTGGAGTCGGCCGAACTCGATCGCCAGGCGCTCGTCAGTCTGACGGTGCTGGCGACCGATCCCGCGAAGGTCGCCGAGATCCGGCGGGAGCGGCAGTCGGGCAAGGCGCGGGCGTCGGAACTGCTGAAGCAGTACGGCGACCAGCAGCAGAGCGCCGAAGCTCGCAGCGGTTTCGATCGCATCGAGCGGGCGCATGACAGCCTGCAGGCGTCCATCGATACCGTCGATGCGGCGCTGGCCGCCAATGACTCCGCGCTTGCCGCAAAACTCATCGTCGAGCGGGTCGATCCGGCGTTCGACGCGCTGCGTGAAACGCTGACGGCTGCATCGTCGCACCAGTTCAGGCGTGCCGAGGAATCGCTGACCGAGGCCAAGGACCAGTTCCGCACCAATCGCGCCATCGTGATCAGCGCGATGCTGCTCGGCGCGCTCGTGGCCGGCGTGCTCGCGGTGCTGTTGCTGCGTTCGATCATGACTGCACTCACTGCGGCGGTGAATGTGGCCGACCGGATTGCCCACGGCGAACTCGGGCACGAGATTCCCGCAGATCGCGGCGACGAATTCGGCGCGCTGCTGAGTTCGCTCAAGCGCATGGACGTGAAACTGCACGAGATCGTCGGCAGCGTGCGTACCGTCTCGGATGCGGTCGGCGGCGCGGCCGCGCAGTTGTCGAGAGGCAACGACGATCTGTCGCAGCGCACGCAGGAGCAGGCCTCGGCACTCGAAGAAACGGCGTCGAGCATGGAGCAGATGACCGCGACAGTGAAACAGAACGCGGACAACGCGCGCCAGGCGAATCAGCTGGCCTCGGGTGCACGCGGCCAGGCGGAACGCGGCGGCTCGGTCGTGCAGCGCGCCGTCGGTGCGATGGAAGAGATCAACACGTCGAGCCGCAAGATCGCCGACATCATCGGCGTCATCGACGAGATCGCCTTCCAGACCAATCTGCTGGCGCTGAATGCGGCCGTGGAAGCGGCGCGTGCGGGCGAACAGGGCCGTGGCTTCGCGGTCGTTGCGAGCGAGGTGCGCAGCCTCGCGCAGCGCAGCGCCACCGCCGCCAAGGAGATCAAGGAACTCATCAACGACTCCGTCGAGAAGGTCAGGACGGGCACGGGCCTGGTGGACGAGTCGGGCAAGGCGCTCGGCGACATCATGGAGAGCGTCAAGAAGGTCAGCGACATCGTGGCCGAGATTGCAGCGGCGAGCGAGGAACAGGCGTCGGGCATCGAGCAGGTCAACAATGCGGTGACGCAGATGGACGACACGACCCAGCAGAACGCCGCGCTGGTCGAGGAGGCCTCGTCGGCGGCGAAGTCGATGGAACAGCAGGCGCAGCTCCTGGTGGCGGAAATCAGTTTCTTCCGTGCGCCGTCGCAGGCGGGCTTCCAGCAGACGGCGGCGCCGGTCACGGCTGCCGCGCCCGGGCGAGCGGCCACGGTACAGCCGCTGCGTCGTCCGGTCCGAGGCGTGCGCCCGGCAGCGAAGCCGGTGGCCGCCGCGCCGGTCGCGAAAGCCAGCGGCAGCGATGTATGGCAGGAATTCTGATCGCTCCCTTCTTTCTGCCTGTGGGGCCGGCTTGAGCCGGCCTCGAAGCTGTCAGGCGGTGACCAATGGAAATCCCCGCGGGAAAACCTGACCCACAGGAAGACGTCCCCCTGTCCGGCCGCCGTCGCCATACGCTATCCTTCGCCGCCTCAAATTCTTGATTCGGCGAAGCTTTCCGATGCACGAACGATACGATCCTGCGGCCGTCGAGGCGCAGGCCAGAGCCCATTGGGAGTCGGCTGACGCCTTCTCCGTCACCGAGGACAGCTCGCGTCCCAAGTACTACTGCCTGTGCATGTTCCCGTACCCGAGCGGCCGGCTGCACATGGGACACGTGCGCAACTACACGATCGGCGATGTGCTGTCGCGCTTCATGCGCAAGCAGGGCTACAACGTGCTGCAGCCGATGGGCTGGGACGCGTTCGGTCTGCCGGCCGAAAACGCCGCGATGGCGAACGGCGTGCCGCCGGCGAAGTGGACCTACGACAACATCGCCTACATGAAGGGTCAGTTGCAGTCGCTCGGCTTCGCGCTCGACTGGAAGCGCGAACTGGCGACCTGCCAGCCCGAGTACTACCGCTGGAACCAGTGGCTGTTCCTGCGGATGCTGGAAAAGGGCATCGCCTACAAGAAGACCGGCGTCGTGAACTGGGATCCGGTCGATCAGACCGTGCTCGCCAATGAGCAGGTGATCGACGGCCGCGGCTGGCGCACCGGCGCGCCGGTCGAGAAGCGCGAGATCCCGATGTACTACCTGCGCATCACGGACTACTCGCAGGATCTGCTCGATTCACTCGACACGCTGACCGACTGGCCGGAGCGTGTGCGCACCATGCAGGCGAACTGGATCGGCAAGAGCGAAGGCGTGCGCGTCGGCTTCCCGTACGAGCTCAACGGCGAGAACCACACGCTGAATGTGTTCACGACGCGTGCCGACACGCTGATGGGCGTGACCTTCTGCGCCGTCGCGGCGGAACATCCTCTCGCGACGCATGCCGCACGCAACAATCCCGAACTCAGCGCCTTCATCGACGAATGCAAGCAGGGCACGGCGATGGAAGCCGAACTGGCCGTGATGGAAAAGAAGGGCATGCCGACCGGCCTGTTCGTATCCCATCCGCTGACGGGCGCGAAGGTGCCGGTGTGGGTCGGCAACTACGTGCTCATGACCTATGGCGAAGGTGCGGTGATGGGCGTGCCGGCGCATGACGAGCGCGACTTCGAATTTGCGAACAGGTATGGGTTGGAGGTGAGGCAGGTGATTGCGGAGGCGACTGGCGAC
>CAYWHG010000097.1:14153-17365 GCA_964457865.1 uncultured Steroidobacter sp.
CCGCCAGCCGCCAGCCGCCAGCAGCCCTTTCTCCCCTACTCAGTGGCAGGACTGGTACGGCGCCAAAACCGGCATCTGCATCAACTCCGGCAAGTACGACGGTCTCAATTATCAGGAGGCGGTCGATGCCATCGCAGCCGATCTCTCCGCGCTCGGTCTCGGCCACACGCAGGTGCAATGGCGCCTGCGCGACTGGGGCATCTCGCGCCAGCGCTACTGGGGCTGCCCGATTCCGTTGATTCATTGCCCCAAGTGCGGCGATGTGCCGGTGCCCGACAAGGATCTGCCCGTGGTGCTGCCCGAAGGACTCGTGCCGGACGGCAGCGGCAATCCGCTCAACAAGCTGCCGGCGTTCTACGAATGCAAGTGCCCGACGTGCGGCGGCGATGCGCGGCGCGAGACCGACACGATGGACACGTTCGTCGATTCCTCGTGGTATTTCGCGCGCTTCGCCTCGCCTGGCAACGACACGGCGATGGTCGATGAGCGCGCGGACTACTGGATGCCGGTCGACCAGTACATCGGCGGCATCGAACACGCCATCCTGCACCTGCTGTATTCGCGCTTCTGGACGCGCGTGATGAAGGACGTCGGTCTGCTGAAAGTCAGCGAGCCGTTCCGCAACCTGCTGACGCAGGGCATGGTGTTGAACGACATCTACTCGCGCAAGGGCGAAGGGCGCATCCAGTACTTCAATCCCGCCGATGTGGATGTGCAGGTCGACGCGAAGGGCACGCGCAGCGGCGCCACGCTGCGCGCCGACGGCCAACCCGTCGAGTGGGAAGGCATGCGCACGATGTCGAAGTCGAAGAACAACGGCGTCGATCCGCAGAAACTGGTCGGCGAATACGGTGCCGACAGCATCCGCCTGTTCATGATGTTCAAGGCGCCGCCGGAAGACACGCTTGAATGGTCGGACGACGGCGTCGAAGGCGCCGCGCGCTTCATGAGGAAGTTGTGGCGGACGGTGTATGAACACTTGGAGAAGGCGACTGGCGACTGGCGACTGGCCGCTGGCCAGAGTCAGCCAGCGGTTCTGTCCAGCAGCCAGCAGCCAGCAGCCAGTAGCCTCACCGACTCCCAGCGCTCTCTCCGCCGCGCCGCCCACGCCACGCTGGTGAAAGTGACCGATGACCTCGGCCGTCGCCGCATCTTCAATACTGCGATCGCGGCCGTCATGGAGTTGATGAACACATTGGCGAAGTTCGACGACCCGTCGCCGCAGGGACGCGCCATCGTCCAGGAAACGCTCGAACTGATCGTGCAGATGCTCTCGCCGATCGTGCCGCATGCCACGCATGCCCTGTGGCAGGCGCTCGGTCACGACGATTCGCTGATGGACCGCGCCTGGCCGAAGGCCGACCCGCAGGCATTGGTGCAGGACGAGATCCAACTCGTGGTGCAGGTCAATGGCAAGCTGCGCAGCCATATCACCGTCGCGGCCACCGCCGACGAAGGCACGATCCGCGAAGCGGCGCTGGCCGATGCCGGCGTGCAGCGCTGGATGGAAGGCAAGGCGCCGAAGAAGGTGATCGTGGTGAAGGGCAAGCTGGTGAACGTGGTGGTGTGAAGGAGAAGGGCCACTGGCGACTGGCTGCTGGCGACGGGCCAGACGAGATAAGGAGACAGAGGCACTGTGTCGGAGTCGCAGATTGCAGTGGTGTTGTTCGACGTCGGCGGTGTGCTGGTACGGCTCGGTGGCGTCCGGCCGATGCTGGAATGGCTTGGCTATCGCGTGCCGACTGAAGATCTGTGGCGAACCTGGCTGCACTCGCCGAGCGTGCGCGCCTTCGAGACCGGGAAGATCGCCGGCGAGGAGTTCGCCCGGCAGCTCATCGATGAACTGCGCATCGAGGTCGATGCCCAGGCCTTTCTCGATTCGTTCGCCGGCTGGCCGTCGGAGGTGTATCCCGGTGCGCTGGAACTGATCGACCAGATTCCGTCGCGCTATGTGCGCGCCGTGCTCTCCAATAGCAATGCAGTGCACTGGCCGCGGGTCACGGATGAACTCGGACTCGGGGGCCTCTTCCATCACTACTTCGTCTCGCACCTCACCGGTCGCATCAAGCCGGATGCGGACGCCTTCGAGCACGTGCTCGAAACGTTGGCCTGCCGCGCCGCCGAAGTGCTGTTTCTCGACGACAATCTGTTGAATGTCGAAGCAGCACGCCGCGTCGGACTGGAGGCCTTCGTCGTCGAGGGACCGGACGATGCACTGCGGGTGTTGCAGCAATCGCAGATCATTCCGGCACCTGCCGGCGGATTCCGCACATTGGATTGAGCGGCATCGCTTGCCCGCCGTCGAGCGGCGGGCGTAGCCTCTGGTCTTTCCCGCCCAGCCCAAGCCAGGTGCCGTATGCAAATGCGTGTCGTCGACAACAGCGTTCCAGACGTCCGGAGCAAGGTCTCTGCAGAAGAGTGGGCACTGCGCGTCGATCTCGCCGCGTGTTACCGGCTGGTTGCGCATTTCGGCTGGGACGACCTGATCTTCACGCACATCTCGGCGAAGATTCCCGGCGCGCATGATTTCCTGATCAACCCCTACGGATTGATGTTCGACGAAATGACGGCGTCGAATCTGGTGCGCGTCGATCACGAAGGCAACAAGACGCTGGCCAGCCCCTACGAGATCAACCCCGCGGGCTACACCATCCACAGTGCCATTCACGCCGCACGCGAAGACGCCCACTGCGTGCTCCATCTGCACACGATGGAAGGCATCGCGGTGTCGTGCCAGAAGGCCGGCCTGCTGCCGATTTCACAGCAGGCCAGCATCGTCGTGCAGTCGCTGTCGTATCACGACTACGAAGGCATTGCGCTCAACCCGGAAGAGAAGGTCCGCCTGCAGCAGAATCTCGGCACCGCGCGCGCCCTCATGCTGCGCAACCACGGACTGCTGACGGTCGGCCGCAGCATTCCGGATGCCTTTCTCGCGATGTACACGTTCCAGCGCGCCTGCGAGATCCAGGTCCTCGCGCAGGGCAATGGCGCGGAGCTGCTGCAGATTCCCCAATCGGTGCTCGACACGGTACCGGCGTACAGCCGGGCAGTGATGCGCGGCGCGGGCAGTTCGCTCACGTGGCCGGCGCTGCTGCGCAAGCTGGACAGGATCGATCCGGGGTATCGGGACTAGCGGTGAATGGGCGCCAGGTTGATGCCCGCACTTCTCTCCGTCATTCCCGCGCAGGCACCTTTTTTCGTCATCCCCGCGG
>CAYWHG010000098.1:0-15279 GCA_964457865.1 uncultured Steroidobacter sp.
GGGGACCACGGGGTGAAGCAGGAAATTTCTCGGTTCCGGCCCCGTGATTCCCCGTGTTCCCCGTGGAGATCTTCTTCCGATTCTCTGTTTCCAGGACACGGACGAAATCTTACCGGCAGTACGGGCCAGCAGGCACAGTTGTCGGGGTTATGCAGCGCGGCAGGGCCATTCTTCCCCCGTCCCCGCACCGATGTTAGATTGCCGCCCCCGCAATTTTCCGTGCCCAGCCAATGTCCGCCAAGCCAGCACTGACCCGCCACTCCGGTGGCGTGATTCGCCAGGATGATGTGATCCAGAGCGTCGCGGATGCCCTGCAATACATTTCGTACTACCACTCGCCGGATTTCATCCGTGCAATGGCCGCGGCCTACGAACTGGAAGAAAGCCCGGCCGCGAAGGATGCGATCAAACAGATTCTGGTGAATTCGCGCATGTGCGCCGAGGGCCACCGCCCCATCTGCCAGGACACCGGCATCGTCACGATCTTTGTCAAAGTGGGAATGAATGTGCAGTGGGACGCAACCCTGAGTCTCACCGACATGATCAACGAAGGCGTCCGTCGCGCCTACAACCATCCGGACAACATGCTGCGCGCCTCGATCGTCAACGATCCCTACTTCGAGCGCAAGAATACGAAAGACAACACGCCGGCCGTCATTCACATGGAAGTCGTGCCGGGTCACGAACTTGAAATCGCGCTGGCGGCGAAAGGCGGCGGTTCGGAAAACAAATCGAAGCTCACGATGCTGAATCCGTCAGACTCCATCGTCGACTGGATCGTGAAGACGGTGCCGACAATGGGCGCCGGCTGGTGTCCGCCCGGCATGCTCGGCATCGGCATCGGCGGCACCGCAGAGAAGGCGATGGTGCTCGCCAAGGAATCGTTGTTCGAGACGATCGACATTCACGAGATCCGCGAGCGCGGCCCGCAGAACAAGCTCGAGGCGCTGCGCCTGGAAATCATGGACAAGGTGAACGCGCTCGGCATCGGCGCACAAGGTCTCGGCGGACTCACGACCGTGCTCGATGTAAAGATCAAAACGTATCCGACACATGCAGCGTCATTGCCGGTTGCCGTCATTCCGAATTGCGCCGCCACACGCCACGCGCACTTCGTGCTCGACGGCTCGGGCCCGGCGAAGCTCGATCCGCCGGACCTGAATCTCTGGCCGAAGCTCACGTTCGAAGCATCGGCAGAAGCGACGCGCGTCAATCTCGACACGCTCACCCCCGCAGAAGTCGCGTCATGGAAGCCGGGCCAACGCCTGCTGCTGAACGGCAAGATGCTGACGGGTCGCGATGCCGCTCACAAACGCTTGCAGACACTGATCGACAGCGGCAAGCCGCTGCCCGAAGGACTCGACTTCACGAATCGCGTGATCTACTACGTCGGCCCCGTCGACCCGGTGAGGGACGAAGCCGTCGGACCCGCCGGCCCGACCACGGCGACCCGCATGGACAAGTTCACCGAGCTCATGCTCGGCAAGACCGGACTCATCGCGATGATCGGCAAGTCGGAGCGCGGCCCGGAAGCGATCAAGGTCATCAAGAAGTATCAGCGCGCATACCTGATGGCTGTCGGCGGTGCGGCGTACCTGGTGTCGAAGGCCATCAAGTCGAGTCGCGTCGTCGCCTTCGGCGATCTCGGCATGGAAGCGATCTACGAGTTCGACGTGAAGGACATGCCGGTCACGGTCGCCGTGGACTCCAAGGGCACTTCGGTCCACGAGACCGGCCCAGCGGAATGGCAGAAGCGCATCGGCAAAATTCCGGTGAAGGTTGTCTGAGAACTAGAGAGCCGCGAAAGACCGCACAAAAGAAGGAAATTTGTTCGTGGAATGCCAACCTCTTCGTCGTTCCCGCGCAGGCGGGAATCCATCTTGTGACCTGTCTGGATTCCCGCCTGCGCGGGAATGACTGAAGTAGTCTCATTCTTTTTTGCGGTCCTTTGCGGCTCCGACTTCCTCATGACCCTCGATCACGCCATCCTGCTGCCGCCTACCGTCCTTGCCCTCCTGACCGGCATCGTCTGGCTGCGACTCGGTTCGGATCGACTGGGTGAACTGCGCACACGACGCATTCATCCGCAGCAGGTCGCGACGTCGAAGCAGATGGCGGAGAAACTGGAGAACACGCAGTCGGCCGATCACTTCCGCAACCTGTTCGAAGTGCCAGTGCTGTTCTATGCGCTGTGCGGCTTTCTCGCCATCACGAAACTGACGACGTTGTTGCTGCTCGCCTGCGCCTGGGGCTATGTTGTGCTGCGCGCCTGCCACAGCTGGATTCACCTGACGAGCAACAAGGTCATCCGCCGCTTCCAGGCGTTCGTGGCGAGCACGATCGTGCTGTATGTGATGTGGGGACTGTTCGCCGTCCGCTTGCTGACGGCTGAGTGACGAAAGTGACGAAAGTCACGAGGGTAAGAAGGCGTGAGAGATCGTCTTGCCCTCGTGACTTTCGTGGCTTTCGTCACCCCGCCTTCTACTGCATGAACCCGACCTTCACATCCTCCTGCGACAGCAGCCGTACCGGTACGGTGGGCGCCTTCCAGATGTCGTCGCAGTATTCGCGGATCGTGCGGTCCGATGAGAACTTGCCGGAGCGCGCCGAGTTCAGGATCGACATCTGTGCCCAGCGTTGCGAATCCTTGTAGGCAGCCGACACCGCCTGTTGCGCATCGGCGTATGAATCGAAATCCGCGAACAGCAGGTACGGGTCGTGATGGATCAGGCCATCGATCAGCGGCCGGAAGAGTTCGGTATCGCCTCGCGAAAAGAAGCCGCTGCGGATCAGGTCGATGACTTCCTTCAGTTCTCCCCGCAGGTAGTGCGACGGATCGTAGCCGGCGGTCCTGAGGGTGCTGACTTCATGCGCAGTCAGGCCGAACAGGAAGAAGTTCTCGGCACCGACCTCCTCGCGGATCTCGATGTTGGCGCCGTCCATCGTGCCGATGGTCAAGGCGCCATTCATCGAGAACTTCATGTTGCCGGTGCCTGAGGCTTCCTTGCCTGCGGTCGACACCTGCTCCGACAGATCGGCGGCGGGATAGATGCGCTGGCCGTTCTTCACATTGAAGTTCGGCAGGAACACGACTTTCAGTCGATCGCGAACCGCCGGATCGCGATTCACCACGTCGCCGACCGAGGTGATGAGTTTGATCATCAGTTTGGCGATGTGATATCCGGGTGCCGCCTTGCCGCCGAAGATGAAGGTGCGCGGCACGCAGTCGGCATTCGGGTTCGAGCGCAGCCGGTGATAGAGCGCGACCACATGCAGGATGTTGAGATGCTGGCGCTTGTATTCGTGGATGCGTTTCACCTGCACATCGAACAGGGAGTCCGGATCGATGAGGATGCCGGTCTTCTTGAGCGCCACGGCAGCGAAATCGCACTTGCACGCCCGCTTGACGTCGAGCCAGCGCTGACGAAACGCTCCGTCCTGCGCCAGCGGCTCGAGCTTCTTCAGTTCGCCCAGGTCCGTGATCCAGCCGTCGCCGATGCTCGATGAAATCAGCTCCGTCAGCCGCGGATTGCTGAGCGCCATCCAGCGACGCGGCGTCACGCCGTTGGTCTTGTTGCCGAAGCGCTGCGGCCACAGCTCGTAGAAATCCTTCAGCACGTCCTGCTTCAGCAGTTCGGAGTGCAGCTCCGCCACGCCATTGACCGCATGACTGCCCACGCAGGCCAGGTGCGCCATGCGCACGTAGCGCTCGCCGCGCTCCTCGATCAGGGACAGGCGGGCGATGCGCTCCTCGTCGCCGTAGAAACGGATGCGCACTTCGTCGAGAAAGCGCGCATTGATCTCGAGAATGATCTCGAGATGCCGCGGCAGCAGTCGGCCGAACAGCGGCAGCGGCCAGCATTCGAGCGCTTCGGGCAGCAGCGTGTGATTGGTGTACGCGAACGTCCTGCGCGTGATCTCCCAGGCCTGATCCCACGGCACGACGTGCTCATCGACGAGCAGCCGCATGAGTTCCGCCACCGCGATGGCTGGATGCGTGTCGTTGAGCTGCGCGGCGAACTTCTCATGGAAGCGCTCGACCGGAATCTTCTGCACCTTGAGGATACGGAACATGTCCTGCAGCGAGCACGACACGAAGAAATACTGCTGCGACAGCCGCAGCTCCTTGCCCTGCAGCTGCTCGTCGTTCGGATACAGCACCTTGCTCAGGTTTTCCGAGGACACCTTCTGCATCACCGCGCCGTAGTAGTCGCCGCGATTGAACACCGCGAAGTCGAACGACTCCGGTGCCTCGGCCTTCCACAGCCGCAGGGTATTGGCGGTGTTCTTGCGATAGCCGAGGATCGGCGTGTCGTAGGGCACGCCCGCCACCAGCCGGTCCGGCACCCAGCGCACGCGCAGCCGGTTGAACTCGTCGTGGTACTGCTCGGTGTAGCCGCCCAGCTTGACGTGCACGGCCCATTCCGGCCGCGCGATCTCCCATGGATTGCCGAAGCGCAGCCACTTGTCGGTGCGCTCGGTCTGCCAGCCATCGACGATCTCCTGGTGGAAGATGCCGAACTCGTAGCGGATGCCATAGCCGAGCGAGGGAATTTCCAGCGTCGCCAGCGACTCGATGAAACAGGCGGCGAGCCGGCCGAGACCGCCATTGCCCAGCCCGGGCTCGTCTTCCTCCATCAACAGTTCGTTGAAATCCAGTCCGAGTTCGGTGACGGCCTTGCGGACTTCCTCATAGATGCCGAGGTTGACGAGGTTGTTGCCGAGATGCGGTCCCATCAGGAACTCGGCGGAGAAATACGCCACCGTGCGCGATCCCTGCTTCGTGTACGCCGCTGCCGTACTGATCCAGCGCTGCAGCATGCGATCGCGCACCGCGTAGGCGAGCGCCTGGTAGTAATCGTTCTTGGTGGCCAGCGCCGGAAACTTGCCCTGGATGTAGAAAAGGTTGTCGAGGAAGGCGTGCTGGAACGCCTCCTTCGTCAGTGCAGTGCGGTCAGCTTCGTGTGCGGCGGGTTCTTCTGCGACGAGCGGCGTAGCCATCTTTGGCACCGTGAGGGTTGCGGTCAGCGATACCTTCCGCGGTGCAAGTTTCGTGCATATGACGGATATCTGTTTCAGCGGTAAACACAGTGATCTGGGCGCCTCCTTTGCACCATATCCACTCAGACCAGCGTCAGGGTGCGTCCATTGGGTGCAACGGCAACATCGTCTGTATATAGTTTCCGGGCCCGATCGTCCGCAGGATGATCGCCATGGAGTGCGGTATGCGTAAATTCACGGTGACATGCGAGTGGGATGACGAAGCCCACGTCTGGTATGTCTCAGAATCCAACGTCCCCGGTCTGGTCGCGGAGGCGGCCACCGTCGAGGACATGAACGACGTGCTGCGCGAGCGCGTTCCAGAGTTGCTGAAACTCAACCTGCCGGAACTGTTCCAGCAGGGAGGAGACCGCGAAATTCCGCTGGAAGTCATCACGAAGCAGCACAACAACCTGCGCCTGGCCTCATAGAAAATCCATCCAATGTCGAACTTCACAGCGGACGTGAAGCGAGCACTGCGGGACGCCGGCTGCTACTTCGTAAGATCGGGGAAAGGCGACCACGAGATCTGGTTCAGCCCCATCACCAGCGTGCGGTTCCCCGTCGATGCCGCGATCAAATCGCGCCACACCGCCAATGCGGTGCTGAAACAGGCGGGTTTGCGGAAGCAGTTCTGACCGCTACTCGCCCGGCAGCACGTACCCTTCGAACTGCTTGCGCAACTGCAGCTTGCTCAGCTTGCCCGTGGCCGTGAGGGGCAGCTTTTCGACGAAGGCGACGTCGTCGGGGATCCACCACTTGGCGACCTTGCCGAGGAAGAAGCCCAGGACTTCCTCGCGTGTCACCGATTCGCCGGGCTTGAGGACGACGACGAGCAGCGGTCGCTCCTGCCATTTCGGATGCGGGATGGAAATCGCTGCGGCCTGCGCGATGGCGGGATGCGCGACGGCAAGATTCTCCAGTTCGATGGAGCTGATCCATTCGCCTCCCGACTTGATCACGTCCTTGGTGCGGTCGGTGATCTGCACGTAACCCAGTGGGCAGATCGTCGCGACGTCGCCGGTGCTGAACCAGCCATCCGTGCTGAAGACATCGTCGCTGTCGCGGCGGTAGTAGCGGGAGGCCACCCACGCTCCGCGGATCTTCAGGGCGCCGAAGCTGCGGCCGTCGCGCGGCAGTTCCCGGTCATCCTCGTCGACGATCTTGATCTCGACGCCGAAGACGGCACGCCCCTGCTTGGCCCGCAACGCATCGCGCTTCTCCGTCGGCAGGCGCATCGCTTCGGGCGACCAGGTGCAGATGGTGCCGATCGGGCTCGTCTCCGTCATGCCCCAGGCCTGCACGATGTGCACACCATACGGTTCGCGCAGGGCATCGGCGAGCGCGACCGGCACGGCCGAACCGCCGCAGAGAATGCGCTTGAGCGAGTCGACGCGCTTGCCGGATTTCTGCAGATAGGCGACGACACCCTGCCACACCGTCGGCACCCCCGCCGCACTGTTGACCTGCTCTTCTTCGATCAGCGCCTGCAGCGTCGGCGCATCGCCCATCTTCGGGCCCGGAAACACGAGCTTGGTGCCCACCATCACGCAGGCATAGGGCAGCCCCCAGGCATTGACGTGGAACATCGGCACGACGGGCATGACGACATCGGTCGCAGCGAGGTTGGCGGAATCGGGCAAGGCCATCGCATAACAGTGCAGGATGGTGGAGCGATGGCTGTACAGGACGCCCTTGGGATCGCCGGTCGTGCCGGAGGTGTAGCACAGCGAACTGGCGGTGCGTTCGTCGAAGTCGGGCCACTCGAATACGTCGGATTCGCTGGCGATCAGGGATTCATAGCTGCGCGCACGCGGCAGGGTGGTCGCCGGCATGTGCGCATCGTCGGTGAGGATGATGTAGCCCTCGATGCTCTGCAGCGTCGGCTGCAGTTTTTCGACCAGCGGGACGAAGGCCGGGTCGAGGAACAGCCAGCGGTCTTCGGCATGGTTGACGATGAAGGTGAGCTGCTCTTCGAAGAGGCGCGGATTGATGGTGTGGCACACGAATCCGGACGCGGAGACGGCGTAGTAGGTCTCGAAATGACGGAAGTCGTTCCAGGCCAGGGTGGCGATGCGATCGCCGCGCCGCGCGCCGAGCCGTTCGAGGGCATTGGCAAGCTTGCGGATCCGGGCGAAGGCCTCGCGATAGGTGTATCGATGGCGGGGATGATCGGCCGTGATGGAGACGATTTCCCGCTCGGGATGCTGCAGGTCAGCATGGCGCAGCAGGGAACTGATCAACAGCGGCCGATCCATCATCTGACCAAACATTTCGATCCCCCGATGCATGCGTTGTAGTAGTGGCGGGATTTAAGCATCTGCGGCGCGGATCAGAAAGGGCTGACGTGCGTGCCGACCGTGTGGTGGGTCTACGGCCGTGAGCGCCGTGTCCAGCAAAGCCCTCCCGGCACGACACTCACTGCGGTAGTGGTTGTCGTTGAGCAATCTGAAGAAAGAAGGGATTGTGCTACCGCAACGCCGTCGCAGGCGAAGTCAGCACGGCCGCCGGCGAGGCCGACGAGAACGGATCGGTGCCGGCAATCGCCGTCTGCAAGACCGGCATCACCTCGCCAGAGGGAATTTCGTCAGCGAAACCCGTGGAGTACTGCACAACGATGCGGGCAATGTGTGGATGCTGCCCACTCCACTGCAGGAAGCTGACGCAGACGGCCTTGGCGCCCGGGCCCTGCGCGTATTCGAAGGTGCTGCCCGAGAACTTCGCGCCGCCGACATCGGCGTCCAGCACCACGGCGTGCTGATCCCAGGGATGCTGCACGGCGTCGGGCTGTGCGAACAAACGGATCGTGCCAACGCGTGCATAGGCCGGGACGGTGCCGCACAAGGCAATGCGCTGCGCGTCCGCTTCGAGGCAATCGGCGGTGCCGACGGCGCGGCAGGCCGGCACGTAGGCGATCGATTCCGCCACGCCGCTTTCAGGTTCGAGACTCAGGGGGATCATGTTCGCCGCCAGCGGTTCGTGCGCGGGCTCGGCCATTGCGACATCGGACAGTTGCTGCGACTGACTGCGCTCGATGACACGGGTAGCCGTCAGATCGCGCAGCTCACGTAATTCCTGACGCATCGCGCGAATGTCCTCGCCCGCGCGTTGCTGCAGGAACTGCGAGTAGAGAAAGCCACCGGCCGCCGAAGCCACCATCAGTGCCGTGACCGCGAAGATCGACCGCATCGCGGTGCCGCGCTTGGGCTTGATGTCGGTCCGGCCCTTCGCTCTGAAAGCGGCAAGCAGTTGGAACAACGCCGTGCCGACGGTCGCGCCAGCACCGATCATCGCTGCAAGGATGGTTTCCGACAGACCCATGTCTTTCCCTCGCACGCCTGTCGGCGTCAGGAATATGTTGAATCGCGCAACGGGAGCTGTACGCAGCGACTCTAGAGGGCGCCGTCAGGTCGCTCTGATACGCAGTTCACATTCTTCCGGGAGACCGTGAATCAGCGCACGGAACAGAGGGAGCGCAGCGATCGCTTCTGCTCGTGGCGTTCGATGGCCAGATCGATGAGCCTGGAAATGAGTTCGCGCGGTGGCACGCCACTCGCCGCCCACAGCTTCGGATACATGGAAATCGCCGTGAAACCGGGCAGCGTGTTGATCTCGTTGACCAGCAGTCGGCCATCGGGCTGGAGAAAGAAATCGACGCGCGCCAGTCCGCTGCATTCCAGCACCCGGAAGGTTGCCAGCGACAGGCGCTGCACTTCGCGTGTGAGCTGCGCATCGAGCACTGCCGGCACCTGCAGGCGCGCGCCCTGATCGTCGAGGTACTTGGCATCGTACGAATAGAAGCCGTCGGGATGCGTCACGACGATTTCGCCGGGAATCGACGCCACCGGCGCATCGTTGCCGAGCACCGAACATTCGATCTCGCGGCCCGTGACGGATTCTTCCACGATCACCTTGAGGTCGTAGTCGAACGCCAGCTGCAACGCGGCCGGCAACTGGGCGCGGCACAGCACGCGCGTCACGCCGACGGAAGATCCGAGGTTCGCCGGTTTCACGAAGAGCGGAAAACCCAGCGTTTCCGCGTTGGCCAGCACGGCCAGCGGATCGCGACGATAGTCGTGGCGCCGGATTGCCACGAACTTCGCGACCGGAATGCCCGCATCCCGCAGCAGACGCTTCATCACATCCTTGTCCATGCCGACCGCGCTTCCCAGCACACCGGCGCCGACGAACGGCACGTTCGCCAGTTCGAGCAGTCCCTGCACCGTACCGTCTTCGCCATGCGTTCCGTGCAGGACGGGGAACACGACATCGACCTGCGGCCGGCCGGAAACAGTCGGGTCTGCGGATCGAGCGGACGGCAGCAGCGAAACTTCCGGTCCATCGGCACTCAGCTGCACGAAGCGCGGATCGCCCTTCTCCCGCAGCAATCGCTGCGTCGATTGCTGAATCCATCGACCGCTGCGCGTGATGCCGATGGCCACTGCCTGGAACCGCTCGGGATCCAGCGCGGCGATGACATTGCGCGCCGAGAGAATCGAGACCTCGTGCTCGGCCGATCGTCCGCCGAAGAGCACACCCACTGTCAACCGCGTTGCTGTGTCCATGCCCCGAAGGCTAGCGGGCGATCCGGCAGGGTCAGCGATGAAGTGTGATCAATTGTGGCGGAGAACAGGATTTCACACGGAGATCACGGAGAACACAGAGGTCAAGGCAACCAGGAAGAAACTCTTGTTTTCTAACCTCCGTGATCTCCGTGATCTCCGTGTGAACCTCCTACACGAACTTTCGCCAACTGCCGAGCGCCGTAATTTCCTGCGCACCCTCGATCGCCCACGATTCGCACAGAAAGCCGGGACACATCGAGCCGTCTTCCAGTTCGACCTTGCCGATTCCCAGCGGCGCGGGGATGCCGGCGACGAACGAACCGAAATGCTTCTGCGGCACGGCCCAGACTTCGATCTCGATGGTGCTGCCTCCCTGCGCGACCCTGAGCAGGCCGGGTCGTTTCGGCGGTCCGCCGGGCAAGGCGTAGAAGCGATAGGCCGCCGCGGTGCGCGTCGCGCGCAACAGGAATGCACGACGTTCCGTGAGCTGGTGATTCAACGGCAGGCCGGCCATGTGGGCGCCGCAGACAGCGACGGGGATATAGCCCGGCGGCGCATGAGTGCTCACGGGGATGCCGGCAGGCACGGGTTCGCTCGAAACGCCGAGCGATGACGTCGATGCGTGGTGGAATCTCGATCCGAGTTCGGCCAGCGACCGATCACAGCCCGCGGGCGCGATGAACGTCACGCCGAACGGCAACCCGTCCGCACGGAATCCCGACGGCACCGCGATGGCCGCCAGGTCCAGCAGGTTGACCAAATTCGTATAGCGGCCGAGGTTTGAATTGAACCGGATCGGATCGGCCAGCAGTTCGTCGATCCGGTAGATCGTGCCGGCACTCGGCACCATCAGCACGTCGACGTCGCGCCACACACCCGCGGCGCGACGCTGCAGTTCCTGCAGCCGATACTGCGCGCGAAATGCATCGACGGCAGTTGGCTTGCTGCCGGCGAGCGTGATCTCTGCGGTGACGGGATGCAGCGCCGCCGCGTGATCGCGGATGAACGATGCAATCGCCGCATACCGCTCGGCCACCCACGGCCCTTCGTACAGCAGGCGCGCGGTTTCGAACAACGGCGCGAAGTCGATCTCCACCAGCGCCGCTCCGGTGTCCTGCACGCGGCGGCAGGCCTCCGCATACAGTCGCGCGTACTCTGAGTCGCCAAAGAATTCCAGCTGATCGGTTCGCGGCACGCCGTAGCGCGGCGAGGACGGCAGCGCGGCGGGTTCGACGTCGCGTGAATAGGCATCGCCGGCGTCGAAGCCCTGCGCGACGGACAGCACGCGCTGCGCATCGGCCGCCGTCAGCGCGAAGATCGACACGCAATCGAGCGTTCGACAGGCCGGCACGACGCCCCGGGTACTCAGCAATCCGCACGAGGGCTTCAGTCCGACGATGTTGTTGAAACCCGCCGGCACGCGACCCGAGCCCGCCGTGTCGGTGCCCAGCGAAAAACTGACGAGACCGGTAGCGACCGACACGGCCGAGCCGCTGCTCGATCCGCCCGAGATGAATGCCGGGTCGAAACTGTTTTCGCACGGGCCGTACGGCGAGCGCGTGCCCACCAGTCCGGTGGCGAACTGGTCGAGATTCGTCTTGCCGATCGGAATCGCACCGGCGTCGATCAGCTTCTGCACGACCGCCGCGGATTGCGTCGGCACATACGCGAACTCGGGGCAGGCCGCCGTCGTCGGCACACCGACCAGATCGATGTTGTCCTTGATGGCGAAGGGCACGCCGTACAGCGGCAGACTGTCGGGAGACTTGCCTTGGAGAGCCTGCACGTACGCAAGGATCTGCTCGCGTGTCAGCAAAGTGATCCAGACATTGCGACGCTTCGCCGCCGCGATGCGCGCGAGCGCCTCGTCGACGATCTGCTGCGGCGTGAACTGCCCCGCGCGATAGCCATTCAACAATGCATCGATGGTGAAGGAAGTCATGACACCGCCCGCAATACGACCAGAACATCGCCCGCCGCGACCGGTTTGCCCGGCTCGCAGCGGATCTCGACGATTTCCCCGGCCTCGTCGGCAAGCAGGGGAATTTCCATTTTCATGGCTTCGATGACCAGCAATTCGTCGCCCTCCGCCACGCGCTGACCGATGCGTGCGCTGACCGACCATGTGCTGCCGGTCACGGGCGATACGACTGCGACGGCACCTTCAGGCAATGCCTGCGCCTCTTCGCGTTCCGTACCGGCCGCCTCGGAGTCGAAGGTGAGCTGGCCGTTGCGTCGCCAGCGCTCACGCTCCGCGTCGAAGGCGGCCTGCTGCGTTGTCTTGAAGGCATCGATTGCCGCGCGGTTGTCGGCGAGGAACTGCCGGTACTCGCGCAGCTTCAGTGTCGTGGGTTCGACCTTGAGCCTGAACTGGCCGCGCGGAAATTCTTCGCGCAGCTGCAGCAACTCTTCCGCACTGACGGGATAGAACCGCAGCTGATCGAAGAAGCGCAGCAGCCATTGCTTGCCGCCGGTGAAATCGGCGGTCTGGCGATGACGATTCCACATCTGGATCGTGCGGCCGACGAACTGATAGCCGCCGGGCCCTTCCATGCCATACACGCACAGATACGCACCGCCGATGCCGACCGCGTTCTCCGGCGTCCAGGTGCGCGCCGGGTTGTACTTGGTCGTGACCAGCCGGTGGCGCGGATCGAGCGGCGTCGCCACCGGCGCGCCGAGATAGACATCGCCGAGTCCCATCACCAGGTAGCTGGCATCGAACACGATGCGCTGCACGTCCTCGATGGAATCGAGTCCGTTGATGCGCCGGATGAATTCGATATTGCTCGGACACCACGGCGCATCGCGGCGCACCGACTGCATGTACTTGTCGATGGCGATGCGCGTCGCCGGATCGTCCCAGGACAGCGGCAGGTGGACGATGCGGCTCGGCACCTCGACGTCGTCGATCGCCGGCAGCTCATGCTCGGCGCGTTCCAGCACATCGAGCAGCTTGCGCTGCGAAATCACACGGCTGTCGTAGTGGATCTGCAGCGAGCGGATGCCGGGCGTGAGTTCCTGCACGCCGTCGATGCGCGCGCGCCGCAGCCACTCCATGAGCGAGTGCACGCGGAAGCGCAATTCGAGATCGAGGACGAGATCGCCGTATTCGACCAGCAGGTATTTGTCGCCGGCCTGGCGGTAGCGGACTTGAGGGCTTGAGGCTTGAGGCGTGAGGCTTGAGGGGAGAATGGCGGACTGGCGTCCGCCTGCTTCGCGAGGGAGGGGGCTGCAGGAGCGCAGCGCGGCGATCGACTCTTCCATCGCGCGCTCCATCTCTACCGCCTCCTCCACCGAAATGCAGCGAAACCGGACTTTGTCGCCCGGCCGCAGCTGCCCCACCTTCCACAACTCCGCGCGCACGATCGTCGCCGGACATACGAAGCCACCGAGGCTCGGGCCGTCGGGCCCGAGGATCACGGGCATGTCGCCGGTGAAATCGATGGCGCCGATCGCGTAGGCATTGTCGTGAATGTTCGAAGGATGCAAACCGGCTTCGCCGCCGTCGGCACGCGCCCACGTCGGCTTCGGCCCGATAAGCCGCACGCCGGTGCGACTCGAGTTGTAGTGCACTTCCCAGTCGACCGCGAAGAATGCATCGATGTCGGCAGATGTGAAGAAGTCCGGCGCGGCGTGCGGACCGTACATCACCGCGATCTCCCAGTGCGCGGCGTAGGCGGGAATCAGGCCCGCATCGGCCGGCTGCGGCACCGACGTTGACGCGGTCGCCATCCGCAACGTGTCTCCCGCCCGCAGCGCACGGCCGGCGTGTCCGCCGAACTGGCCGAGCGTGAACGTCGCGCGACTGCCCATGTATTCAGGCACATCGAGTCCGCCGGCGATGGCGAGATAGGTGCGCTGCCCGGCACCCTGGACCGCGCGCATCTTGAGCACGCTGCCGGCCTTTACTTCGATCGGCGTGTAGTACGCGACCGGCTGGCCGTCGAGTTCCGCCTTCATGCGCGCACCGGTCAGTGCGATGCGCGCAGAGGCATTGAATCGCAACGTCGGGCCACCGACCGTGCATTCGAGTCCCGCGGCCGATGCCGGGTTGCCGACGATGCGGTTGGCGAGCCGGAAGGCCAGATCGTCCATCGGGCCGGACGGCGGCACGCCGATGTCCCAGTAACCGACGCGACCCGGAAAGTCCTGGATCGTCGTATGCGTGCCCGCCTGCATCACTTCCACCGTGCGCGGCCGATAGGCAAAGCCCGACAGGTAGCGCGTGGTCTGCCGCCCCTGCCGGAAAACGTCGTCGCGCAGGATGTCCTGCAGATACGCCTGGTTGGTCTCGATGCCGTGAATCCGGGTTGCGGCCAAGGCGCGTTCGAGATTCGCCAGCGCCGCGTCGCGGGTCGCGCCGTCGGCAATGATCTTCGCCAGCATCGGATCGTAGTGGGATGGCACGTCGGTGCCGGTCTCGATCCACGCATCCACGCGCACCTCGCCCGGCAGCGCCACGTGCGACAGCAATCCGCTCGATGGCCGGAAGTTGTGCTGCGGATCCTCCGCATACACACGCACCTGGATCGAATGGCCTCGCGGTGCGTGCCGGTATTCGCCGAGATCGGGCGGCTCGCCCGCCGCCGTGCGGATCATCCACTCGACCAGATCAATACCGGTGACCTGCTCGGTGACGCCATGCTCCACCTGCAGGCGCGTATTGACTTCGAGGAAGTAGAACTGCCGGGAGACGTCGTCGTACACGAACTCCACGGTGCCGGCCGAGCGGTAGCCGATGGCCTCGCCGAGACGCTGCGCACTGCGCAGCAGCTGCGAGCGCGTTGCGTCATCGAGATGCGGCGCCGGCGTTTCCTCGATGACTTTCTGGTTGCGACGCTGCACCGAGCAGTCGCGCTCGCCCAGGGCCACGACCCGGCCGCGTCCGTCGCCGAAGATCTGCACTTCGATGTGCCGCGCGCGTTCGACGTATTTTTCGAGAAACACGCCGCCCTGGCTGAAATTGCTCTTCGCCAGGCGCTCGACCGAATGGAAGGCGTCCTGCAGTTCCTGCGCCGAGCGACACAGCTGCATGCCGATGCCGCCGCCTCCCGCCGTGCTTTTCAGCATCAGCGGAAAACCGATCCGCTGTGCTTCGATGCGCGCGTGGTCGAGGTCATCGAGCAAGCCACTGCCGGGCAGCAGCGGCACGTCATGCTGGCGCGCCAGCGCGCGTGCCGTGTGCTTCAGTCCGAAGTCGCGCATCTGCGCCGGCGTCGGACCGATGAAGGCAATGCCGGCGCGCTGACACTTCTCTGCGAAGTCGGCGTTCTCGCTCAGGAAGCCGTAACCGGGATGAATGGCCTGCGCATCCGTCTTGCGCGCCGCTGCAATGATCAGCTCCTGCGACAGATAGCTCTGCGCCGCTGGCGCCGGACCAAGACGCACGGCCTCATCCGCCAGCGCCACATGCATCGAGTGCCGGTCGGCGTCGGAATAAACGGCGACCGAGCGGATATCGAGACGTCTGAGGGTACGAAGAATGCGGCAGGCAATCGCGCCGCGGTTGGCGATCAGCACCTTGTCGAACATGCAGCACCGTGAGGAGCCAAGGTGCCGGGTCGTCCCGGCGTTGTCGTGTCTCTCGCGGGTCGTCCCGCGAGGAAGTGATGAGGTGAGGAAGTGATGAGGTGATGACGCCGGAACAGGATCCTGTCGCGCCTGCTGTATC
>CAYWHG010000098.1:15379-17345 GCA_964457865.1 uncultured Steroidobacter sp.
GAGGAAGTGATGAGGTGATGACGCCGGAACAGGATCCTGTCGCGCCTGCTGTATCACCTCATCACTTCATCACTTCATCAATCCCACACCATCACTTCCACCGGCGTCGGGTTGTAGGCATTGCAGGGGTTGTTCAGTTGCGGGCAGTTGGAGATCAGCACCGTGACATCCATCGCCGCGCGCATCTCCACGTAGCGGCCGGGACCGGAAATGCCGTCGGCGAACGTGAGCTTGCCGGCCGGCGTCACCGGCACGTTCATGAAGAAGTTGATGTTGCTGGAGAGATCGCGCTTGCCGAAGTCGCGACCGTACTTCTCGCCCCAACGCGCCAGCGCGATCAGGAAGTTGTCGCGGCAGCTGTGCATGTGCCGCTTGTCGAGCGCATAGCGCACCGTGTTGCTCTCGGCCGAGCAGGCACCGCCGAGTGTGTCGTGGCGGCCGCAGGTGTCGGCCACGATGGTCAGCATCGTGTTGCCCTCGTTCGACAGCAGCGACGTGCCGGCGGTGAGATAGATGTTGCCCTGCGCGCGGATCGTGTCCTGCGCGCTGTAGCGTTCTTCGAGCGTGTCGGCGCGATAGAACAGCGTGTCGACGGCCTGGTTGCCTTCGAGATCGAGGATGCGGAAAGTCTGACCCGCGCGGACGGTACCCATCCATGGCGCGCCGGCCGCGATGATTTCGCGGCGGCTGGCATTGCGCGGGTCGAGTGGGCTTTCGATCAAGGGCGGGGCCTCCGGGAATGTGATCGGGTGATCGGGTGATCAAGTGATGCGGCAAGACCGGAAGACCTGTTTCGCGTGCGCGTACCGAGGTTCTGCTCTTGCTCGATCACTTGATCACCCCATCACTCCATCACCCATGTTTCATCACTTACCTGAACCACACTTCCGTATTCCTGAAGCCGCGCTCGTTCTCCGGGCACTTCATGCGACAGGGATCGTTGCGCGGCGCCGGGCGCGAGTGCCATGCGGTAAGGCGGATTTCGCGCGGCTGATAGTCGGTCGCGGGATCCAGCGGGTGCTGGCAGGTCGCCATCACCATCAGCACATTCATTTCGAAACGCAGGTCGACATAGCTGCCGGGTGCCGAGTTGCCGCGATGGTATTCAAGGTCACCCTGCTCGTTCACCGTGACCTTGCTGAAGAAATTGACGTTGGCGCTGAGGTCGCGCCGGCCGAGACCGTACTTTCCCAGTTCGGTGAGCAGACTGTCGTAGCCGTTGCGGAACCAGTCGTTGCGACGCTCCTGGTAGCGGGCGACGCCATACTTCTCTTCGACCAGCGGTGGCGAGGACACGCCACAGAGCGTGTCATGCCAGCCGCAGGAATCGTCGGTGAGCGAGCACAGCACTCGCCCCATGTCCGAATAACAGACGAAATCCTTGGTGAGGTACGCCGTGTGCTGGGCCTTGAGCGTGTCCGGCATGTTGTAACGCTCGGTGCGATCGTCGTAGTTGAAGAACAGCACCGACGCATTCGCACCGCCCGCCACATCCGTGAGGCGCAGCGTGGTGCCACGACGCAGCAGTCCGGACCAGTGCGCGCCCGCAGCGACCAGTTCTTCCCACAGCATCCAGTACGGAGCGCCTTCGGCCATCGTCGCCATCGACCTCGATGTGAATTCGAATGACGGAGGGAAGAGCAAGGAACGTACCAGAATGGTGACTGGCTACTGGCCACTGGCGACTGGCCGGAGAAGAGGTGCAGTCAAGTTGGTGCGTCACTGCGCTGATCGCACCGATCTGGCGCATGCTCATCCCGATCGCGCCCATCTCGGTGCAAAAAAATCAGCGCTCCTGATGATTCCGGCCAGCTGCCAGTAGCCACTCGCCAGCCGCCCTCTTCCGGCATGCCGCTTGCACCGCTCCACGCACAATGTGCGTCTAGGGTTCCGATCGCGTCAGCGCCGACACGATGCTGGTCCGAGAGAGGCAGTCCATGGAAATGGGGACATTCCTTATTTCGTT
>CAYWHG010000099.1:0-17193 GCA_964457865.1 uncultured Steroidobacter sp.
CGCCTGTGCGGGGATGACTGAGTATCCAACCTTTCCCAGCTGCTGTTGATACGCCCGCGCGTATCTCAGCGTTTCGAATGCGTTTCGATGACCCGTACGCCGTGCGTTTCGCAGACGACGGCCATCTGCGGGCCGCTCAGGCGGTCGGTGACGAAAATGTCGATGTCGCTCAGGTGGCCGATGCGCACCGGCGCCGGACGGCCGACCTTGTTGCTGTCCGCGACCAGGATGACCTGCCGTGCGTTCTGGATGATCGTCTGCGACACCTGCACTTCGTTGATGTCGAAATCCAGCAGCGCGCCGTCCTCGTCGATCGCGGACGTGCCGATCACGGCGTAGTCGACCTTGAAATTGCGGATGAAGTCGACGGCGAACGGACCGACCGCCGCGCGATCGACGGCGCGCACGCGGCCGCCCACGACGATGACTTCGATCCCGGGATTGCGATAGAGCTGGTCGACGACGTTGAGGTTGTTGGTGATGACCAGCAGCCCGGAATGCCGGTGCAGGGCGCGCGCGACTTCTTCCGTCGTGGTGCCGATGTTGATGAAGAGCGAGGCCTGGTCGGGAATCAGCGCCGCGGCCGCTGCGCCGATCGCCAGTTTCTCCTCTTTCGCCAGCAGGCGCCGCGCCTCGTATTCGAGATTGTCGACGCCGGAGGTGATGACCGCACCGCCGTGCACGCGCGACAGCAGCGTGCGGTCGCACAGCTCGTTCAGATCCTTGCGGATCGTCTGCGGCGTCACGTCCAGCCGTCCGGCCAGCGATTCCACGGTCACGCGTCCGGTGCGCCGGGCGATGTCGAGAATCTGCCGGTGACGCGCCTGCACGGCCGGCGAGAGGTGACTGCTCGTATCGTTGTTCTGTGCCACGTCGTGTGTTGCCACGATGCTCACTGTGCCGCGATCCCGCGCCGAGTATAGCCCGCAAGATTCCACTGACGCAGGCGTGTCGAGGACCATGGCGTCAGAAGTTGACGCTGAATTCCACGCCGTAGCGCCGCGGATACGGCGACACGGTGAAGCGCTGATAGAACGTCGACTGGTCGGCGCCGACCTGACCCGGGGCCTCGTCGTTGTCCGTCAGGTTCTTGCCCCACACGCCGACTTCATAGTGGCCCGAATCGGCCCGGTAGACGAGGCGTGCATTCGCCTCGTAGTAGGCGTCGCCCACCGACAGATTGCTCGGCGGCAGATTGTTGAACGGCGTGAAGAACTTCGAGCCGACCCGCGAGCCGTCGACATGGGCGTGCACGCGGCCGGCGCCCAGCGCGAACATCGAGTAATCGAGTGCGAGGCTGAACGTGGTGTGCGGCGCTTCGATCAGCTCGTTGCCTGCCAGGTCGTAGGCGACCAGCGGCGTGCCGCGCGCCAAGTGCAGTTCGACATACTCGGTGTCGAGCAGGGCCATGCCAAATCTCACGCGGAAATATTCCGTGAGCTGCGCGATCAGTTCCGCCTCCAGGCCCATCAGGCGCGCCTCGCCCGCGTTCACCATCTTCGACTCCGTGAGCGTGATGGCGTTGACGAACTGCTGGTTCAGGTACTGGTAGTAGAACGCCGAGGTGTTGAGCTGCAGACGGTCGTCGAAGAACTGCGACTTGAGGCCGACCTCGTAGGAGTTCAGTTTCTCCGGATCCGCCACGTTGAAGTCGCTGGCATTGGTCAGCGCGCTGCCGTTGATGGTGCTGCTGCGATAGCCGCGCGCGTACTGCACATACCCCATCACGTCGTCGCTGAACTTGTAGCGCACGCCGATCCGGCCGGTGGGCGCGGAGTCGTCGTAACTCTGCGTCGGCTGCACCGGAATGATGGGCACGACCTGGAAATCGGTGGCCTTGCCTTCGTCTTCGGTCCAGCGCAGGCCGCCATACAGAGTCCACGCCGCGTTCAGGTCGTAGGTCATGTCCGCGTACGCGGCGTACGAGGTGCGCTTCTGTTCGTAGCTCTGTGCGAGATCGAGCGCGGCGAACAGCGTGTAGTCGGTCTGGATGCCCGTGACGTCGTGGTTGTAGTACAGGCCGGCGATGAAGTTGAACGGACCGTCGTAGTTGCTCGAGATCCGCAGGTCCTGGCCCACTTCGCGCGTGCGGGCGTAGAAGTCGATGGCCAGCAGGGGCGCGATCGAGCCGTCGGCATCGACGTTGTTCTTGAAATCGCCTTCGAGGTACGACGTGATCGAGGTCAGCGTGAGCTGGCCGAGTTGCTGCTCGAACGTGAGGATGGCGCCGTCGCCGTCGGCGACGATCTCGCCGCCGGTGCGATCGTAGTAGCCCTCCCAGGCGTCGAAGTTTTCGCCGGTGAGCGGATTCACGCGCGGATTCACGCCGAAGGCATTGGTGTCGCCCGGGGCGGTGCCGTAGGCGATGACGCCGATGTTGGTCGGGTTGCTGCGCGAATGCAGCAGCCGCAGGGTGGCGCTCGTGTTCTGCGTCGGCTCGAACAGCAGGCTCAGGCGCAGCGCATAGTTGTCGATCGACGAAAGATCTTCGCCGGCCGGATTGTAGTTGCGTATCCAGCCGTCGCTCTGCGTGAAGTTGGCCGCGAGACGCGCGGCGAGCTTGTCCTGCACCAGCGGCAGATTGAATGCGCCCGTGGCATGGACGTAGTTGTTGTTGCCTGCCTGCACGGAGACATAGCCTTCCGTCTCGTGGCTCGGCGCGCGCGTGATGAAGTTGATCGCGCCGCCGGTGGTGTTCTTGCCGAACAGCGTGCCCTGCGGACCGCGCAGCACTTCGACGCGCTCCAGATCGAAGATCTGCGGGCCGCCGAGGAACTGGCTCGCGACATAGACTTCGTCGTAGAACACGCCGGTCGGCGAGGTCGTGTTGAGATTGAAATCGGGCGTCGCGATGCCGCGCAGCGAGAACTTGGGCTGATCTTCGTTGCCGAGATTGGAGACCTGCAGGTTGGGCGTCTGGCGCGCGAGCTCGGTGCCACTGACCAGCTGCAGGTTGGCGATCCGTTCCGCGCTCATCACTTCGAGCGAAATCGGCACGTCCTGCCCGCTTTCCTCGCGCTTCTGTGCGGTGACGATGACTTCCTCGACGATCGCGCCGCCGGTGCGGGTCGGCGCCTCCTGCGCATGCGCTGCGCCTGCCAGTCCCGCCAGGGCCACACAGACGACCCGCCGCAATGACTGTCCTTCTGACGTCGACTCGAACATGGTGCCCCCCTGACTGACTTTCGTTTAGCGCGCGATTTATTCTTTTTTATTTTCGTTTCAGCGGCGGCGGAGCGTACGCGCCGCGGGGAGAGGGCGTCTACAGCTCGAAGTGCAAAGATTTATCCGCTGAAAATAGCTGGAAATCGTTCTGCAGAGCGCTTTCGATTCATTTTCGTTCACGAAGCGGATCGGCGCGGTACGGTCATTTGCCTGCCGTTCGTGAATGCGGGGTTTGAGAGAAAGGTCGATCCGACCGTGGCGTGCCCTTCAATCCTCGCGCAACTGCGCGAACCGTTCCCCGAGGTGATCGAGCAGCGCGCGTACCGCCGGACGCAGGCCGCGTCTCGAGGCATACACCGCATGGACTACATGACGGCGCGGCGCCCAGGGCGGCAGCACTCGCACCAGTGTGCCGGTACGAATGTCATCGCCGACCATCAGCAGCGGCAACTGCGCGATGCCGACGCCGGCGAGTGCCGCGGTACGCAGCGCGAGCATGTCGTCGGTCACCAGGCGGGGGTGATGCCGCACTTCCGCGCGCGCACCGTCCGCGGCTTCGAGTGTCCAGATGTGTTCCTGGCGTGCGGGTCCGGGATCGAGCGTGGGGCGTGCCGACAGATCGGCGGGGACGTCGATCGGTCCATGACGTTCGAGAAACGCAGGGCTGGCGACGAGTGCATGTCCGCGTTCGCCCAGCACCTTCAGCATCAGGTCGCTGCTGTCCAGCGGTGCCGGCCGTGCGCGCAGTGCGATATCGATACCCTCGGCGACGACATCGACGCGACGGTTGGTCGCTTCCAGGTGCAGTTCGATCTTCGGACAGGCGGCCATGAACTCGGCCAGCATCGTGCCCACGCGCGCGTGCAGCAGCGCCACGGGACAGGTCACGCGAATGATGCCGCTCGGCTCGCTGCGGGTCTGCTCGATCGCCGCCTGCGCGGCCTCGGCTTCCAGCAGCATCGCGCGGCAGTGCGCGTAGTAGTCCTGGCCGATGTCGGTGACGGAAAAATGGCGGGTCGATCGCTGAATGAGGCGCACGCCGAGGCGCTCCTCGAGCAGTGCGACGCGCCGGCTCAGTTTTGACTTCGGCACGCCGACCGCGCGGCTGGCCGGAGCGAAGCCGCCGTGTTCGACGACCTGGGCGAAATAGTAGAGATCGTTGAGATCCTGCATGCGCGGATCATCGTTCCATGGATGGAACGGACAGTAGCAGGATCGTCTCCTACCGGCACCAGTGTTCCAGAGGTATCGTCGCTGGCAGTTGAATCACGCTTGAAGTAAAGGAGACCGCCATGAAACAGATCGTCGGTACCTACAGCGCCCCCGGCCGGCACTGGGTGGGCGACGGATTCCCGGTGCGCTCGCTCTTTTCCTACAACAGCCAGGGTCAGCACCTGAGTCCCTTCCTGCTGCTCGACCATGCGGGTCCTTTTCCCTTCACGCCGGGCAATGGCCGACGCGGAGTGGGCGAGCACCCGCATCGCGGCTTCGAGACCGTGACCGTCGTCTATGAAGGCGAGGTGGAGCATCGCGATTCCACGGGCGCCGGCGGCAGGATAGGCCCGGGCGATGTGCAGTGGATGACGGCGGGCGCCGGCATCCTGCACGAGGAATTCCATTCCGAGGCGTTCACGCGCGGCGGCGGCACGCTGCACATGGTGCAGTTGTGGGTCAATCTGCCGGCGAAGGACAAGATGACCGAGCCGAGCTACCAGACCCTGCTCAATCAGGACATTCCCGTGGTGGCGCTGCCGGACGAGGCGGGCAGCGTGCGTGTGATCGCCGGCGAGTTCGGCGGCCGCCGCGGCGCCGCGCGTACGTTCAGTCCCGTGGATGTGTGGGATGTCCGGCTCGACCAGGGACGCAACGCCACGTTGACCTTCCCGCAGGGAAACACGGTGGCACTGGTGATCCTGCGCGGCAACGTGCAGATCAACGGCGGCGACATCGTCGGCGAAGGACAGTTCGTGCTCATGGATCGCGAAGCCGGCGAGGTGGTGCTCGAAGCGGGCGGCGTCGATGCAAATCTGCTGGTGCTGAGCGGCGAACCGCTCGATGAGCCCATCGCGGGCTACGGGCCCTTCGTGATGAACACGAACGAGGAAATCGAGCAGGCCATCCGCGATTTCAACTCCGGCCAGTTCGGGCGCATTCCACCGCGCACCGTGACCGCCACGACGTAACCGTCGCACGCATCGCGTCGTTGTCTCGTGTGCCGGACAGTTCCTTCAGGAACTGCTCGGCGCCGCCGTGGCGTCCGCTATCCCGTGACCACGCTCGCATCCAGCGGCTTGATCTTCGGACGCCGCCTTTTCCTGGCATGCCAGAGATCGTAGGCAAGCTGCATCTGCAGCCAGGATTCGGCGGACCCGCCCAATGCGGCAGCCAGACGGATCGCCAGCTCGGCGCTGACTGCCGCCTTGCCATTGACGACGCGAGACAGGGCGACTCGCGAGACTCCCAGTCGCTTCGCGAATTCCGTGACCGTGATGCCGCCGTCCTTGCGGAACACCGTGTCCTGCAGCATCTCGCCCGGATGCGGGGGGTTGTGCATCTGTGCCATGCGGTTCTCAGTGGTAATCGCGGTAGTCCACCAGAATGGCGTGTGCGCCATCGAAGCAGAACGTGAGTCGCCAGTTCTCGTCGACCCACATCGAAAAGTGACCGGACAGCGATCCCTTCAACGCGTGGAGACGCCAGCCCGGCAAATCCATGTCGGCAGGAGACGATGCGGTATCCAGCCGCGCCAACTGCAGCCGCAGACGCTTCGCATGCTTCGGCTGGATGCCGGCCCGGGACCCGGTCTCGAAGAACTGCTGCAATCCTGCGTGCCTGAAACTCCTGATCATCAGTGTATCGCCTCACGATACAGTGGACAAGGCGACGTGCCTGCGGGTCAGGATAATTTGCTTGATTGGCGTGGGCTGGCGCATTTCTGGACCGATTGGCCAGAAATGCCGGATCGCCCGGATTCATCGGCCGACGTGCATCGGGCAGCGTGCGCGCTCACGCGGCCCGCTCGCGTTCCAGCAGCACCCGCTTGCGTTCGATTCCCCAGCGATAGCCGGAGAGATCGCCGCCGGTGCGTACTACGCGATGACACGGAATCGCGATGGCGATCGGATTGGCGGCGCAGGCGCCTGCGACGGCGCGTATCGCCTTGGGCGAGCCGATGCGCTTCGCCATCTCGGCGTAGCTGATCGTGGAGCCGGCAGGGATCTTGCGCAGTGCCTGCCACACTCGCTGCTGGAATGCGGTGCCACGAATGTCGAGCGGCAGATCGAGTCCCAGCGACGGCTGTTCCACCATTCCCACGACGCGGGCCACCCAGCGTTCGAAGCCGGCGTCGCCGCCGATCAGTTCGGCGCGATCGAAGCGGTCCTGCAGATCGCGCACCAGCGCTTCCGGATCGTCGCCGAGCAGGATCGAACACACGCCCTTGTCGGTGGCGGCAACGAGCACGGCACCGAGCGAGCACTGGCCGACGGCAAAGCGGATGGCGGCGTCGGCACCGCCGGCGCGGAACTGACGCGGCTGCATTCCGAGCACTTCCTTCGACTGTGCATAGAACGGCGCGTTGGAATTGAAGCCGCTGTCGTAGATCGCCTGCGTGACCGGCGTCCGGCCGCGCAGACTGGCGCGCGTGCGCTGGGTGCGATGCGCCGTCGCATAGGCCTTGGGTGTCACGCCGGTGACCGCCTTGAAGATGCGATGGAAATGGTAGGGACTGAGCTGCGCCGACTTCGCCAGTTCAACGAGCGTGGGCGCGGTTTCGCTGCGTTCGATCAGGCGACACGCACGCGCAATGCGATCGGCGTATTGCACGGCCAGCGCCGGCTGGTCCGGCTTGCAGCGTTTACAGGGACGGAACCCCGCTTTCTCGGCCGCAGCCGCCGTGACGTAGAACGCGACGTTCTCGCGTCGCGCCCGCCGCGAGGCGCAGGACGGGCGGCAATACACACCGGTGGTGCGCACGGAATAGAAGAACTGTCCGTCCGCGGCGCGATCGCGACGCTCGAGCGCGGCCCAGCGGGCGGCATCGGTGGCGAAAGCAGGGGGCTTGCGGGTTTTCATCGCGGCGGCATCGAATGCGACAACGGGAGCGAGAGCAATCATGGCGCGTTCTCCGGATCTGGCAACTTTGAGTGGGGCCAGATTGCCGGGGCAGGCGTTGGCGGGCACCCGGGTTCTTGCGGTCGAATCCGGGTGGAAGCCGGACAACGGAATGGCCGCAAAAGGCGCAAAAAGCGCAAAAAAATCCGGGATTCCCTTTTGCGCCTTTTGCGCCTTTTGCGGCTATTCTTCCGGCCTCCCGCTGAGCCATTGACACCGAATCCTTTGATGATCGCTGCCGCCTTCTACAAATTCGTCGCCCTGCCGGATTTCGCCGACCTTAAAGCCCCCCTGCTGGCGTTCTGTGAAGAACGCGGCGTGAAGGGCACGATCCTGCTCGCGGCCGAAGGCGTGAATGGCACGATCGCCGGCGAGGCGGAACACGTGCGCGAAGTGCTCGACTATCTGCGTCGTGATCCGCGCCTGGCCGATCTCGAACACAAGGAGTCCGGCGCTTCGCGCCAGCCCTTCTATCGCATGAAGGTGCGGCTCAAGAAGGAAATCGTGACGATGGGCGTGTCCGGCGTCGATCCGACACGCATGGCAGGTACCTACGTGAAGCCGCAGGACTGGAACAGGCTGCTCGACGATCCCGATGTGGTCGTCGTCGATGTGCGCAACGACTACGAAGTCGCCCTGGGAACGTTTGCCGGTGCGGTCAATCCCGAGACGCGCAGTTTCAGCGAGCTGCCGTCGTGGGTGCGCAGCAATCCGGCGTTGCGCGAGAAGACCAAGGTGGCGATGTTCTGTACTGGCGGGATCCGCTGCGAGAAATCGACGGCGTTCCTGCGATCGGAAGGTTTCGAGGAGGTGTACCACCTGCAGGGAGGCATCCTGAAGTACCTCGAGACCATTCCGAAGGACGAAAGCCGCTGGGAGGGCGAGTGCTTCGTGTTCGACGAGCGTGTCGCCGTCGGTCACGGCCTGGAGCCCGGCAGCCACGAACTGTGCCGCTCGTGCCGCCACCCGATCGGCGAGGCCGACAAGCGCTCGGAACAGTATGTCGAAGGCGTGAGCTGCCCTGCGTGTTACGGCCAGAAGTCGCCGGAGAAACAGGCAGGACTGCGCGAACGCCATCGCCAGGTCGAACTGGCGAAGCGCCGCGGCGAGGAACACATCGGCCGGCGGCAGAAGTAGTAAGCGACCAGTCGCCCAGTCGACCTATTTCGGCATATCCGGACACACGTACGGCACCGACGCCGCAACGTAGGTCTGCGCCTGTTCCTGACCAACGATGTGCAGCGTCAGTTCGTTCGGGCTCGGCAGCGTGATCGAAGCCTCGATGGGAATGGTGTCTTCGCGCCAGCGGATGGTGTCGCCCATGACGCCCCATTCGGAAATCCGGTAGGTCTCGAAGCACGAGTCCATGATCAGGCTGCGATCGGGCAGGAACACGATCATCGAGCCGAGCGGTCGACCTGGCCGGGTGGACATCCAGACCCTGCCGACGAACGCGCCGCCGGCGGGCAGCGCAACGGCAGCCGCTGTTGCATTGACAGTCGGTGGCGTCGGGCCCGACGAGTTGCTGCAGGCGGCGAGTGAGAGGATCGCAGCGACCAGTGCGGCATGATTTTTCATTGGCGGTACCGGTGAGATAGGTGATGCGTTGCAGTGTACCGAGAGTGCAAGTCACGCCGGAATACGTCATCGATCGTCCGGCTGCAACACGAACCGTGAAAATTGCGTGACACGAATCGGTTCCGGCGCCGCGCATCACACCCACTGGACGATCAGCGCAATTACCAGTCAAAACAAAAACGTGCGCGATCCCGCGATTGCCGTTACGATCTCACGGCCGCACAGCGTCCGATGCGATGCGCGCGCGGCACACCAACGCGGCGCCTTTGCGCCCAAGGACATCTGCTAGCGCGGAACTGACATTACTACCGCTCCCACGAGTGCCGGCGTGTCCGGCATACCCACGATGCAAACGGGTGATGATGGCGACGAGGCGTAGAGAAATGAGAAAACGGAGCGGTCGGTCATGCAGCTGACCCTAATCGTCCTGTTGCCGTTCGTGGGCGCGCTCTGCGCCGCCTTCCTGCCGTCCAATGCCCGCAATGCCGAGGCGTGGCTGGCCGGTCTCGTGAGCGTGACGTGTTTCGCGCTCGCCATCAGCCTGTTCCCGCGGATCGCCGACGGCGAAGTCGTCCGCACCGTCATCCCGTGGCTGCCGCAGTACGGACTCAATTTCTATCTGCGGCTCGACGGCTACTCCTGGCTGTTCGCGCAACTGGTCACCGGCATGGGCGCGCTGGTGGTGCTCTATGCGCGCTACTACATGTCGCCGGCGGATCCGGTGCCGCGTTTCTTCTCGTTCCTGCTCGCCTTCATGGGCGCCATGGTCGGCATGGTGCTGTCGGGCAATCTGATCCAGCTGGTGATGTTCTGGGAACTCACCAGCCTGACTTCCTTCATGCTGATTGCCTACTGGTATCACCTGCCCGATGCACGACGCGGTGCGCGCATGGCCTCGACCATCACGGCGGCCGGCGGGTTCTGCCTGCTCGCCGGCGTGCTCGTCATCGGCGAGATCGTCGGCAGCTACGATCTCGATCAGGTGCTGGCCTCGGCCGACGTGATTCGCGAGCACGAGTGGTATCCGGCGGCCGTGGTGCTGGTCGCGCTGGGGGCGCTGACCAAGAGCGCGCAGTTCCCGTTCCATTTCTGGCTGCCGAATGCCATGGCTGCGCCGACGCCGGTGTCGGCGTACCTGCATTCGGCGACCATGGTGAAGGCGGGCGTGTTCCTGCTGGCGCGGCTGTGGCCGGTACTGTCGGGTACCGATCTGTGGTTCGCCATCGTCGGCGGCGCGGGGGCGTGTTCGCTGCTGCTCGGTGCCTTCGCCGCGTTCTTCCAGCGCGACATGAAGGGCGTGCTGGCGTATTCGACCATCAGTCATCTCGGGCTGATCACGCTGCTGCTGGGCATGAACAGTCCGCTGGCGCTGGTTGCGGCCGTCTTCCACATGATGAATCACGCCACGTTCAAGGCGTCGCTCTTCATGGCGGCCGGCATCGTCGACCATGAAACCGGTACGCGCGATCTGCGGCTGCTGAACGGTCTGTCGAGGGTCATGCCCATCACTGCGACGCTGGCCACGGTGGCGGCCGCGGCGATGGCCGGCGTGCCGCTGCTCAACGGCTTCCTCTCCAAGGAAATGTTCTTCGCCGAAACGATCTTCGCCGGCCACAGTCCGTGGCTGCGTATCGGACTGCCGGCGGTGGCGACGCTCGCGAGCGCCTTCAGCGTGGCCTATTCGCTGCGCTTCATCCACGAAGTGTTCTTCGGTCCGCTGGCCGAGAACCTGCCGCGCACGCCGCACGATCCGCATCGCTGGATGCTCGCGCCGAGCGCACTGCTGGTAGTGGCCTGTCTGCTGGTCGGCGTCATGCCGGCGTTGACCGTCGGTCAGTTCCTCGACTACGCCGGCCGTTCGATTCTCGGGGCCGGCATGCCGGAATACAGCCTGGCTGTCTGGCATGGTCTGACGCAGCCGCTGGCCATGAGCTTGCTGGCGCTGGTCGCCGGCGCGTCTTTCTATCTGTTCCTGAAGCGACGCGATGGCGTGCACGGGACGGCGCCGCTGATCGACCGCTTCGATGGCCGGCGCGCCTTCGATGTCGTGATCGTGGTGCTGATCCGCTCCGCCGCCCGCCTCAAGCGGCTGCTGTATTCGCGTCACCTGCAGACCCAGCTCGTCGTGATCGTCTGCATCGCCGCCGGTGCGGCCTGGGTCGCGCTGCGCGGGAGCTTCACGTTCTGGGGAACGCAGACGCCGTCGCGGGTCGATCCAGCCTTCGCACTCATGTGGCTGATCGGCGCGGCCTGCGCCATCGGCGCGGCCATGCAGGCGAAGTATCACCGGCTGGCCGCGCTCATCATGATGGGCGGCACGGGCCTCATCACCTGTCTCACGTTTGCGTGGTTCTCGGCGCCGGATCTGGCCTTGACGCAGATCGCGGTCGAGGTCGTGACGCTGGTGCTGATCCTGCTCGGATTGCGCTGGATGCCGCGACGTATCGAAAAAGACGATCCGGACCGGCGCACCCTGCGTGCACGCGCACGCCGCCTGCGCGACATTTTCATCGCCACCGTGGTGGGCATGGGGATGGCGAGTTTCGCTTTTGCCATCATGACCCGACCGCGCGGCGAGCAGACACTGGCCGAGTTCTTCATCGAGCGTGCGCTGCCGCAGGGCGGCGGCAGCAACGTGGTCAATGTCATCCTGGTCGACTTCCGTGGCTTCGACACCTTCGGCGAGATCACGGTGGTGGGCATCGTCGCGCTGACGGTATTCGCGCTGCTGCGTCGTTTCCGTCCGGCACCCGAATCGATGAGCGTGCCGCGGGCGCAGCAGGACGATGCGCCGCGCAGTATGCAGGCACTGCCCGATCCGGCTGAGCAACTGCCGTCGGGCTACATGCAGATTCCCGCCGTCATCGTGCGGCTGCTGTTGCCGATGGCCGGCCTGGTTTCGGTGTTCTTCCTGCTGCGCGGCCACAATGCGCCGGGCGGCGGCTTCGTCGGCGGGCTTGTCATGGCGACCGCGGTGGTGGCGCAGTACATCGTTGCCGGCACGATGTGGGTGGAGTCGCGCACGCGCATTCATCCGCAGTACTGGATTGCCGCGGGATTGCTGTCCGCCGCCGCCGCCGGCATGGGCGCGTGGCTCGCCTCGCATACGTTCCTGAGCGCGCTTGCCTGGCACGGCACGCTGCCGGTCGTCGGCGAGATCCACGTGTCCTCGGTGCTGCTGTTCGACATCGGCGTGTACATGCTGGTGATCGGCGCGACGGTGCTGATGCTGGTGGCGGTCGCCCACCAGTCGCTGCGCAGCCATCGTCGTCCGGCTGCCGTTGCGGCAGCGACGCAGGTGCATGTCGAGTCGGCGGCCGATGTCGCTCCGGGAGCCCCCTGATGGAACTCGTCTACGCGCTCGCCATCGGTGTGCTGACCGGCTCGGGTGTCTGGCTGATCCTGCGGCCGCGCACGTTCCAGGTGATCATCGGCCTCGCGCTGCTGTCCTATGCGATCAATCTGTTCATCTTCTGCATGGGCCGGCTCACGGTTGAGCGGCCGCCGATCATTCGCGCGGACGGCGCCACCGATCCGCTGCTGTATGCCGATCCGGTGCCGCAGGCGCTGGTGCTGACGGCGATCGTGATCAGCTTCGCGACGACGGCGCTGTTCCTGGTGGTGATCCTCGCCGCGCGCGGACTCACCGGCACCGACCACGTCGACGGCAAGGAGCGCGACAAATGATGCCGTGGCTCCAGCATCTGCCGGCGTTGCCGATCGTCCTGCCGCTCGTGACGGGTGCGGCGCTGCTGCTGTTCCCCGAATCGCAGCGACGCACGCGCGAGGCGATCGCCCTGCTGTCGACCCTGGCGCAGCTCGTCGTCGCGCTGGGCCTGATGTACCTGACGACCGATGCCGTGCCGGACGTGTGGCATCAGGGAATCGGCGTGTATCCCATCAGCGCCTGGCCGGCGCCGTATGGCATCGTGCTGGTGGTCGATCGCCTGTCGGCCCTGATGGTGACGCTGAGCGCGACGCTGGCGTTGCCGGCGCTGCTGTACTCGGTGGCGCGCTGGGAGCGGGTCGGCGTGCACTACCTGCCGCTCGGGCAATTCCTGCTGATGGGGTTGAACGGCGCGTTCCTGACCGGCGATCTGTTCAACCTGTTCGTGTTCTTCGAAGTGCTGCTCGCCGCATCGTATGGATTGATGCTGCACGGATCGGGCGTCGCGCGCGTCAAGGCCGGACTGCAGTACATCGTGGCGAACCTGGTGGCGTCGCTGCTGTTCCTCACGGGTCTCGCCCTGATCTACGGCATCGCCGGGACGCTGAACATGGCGGATCTCGCCGTGCGCTGGGGCACCATCGCGGCGACGGACCGCGGCCTGTTCGATGCCGGTGTCGCCATCATGGCGATCGCGTTCCTGGTGAAGGCAGGCGCCTGGCCACTCAACTTCTGGCTGCCGCCGGGATATGCGGCGGCCGGCGCGCCGGTCGCGGCGGTGTTCTCCATCATGTCGAAAGTGGGCGTGTACGCGGTGCTGCGCGTGAGCGTGCTGCTGGGCGATGCCGACGCGCCCGCACCGCTGGCCGGCATGTGGCTGTACTACGGCGGACTGGCGACGCTGGTGTTTGGCGTCATCGGCCTGATGGGCTCGCAGCAGCTGAGTCGACTGATCGGCTTCGCGGTCATCGTGACTTCGGGGACGCTGCTGGCGGCGGTGGGCTCGGGAGCGCAGAACCTGACGGCACCGGCGTTGTTCTACATGGTCAGTTCGGTGCTGGCGACGGGAGCGTTCTTCATGCTGAACGGCATGACGGAACGCACGCGCACCGGGTCGGTCACCGAAGCGGCCGATGTCGCACCGATGCCGGCCGTGAGCTACCAGGCTTTCGACATCGACGAGCCGGGCGATCCCTACAGCCGGGATGAAGAAGTGGGCGTCGCGATTCCCGTCGCCATGGCTTTCCTGGGTCTCGCCTTCGTGTTCTGCGTGCTGCTCGTGACCGGTCTGCCGCCGCTGTCCGGATTCGTGGGCAAGTTCACGCTGCTGTCGGCGATCGTGAGCGCCATGAACGCCGGCGTACTGCCGCCGACGAGCTGGGCGCTGGTGGTGGCGGTGCTGGCGGGCGGCTTGGCCGGACTCATCGCGTTGAGCCGCATCGGCATCCGCCTGTTCTGGTCTTCCACCGAGCGCACCACGCCGCGACTGCGCATCATCGAGGCCGGGCCGGTGGCGTTCCTGTTGCTGCTGACGATGGCGCTCACGGCCTATGCGGGACCGATGATGAACTACCTCGAGTCGGCCGCCCGCACGCTGCACGATCCGCAAATGTATATCGACGCGGTGCTCGCGCAGCCGGCACATACGGAAGGCATGCCATGAAGCGGCAGGGCTTTCCCATCGTGCTGACCCTCACGCTGTTCGTGATGTGGCTGCTGCTCAACAACTCGCTGTCGGCCGGCCACCTGCTGCTCGGCGCGGTGCTGGCGATCTTTTTCGGCGCGTCCAGTCGCAGCTGGCGGCCGCTGCGACCCTCGGTGAAGCATCTGTATCTGACGGTTTCGCTGTTTTTCGTCGTGCTGACCGACATCGTGAAGTCGAACATCATGGTGGCGAAAGTCGTGCTGCGCGGTGTGACCGGCGAAGGCCCGGGCTTCGTGACGATCCCGCTGGACATGCGCGATCCGCATGGCCTCGCCATCCTGGCGATGATTCTCACGGCGACACCGGGCACGGTGTGGGTGGATATCGACCGCGTCGAGGGCAGCCTGACCCTGCACATTCTCGACCTGCACGACGAGGCCGCCTGGATCCAGACGATCAAGCAGCGTTACGAGCGACCGCTGATGGAGATCTTCGAATGAACGCCGTTGTACTTTTCGACTGGGCCGCCGGCTTCGCACAGTTCTGTCTGATGGCGGCGATGACCTGCGCCGGCGTGCGGTTGATCCGCGGCCCCGGCGCGCAGGACCGCGTGCTGGCGCTCGATGCGCTGTATGTGAACGGCATGCTGTCGATCCTGCTGCTCGGCATCCGTTCGTCGTCGACCATCTATTTCGACATGGCCGTGCTGATCGCGCTGTTCGCCTTCGTCGGCTCGATGGCGCTCAGCAAGTTCCTGCTGCGAGGCGAGGTGATCGAACCATGATGACCGAACTGCCCATGTGGGCGGCGCTGATCGGTGCTGTGCTGCTGGTGTGCGGCGGACTGCTGTGCCTGCTCGGCGCGATCGGACTGCTGCGGATGCCCACGTTCTACATGCGCATGCACAGCCCTTCGATGGGCAACACGCTCGGCACCGGCTGCATCCTCATTGCCTCCATCGTGGTGTCCTCCGCGATGGCCAGTCGTCCCGTGCTGCACGAACTGCTGATCACGCTGTTCATGGTCATGACGGCGCCGGTGTCCGCGATGCTGATCATGCGTGCCGCCATCTACCGCACCGGTGTCAAGGCCGCGCGTCGGCGTCAACCGCCGAACGACTGAGCGCCGGACATTCCGAGGTCAACATCATGTGGAAGCGGACGGTACTGGTCATGTCGATGCTGCTGGTGTCGGCGCTGAGTCGGGCGGGCGATGCCCCCGTGGGGCCGGACCCGCATTCCTTCGCCAATACGCAGGCATTCCGCACCACGCATCTGGCGCTGGAATTGACGGCCGATTTCGCCGCCCGGCGTCTGCACGGCCATGTCGATCTGACGCTGCGCCGGCTGGATCCGCAGTCGCGTCAGCTCGTGCTCGATACACGCGAACTCACGGTGTCGGCGGTGGAACTGCCGGGTGCGAAGTCGCAGCCGCTGTCGTTCCGGATCGGTGCGGCAGTACCGACGCTCGGGGCGCCGCTGGTCATCGACCTGCCGGCCTCGCTGAGTGCCGCCGAGTTCGTCGTACGCGTGCACTACGCCAGTTCGCCGCAGGCCAGCGGATTGCAGTGGCTCGAACCGTCGCAGACCGATGGCAAGAAGCATCCGTACCTGTATTCGCAGTCGCAGGCCATTCACGCGCGCAGCTGGATTCCGTTGCAGGACACGCCGCAGGTGCGGCTGACCTACGACGCACACATCCGCACGCCGCCGGAACTGGTCGCGGTGATGAGCGCGGAGAACGATCCCGACGGGAGGCGCGACGGCGATTACCGCTTCCGCATGCCGCAGGCGATTCCTTCGTACCTGATCGCGCTCGGCGTCGGCGATCTGGTGTTCAGGCCGATCGGCAAGCAGACGGGGGTGTATGCGGAGCCCGCCGTCGTCGATGCAGCGGCAAAGGAATTCGCCGACGTGCAATCGATGCTGGAAGCCTGCGAGAAGCTGTTCGGTCCATATCGCTGGGGACGCTACGACCTCCTGATCCTGCCGCCGAGCTTCATGTGGGGCGGCATGGAGAATCCACGGCTGACGTTCCTGACGCCGACCGTCATCGCCGGCGATCGCAGTCTCGTTTCGCTGATCGCCCACGAACTTGCGCATTCCTGGTCCGGCAATCTGGTGACCAATGCCAGCTGGGACAGTGTCTGGCTCAACGAAGGCTTCACCGTCTACCTGGAGCGCCGCATCATCGAGGCGCTGTACGGCAGGGAGCGCTATGAGATGGAGGACACGCTCGGGCTGCAGTCGCTGCAGCGCGATGTGGCCGATCTGACCGGGAAGGGCGAGGGCGCACTGACGAAACTGGCGTTGGATATGCAAGGGCAGGATCCCGACGACGCCTTCTCCGAGGTGCCGTACGAGAAGGGACGACTGTTTCTGGGTTTCCTCGAAGCGCGGCTGGGTCGGGCGGAACTCGACCGATTCCTGCGCGGCTACTTCGATCACTTCGCGTTCCAGAGCGTCAGCACGCAGCAGTTCGTCGACTATCTGTCGCAGCACGTCCTGAATCGGCCGGATGCGCGGGTGACGCTCGCCGAAGTCCGCGTCTGGCTGGACGAACCGGGGATTCCTGCGCTCGCCGTGCTGCCGCACTCGGACGCGTTCAAGCGCATCGACGCGCAGCGCGACGCGTGGCTGAAAGGGCAGCGCAAGGCCGGCGCTCTCGATACCCGCCAATGGACCACGCACGAATGGCTGCACTTCCTGGACAACCTGCCGGCCGATCTGCCGGCCGCGCGCCTGCAGGAGCTGGACGATGCGTTCGATCTGACGCAGTCGCACAACGCCATGATTGCCCACAGCTGGCTGCTGGATGCCATCCGCGCCGGCTACTCCCCGGCGTGGCCGCGCCTCGAGAACTATCTGACCACCATCGGCCGTCGCAAACTCGTCAAGGATCTGTACGAGGAACTGCTCAAGACCCCCGACGGCAAACAGCGAGCGCAGCGCATCTACGCCAGGGCGCGCCCGCTGTACCAGATTCCCCTGGCCGCGCAGCTCGACGAGTTGATCGGCAAACCATA
>CAYWHG010000100.1:0-13413 GCA_964457865.1 uncultured Steroidobacter sp.
TGGCACACCTGTCTGACTGCCTGCAGTTGCGCCAGGTCATAGCCGGTGCGGACACCGTCGCTGGCCATGCAGTTCAGCACGATCTCGCCGGCGCCGCGTTCCTGTACTTCGCGTACCCAGTCGAGCGTGCGGCGCGCCGTGTTGCGCGTGCGGCTCGGATCGCCGGTGAACTGGTAGACGGAGTAGTCACCGTCGAGCGTCTGGCTGTCGATGCCGACCACCACGCACTGCACGCCGAAGCGTGCGCTGAGGCGGGAGATCAGTTCGGGATCCGCCAGTGCGGGCGAGTTTATCGAGATCTTCTCGGCGCCTTCGCCGAGCACTTCTTCCGCATCCGCCACGGAACGGATGCCGCCGGCGACACAGAAGGGGATGTCGAGAATCCGCGCCACGCGACTGACCCAGCTGCGATCCACCGAACGTCCGTCGGGGCTCGCGGTGATGTCATAGAACACGAGTTCGTCCGCGCCTTCGTCGCGATAGCGCGTGGCGAGTTCGAGAATGTCGCCCACGACCACGTGGTCGCGGAAGCGCACGCCCTTGACGACCTGCCCGTCTCTTACGTCGAGGCAGGGGATGATGCGTTTGGCAAGAATGGCCGCAGCTCCTCGGCAGAAATCCGGTTTTCCAGCATGGCTTTGCCGCTGATGACGGCGGCGACGCCGCAGTCGCGCAGGGCATGCAGGTCGCGCGCTTCGCTGACGCCGCCCGAGGCCTGCCATTGCAGTTCCGGGAAGCGTCGCACGGCGTCGGCATAGAGTTCGCAGTTCGGACCGGTGAGGGCGCCGTCGCGAGCGATGTCCGTGCACAGCACGTGGCCGAGCCCGACCTTCATGAATTTTTCCACCGCCTTCCACAGCACGGTGTCGCTGGTCTGCTGCCAGCCGTGCGTGGTCAGCAGCGGCGTGCCGGCCGCATCGATGCGGACATCGAAAGCCAGCACGATGCGCTTCGGATCGATCTCGGTCATCCAGCGCATCACTTCCTCGGGCGTTGTGACGGCGACGCTGCCGATTACGGCACGCTCGATGCCCGACTGCAGCAGTTCACGCACACGTTCAAGCGACCGCAGTCCGCCACCGACCTGCAGCTTCGCGCGCTTGCCCGCTGCGAGCTCGCCGATGATGGCGCGGTTCTGCTGCAGTCCGTCGCGGGCACCGTCGAGATCGACCACGTGAACGCGGCGCGCGCCGAGTCCCACGTAGCGCGTCAGGATCTCGGACGGTTCGGTGGAGTAGACGGTCTCGGCGGCAAAATCGCCCTGGAAGAGTCGCACGCAGCGGCCGTCCTTGAGATCGATGGCGGGAATGAGTTCCATGAAGTCCGGTGTTTAAAGTCGCAGAAAGTTGCGGATCAGTTGCGCGCCGACCCTGGCGGAGCGCTCGGGATGAAATTGCGCGCCGTACACATTGCCTCGCTGCACGACGGCAGTGAACGGATCGCCGTAAGTCGTCGTCGCCAGCGTGTGCTCGTTCAGGGGCGCGGCGTAACTGTGGACGAAGTACACGTAGTCGCCGGCGACGATGTCGTCGAGCAGGGGCGAGGATCGATCGAACTCGAGCTGGTTCCAGCCCATGTGCGGCACCGGCAGACCGTCGCGATGCGGCAGTCGTCGGACGCGGCCGGGCAGCAGCCCGAGGCAGGGGACATCGCCTTCTTCCGACGATTCGAACAGCAGTTGCATGCCCACGCAGATGCCGAGCAGTGGCTGACGAAGTTCGCGAATCGTGTCGACGAGACCGGCCTGCTGCAATCGTCCCATGCAGTCGGCCGCCGCGCCCACGCCCGGCAGGATCACGTGACTGGCGCTGCGGAGTCGCTCCGGATCGGTGGTGAGATCGGCCGGCACGCCGAGACGCTCGACGGCCATTTGCAGCGACGCGATATTGGCGCCGCCGCTGTCGATGATGGCGAGACCTGAATTCACAGTGTTCCCTTGGTGCTCGGCAGTTCCTTGTCCGTGACACGGAATGCCTGGCGCAGCGTACGGCCTGTTGCCTTGAAGCAGGCCTCGATCATGTGATGCGTATTGTCACCTTCGACCTTCATGTTGATCGCGGCGCCGAGTGTTTCCGCCAGCGAGCGGAAGAAGTGCGGCACGAGTTCGGTCGGCAACTGGCCCACCGAATCGCGGCCGAACTGACCTTCGAACACGAAGTAGGGCCGGCCCGACAGATCGATCGCCACCTGCGCCAACGCTTCATCCATCGGCAGCAGAAAACCGTAACGATGAATGCCGCGCTTGTCGCCGAGCGCCGCCTTCAATGCCTGCCCCAGCGCGAGCGCGCAGTCTTCGACGGTGTGATGCTCGTCGATGTGCAGATCGCCCTTGCAGGTGAGTTCCAGCGAAAAGCCGCCGTGCTTGGCGATCTGTTCCAGCATGTGGTCGAAGAAGCCGAGTCCGGTCGAGACGTGGATGGGCGATTCGCTGTCGAGATCGACTGCGACGCGGATGTCGGTTTCCCTGGTCTTGCGTTCGATCGTCGCGCGACGAGTCGGCGCCGTGAGCCGCGCAGCGATCGCCTGCCAGCCAAATTCCGGCCCGATCCGCAGGCCCGTCACGCCGATGTTGCGGGCCAGTTCGAGATCAGTCTCGCGGTCGCCGATGACGTAGCTGTGGCTGAGATCGATATCGGTCGTGCGCAGATATTCATCGAGCAGGCCGGTCTTCGGCTTGCGGCAATTGCAGTTATCGCCGGGCAGATGCGGGCAGATGAACTCGGCATCGAAGCGGATGCCCTGCGAGCCCAGCAGGCTCTGCAGGAACTCATGCGGTTCGCGGAAAGTCGGCTCGGGAAAGCTCGCGGTGCCCAGTCCGTCCTGATTGCTCACCATGACGAGGCGATAGCCCGCCTCCTGCAGTCGCAGCAGTGCAGGAATCACGTCGCGGACGAGCGTCAGCTTGGGCAGGCTGTCGATCTGGAAATCGGCCGGCTCTTCGATGATCGTGCCGTCGCGATCGATGAACAGGATCTTCTTGCCGCTCATGCTGCATCTCCGGCAACGGTAGCGAGGGCGCCGATCGCCTGCAGCAGGCGCGTGTTCTGGTCCGCCGTGCCGACGGAAATACGCAGGCAGCGGGCGAGCAGGGGATTGGAGCGCGGATCGCGGATGATCAGGCCGGCTGCTGCGGCGGCCTTGAGCACAGCATCCGCATCGGCGCAGTCGACGAGAATGAAGTTCGAGTCGCTCGGCCAGGCGCGGCGAATCGCCTGCGAACTGCTCAGTCCGGACAGCAGGCGCTGCCGTTCTTCGAGAATGTCGGCAATGCGCCGGTCAGCCTCGGCGCGGTGCGTCGCGTTCGTGAACGACAGCACGGACTCGATGGTCTGCGTCGGCAATGCATAGGGCGTGATGACGCGCGCCAGTAGTTCGACAATCTCTGCGTGTGCCAGCAGCGCGCCACAGCGTGCGCCGGCCAGCGCGTACGCCTTCGACAGTGTCCGCAGCACGACGAGGTTCTCGAACTGCGCCAGCGACTGCGCGAAGCTCTCGACTTTCGCGAACTCGACGTACGCCTCATCCACGACCACGATGGCTTTGTCGGCGAGCTTCTCGCAGATCGTCTCGATGGCGCGGCGCTCCATGAGATTGCCGGTCGGATTGTTCGGCGAGCAGAGGAAGACGATCTTGACGTTTTCGTTCCAGGCCGCGAGTACGCGCTCGACATCGAGAGCGTAGCCGCGTTCTTTCACGAGCGGCACTTCGACAACGTCTGCACCCTGAATGAGCGCCGACACCTTGTACATGCCGAAGGTCGGCGGACAGATCACGACAGTGTCGCGACCGGCGCGGCAGAACGCGCGGACCAGCAGGTCGATGCCTTCGTCGCTGCCGCGTCCGGCGAGCACGTTGCGCGGCTCGACCTCGTACAGCTCGGCCAGGTGCTGGATCAGCTCTTCCGGCTGCGGTTCCGGATAGCGATTGAGTCCGGTGTGGGTTGCATCCTCTGTCGCGCGCCATGGCATTTCGTTCGCATGCATGCGTTCGAGCGACGGTTCCCAGGCCGCGTGTTCGTACGGGCGCAGCGTGAGGATGTCGGGGCGGGCCCGTTCGAGGACGCGGATCATGTCCGATCCGCTCCGTCGAGATGCGCGAGGCGGACTTGCACTGCATTGGCGTGCGCGTCGAGCCCTTCGAGTTCCGCGATGGTGATTGCGGTAGGGCCGAGATCGCGCAGGCCGTCGTCGGTCAGTTCCTGTACCGTCATGCGACGCAGGAAGTCCGTCATCGACAGGCCGCTGTAGGCGCGCGCGAAGCCGTAGGTCGGCAACACATGGTTGGTGCCGCTGCAGTAGTCGCCCATGGACTCGGGCGTCCACGCCCCGAGGAATACCGAGCCGGCGTTGCGGATCTTCGGCAGCCAGCCGCGCGCGTTCTCTACCTGAACGATGAGATGTTCGGGCGCGTAGTCGTTGCTGACCTCGAAGGCCTGTTCCAGCGAATCCACCGCGATGATGCGGCTGTGCTGGATCGATGTGCGCAGCGTGTTCTCGCGGCCGAGACGCTGCATCTGACGTTCGAGTTCTTCGATGGTGTCCTGCGCGAGCTGCGTCGATGTGGTGACCAGCACGACCTGCGCATCGCCGCTGTGTTCGGCCTGCGCCAGCAGATCGGCGGCCACGAAGGACGCACGTGCCGATTCGTCGGCGATCACCAGGACTTCCGAAGGACCGGCGGGCAGATCGAGCGCGGCGCCGTCGGGATCGTTCGATACCAGCAGCTTGGCGGCCGTAACCCAGGAATTGCCGGGACCGAAGACCTTGTAGACCTTGGGAATCGTTTGCGTGCCGTAGGCCATGGCGGCGATGGCCTGCGCGCCACCCGCCTTGAAGACGCGATCGACACCGCACAGTCGGGCCGCGACCAGCACGGCAGGATCAGCCTTGCCGTCCTTGCGCGGCGGCGTGCAGACGATGCGCGTGTGGCATCCGGCAATGCGTGCCGGCACGGCCAGCATGATGATCGTGGAGGGCAGGGGTGCGACGCCGGCCGGAGCATACAGACCGACGGCATCGATCGCACGGAAGTGTCTTTCGCAGACCACGCCAGGGGAAGTCTCGATGCGAATCGGATCGGATAGCTGCGCGACGTGAAAACGGCTGACGTTCGCGATGGCGCGATGCAGAGCTGCCTTCTGGGTTTCGTTGAGCTGCGTTTCAGCCCACTCGAACTCTTCGGGCGTCACTTCGAGCGCGTCGATGGTCGGGCAATCGAAGCGCCGAGTGTATTCGAGCACTGCCGCGTCGCCGCGTGCACGAACGTCGTCCAGGATGCGTTTCGTGCTGGCGTGAAGCTGTTCGGTATCGCCCTGTGCCGGACGTCGCAGCGCAGCGCGGCGCGCGTCGGCCGACATCGACGACCACTGCAGGATCGGCAGCGTGCTCATGCCAGCATCTTCTCCACCGGCAACACCAGGATGGCGCTGGCGCCGGCGGCCTTCAGGCTTTCGAGCGTTTCCCAGAACACGTTCTCGCGACACACCGCGTGCACCGCGACTTTGTCGCCTGGGCCGTCGAGCGGCACGATGGTCGGCGATTCGCTGCCCGGCAGGAGTTTGCGGATCTCCGTGAGCCGATCGCGCGGTGCGTGCAGCATGATGTACTTGCTTTCCTTCACCTGCTGTACGCCGTCGATGCGCACAGTGAGCCGGTGAATCCAGTCCTGCTTCTCCTGACCCACCGGCACCGGCGTGCTGATGATGGCTGCCTGACTTTCCATCACCGTTTCCGCTTCGGTCAGGTGATTGGCGACGAGTGTCGAGCCGGTGGAGACGAGATCGCAGATGAAGTCGGCGCGACCCAGTCGCGGCGCGATTTCCACGGCGCCGGACATGGTGACGACGTCGGCCTTGATGTCGCGTTCGCGCAGGAAACGGCCGAGGATGTTCGGGTAAGTCGTGGCGATGCGTTTGCCGCGCAGCGAGTTCGCATCCTTGTATTCGGTGCCATCGGGCACGGCGATCGACAGCCGGCACCTGCCGTAGTCGAGCACCATGACCTGATCGAACAGCGGCGTCACGCCGCGTGCCTGGAAGGCGAGGCGTTTTTCCTCGATGACATTCAGGCCGACGATGCCGAGATCGCAGACATCCTGCTGCACGAGATCGGGAATGTCGTCGTCGCGCACGAACAGCACATCGAGCGGCATGTTCTCGCCGTAGCACATGAGCTGGTCCTTGCCGCGGCTGTACTTGAGGCCGCAGCGGACCAGCAGGTCCAGCGAGTTTTCGGTGAGTCGCCCGGACTTCTGCAGGGCCACCTTGAGGCGCGAAGATTTATCGATCATGGTTCTTTTCCGGCCTCAGCCGACTCGAGGTTCCTTGAGACGTTCCGCGGCGAGCGAGTAACCGCCGTTGCCGTTGATGAGATAGCGGGCGACGCGGCCGATCGTGGTCACGCTCACGCCTGTCTGTTTGTGGATCTCGCGATAGGGCACGCCGTCCTGCAGCAGCCCGACCACTGCCCATCGGTCCGCCAGCGCCTGCAGTTCCGCCGGGGTGCACAGGTCGCGGAAGAACGATTTGCACTCGTCGACGTTTTTCAATGTCAGAACAGCAGCGAAAAGCGATCGCTCCGCCAGCGCTTCCTGGCGCGGCGTGACCAGTCGATGTTCTTTCATGGGAGGGATCGGAGGAGGGCGGATGTACGAATGTAATAACGTGCTAGCACGCTATTACGCGGCACGCCGGGCTGTCAACCTGAAATCCGCTCCGCCTGTCAGGCCTTCCCTCAACGGACGATCGCAGGAGCCGTCCATGCGCTTGATTTCCTTGACGCTTCGCCCGCCGGCCCCCTAGACTTCCCGCCGCTCATCGAGACCGGCGGAGGGTAAGGCCCTTGGATGCCGGGGCAACCGTCGAGGCTAACCACCTCGAAAAGGTGCCAACTCCTGCGGGGACTGTAGGGTCCCGACAGATGAGTTGCTGTGAAGCTGCGCATCCCTTCCAGGGAAGTGCAGAAGGTCTACAGCGACCCGCCGCTACGGTACTCCGTAGGGTTTCTGCGATGCGCGAAACCTATATTCCTGCCCGCCGGGCAGAGAAGTGCTGGAGTACTTTGTTCGATGGTTGCCCTGTCAGACCCTGCTGCGCGCATTGATGCGCCCCGGGAAATGTCCGCCCAGGAAGGCGTGCTGGAGCTTGCCGGCGCGTTCAAACTGCATTTCGGCGGTCAGCTCGACAACATTCATATCGCGTGGCGCCTGGTCGGCGACAGCGGGCCGGTCGTGGCCGCACTGGGCGGTATCTCCGCAGGCCGCCACGTGACGGGCAGTGCGCCGCGCGGCTGGTGGAGCGATATCGTCGGGCCCGGCGCGCCGCTGGATCTGCGACGCCACCGTGTCCTCGGATTCGATTTCCTCGGCGGCAGCGGCGAGACGACCGGGCCGGGCCGCGGCCAGACGAACTTCCCTTCCATCAGTGCCTACGACCAGGCGGTCGTGCTGCATCACCTGATCGATCATCTGAAACTGGACTCGCTGCGTGCGATCGTCGGCGCGTCCTACGGCGGCATGGTGGCGCTCGCGTTCGCCGAGCGCTTTCCCGGGCGGGTGGATCAGGTCGTCGTGATCAGTGCCGCTGATCGTGCCCATCCCATGTCGACCGCGTGGCGCAGCATCCAGCGCGCGACGGTCCGTTATGCCCTGAAGAAAGACGATGGCCCCGAAGGCCTGCGTCTTGCGCGGGCATTGGCGATGGCCACCTATCGCAGTCCTCAGGAATTCGCCACGCGCTTCGATGCGGAGCCGGAACGAATCGATGGTCGCTTCCAGTTTCCGGTCGAAAGCTACCTGCTCGCGCGCGGCGATGCCTACGCGGCGTCGTATCTGCCGGAAGCTTTCGTGTGCCTGTCCGAGTCCATCGACCTGCATCGCGTCGATGCCTCGCGCATCAGGGTACCGACCACCCTGGTCGGCGTTCGCGAGGATCAGATCGTACCGCTGGGCGATATGCAGACATTGCGTTCGAAGCTAGGCGGACCGGCCGAACTGGTCGAGATCTCATCGCTGTACGGCCACGATGCCTTCCTCAAGGAACGCGAGGCGCTGCAGACTGTCTTCGATCGTGTTCTGGGGGCTGCCTGATGAGCGACGACTTCGGTTCCGCCACTCGTGCCGTTCGCGCCGCACTGGAATCCGATACCCAGCACCAGGCGGTCGTACCGCCGATCCACCTCACGTCTACCTATGCGTTCAAGGGTTTCGGCGAGAAGGGTGCCTACGATTACACGCGCTCGGGCAATCCCACCCGCGATGCGCTCGGCGATGCCATCGCCACGCTGGAAGGTGCGGCCGGCGCAGTGATCACAGCTTCCGGCATGGCGGCAGTAACGCTCGTCTGCCAGTTGCTGAACAGCGATGAGCTGCTGATCGCGCCGCATGATTGTTATGGCGGAACCTACCGGCTGTTCGATTCGCTGGCAAAGCGCGGTGCGCTGCGGGTCGAGTTCGTCGATCAGACGGATTCGACGGCGCTTGCGGCGGCACTGGCGAAGAAGCCGCGGCTGGTGTGGATCGAAACACCCAGCAATCCGTTGCTGCGCATCGTCGACATCCGCCAGATCGCGGCTGCTGCACACGCGACCGGCGCGCTGGTGCTGGTCGACAATACATTCCTGTCGCCGGCCTGGCAGCAGCCCATCGCGCTGGGCGCGGATCTGGTGCTGCACTCGACGACGAAATATTTGAACGGTCACAGCGACGTGGTCGGCGGTGCGGTGGCTGCAGCAACCACCGAGCTGTACGAGAAACTGGTGTGGTGGGCGAACTGCATCGGCGTCACGGGTTCGCCGTTCGACAGCTATCTGACACTGCGTGGACTGCGGACGCTGCATGCGCGGCTTGCCGTTCACGGCAGCAATGCAGCGCAGATTGCGCAGTTGCTGGAGCGGCATTCCGCCGTCAGCAAGGTGTTCTATCCGGGTCTGCCGCAGCATCCGCAACACGCGCTCGCCCAACAGCAGCAGAGCGGATTCGGTGCGATGGTGAGTTTCGAACTCGAGGGCGCCATCCCGCAGGTTCGCGCGTTCCTGAGCGGACTGCGCTGCTTCTCGCTCGCCGAATCCCTTGGCGGCGTGGAAAGCCTTGTTGCGCATCCGGCGAGCATGACGCATGCAGGCATGGCGGCGGACGCGCGTCTGCGTGCCGGCATTTCCGATTCGCTGTTGCGTCTCTCGGTCGGCATCGAAAACGTTGATGACCTCATCAACGATCTGCAGAGCGGGCTCGATCGCGCGGCTGCTGTCTGAGTTGCAGCGGACAGTGTTCCGCCTGCATCGCTCTGTGTACTCTGTGCGCTCGTACATCACACACAGACAGAGCCAATGAGAACGCGAGTCAGCGAGTTACTGGGAATTCGATATCCGATCATTCAGGGCGGCATGCAGTGGGTCGGCACGGCAGAGCTGGCGTCGGCCGTTTCCAATGCCGGTGGTCTCGGCATTCTCACGGCGCTGACGCAGCCGACGCCGGACGATCTGCGTCGTGAGATCGAACGTTGCCGCGGCATGACCGACCAGCCGTTCGGCGTGAACCTCACCATCCTGCCGGCCATCACGCCGCCGCCGTATGCCGAGTACATGCGCGCCATCATCGAGAGCGGCATCAAGATCGTCGAGACCGCAGGCAACAGCCCCAAGGATTTCATCGGTCTGTTCAAGCAGCATGGCGTCAAGGTCGTGCACAAATGCACGTCAGTGCGGCATGCACTGTCAGCGGAGCGTTATGGCGTCGACATCGTCAGCATCGATGGCTTCGAATGCGCAGGCCATCCGGGCGAGGACGACGTTCCCAACATGATCCTGATTCCAGCGGCCGTGCGGGCATTGCAGATCCCCGTCGTGGCTTCCGGCGGTATCGCCGACGGGCGCGGTATGGCAGCGGCGCTCGCCTTCGGCGCGGAGGGCATCAACATGGGGACGCGCTTCATGTGCACGAAGGAAGCGCCGGTACACGACAACATCAAGCAGGCGCTCGTCAGCGCTACCGAGCGCGACACCAACCTGATGTTCCGCACCATGCACAACACCGCACGCGTGTTCAAGAACACGATCTCCGACGAAGTCGTGGCGATGGAAAAGAAGGGCGCGAAGTTCGAGGAGGTTCGCCCGCTGGTTGCCGGTGCCCGCGGCAAGGTCGCGTTGCGTAACGGCGATGTGAACGGCGGCGTGGTCAGTGCCGGCATGGTGATCGGTCTCATCGACGACGTGCCGACCTGCGCCGAACTGCTCGAGCGCATCGTTACGGACTGCCGCGAGCATCTGCAGCGGGCAGTGCGGCTGGCGACGGCCTGACGCTGCGGAGATCCTCGATGGACTACACGACGCTGCGATACGAGGTGGCTGACGGACTCCTGGTCCTGACGCTGAACCGTCCTGACCGGATGAATGCGTTCACGACGCAGATGGCCGATGAGCTGGTGCATGCATTCCGGCGCGTCAATGACGACGAGAGCGTTCGTGCCGTCATCGTCACCGGTGCAGGCAAGGCCTTCTGTGCCGGCATGGATCTGTCCGTGCCGGGCAATGTGTTCGGACTCGACGAATCGCAGCAGCCGACGCTCGATGACATGCATGACCGGCTCGACGATCCGGCAATCGCGCAGGGCGTACGCGATACCGGCGGTCGGGTGACGCTGGCCATTTTCGAATGCACCAAGCCCGTCATTGCCGCGGTAAACGGCGTTGCCGTCGGTATCGGGGCGACCATGACGCTCGCGATGGACATTCGCCTGGCGTCGGAGCAGGCGAAGTTCGGCTTCGTCTTCGGCAAGATCGGTATCGTGCCGGAGGCTTGTTCGTCCTGGTTCCTGCCGCGCGTCGTCGGGTTGTCGCAGGCGCTCGAATGGGTGTACACCGCGGATATCTTCGACGCGCAGGAAGCGAAGCGCGGTGGGCTGGTGAAAGCGGTGGTGTCGCCTGAGCTGTTGCTCGATGAGGCGAAGAAGCTCGCGCGACGCATCATCGACAATCGCTCGCCGGTGGCCATCGCACTCGCGCGACAGATGCTGTACCGGAATTCCGCGCAGGCGCATCCGCTGGAAGCGCATCGTGTCGACTCGCTGGCGGTGTTCTATACCAGCCTGCGCGACGGCAAGGAGGGTGTGCAGTCGTTCATCGAGAAGCGTTCGCCTCGTTTCGAGGCGACGCTGCCGCGCGATCTGCCGCCGTTCTATGAAGAGTGGACACGAGAGCCGCGCCGCGAACGACAGACAAAAAAATAGGCCGGCTCTACGCCGGCCTTGATGTGGCAACTTAGAAGCGCGGTCGTGGCGATATCGGCGGAGCCGTCATCGACCTTGGGGACTAACCCGACACGAGCCCTGTTTCCACCAAAGACACCTCGACCACAGTGGTCGAGACATGGAGATTTGCCCGAAGGCGGAAACCCCGGCAGAGATCGAATCACCGGGGTCGGGGAGATCATAACCGCCTCATCGCGGTTTGTGGCAAGAAAATTCGCCCCTCGGCACACGTCCATTTTGTGCCTGATAAATCATCAAGTTACATGATTTACCGCAGGATTCGCTTGACCACTTCATCGCCGGCTTCCCGGGTGCTCCGGGCCGGCTTGCCGGCGGCGATATCGGCGGTTCGGAGGCCCTCGGCAACGGCGTCGGCCACAGCTTTTTCAACTACTTGCGCCTCCGCTGGCAGCTCCAGGGAATGCCGCAGAAGCATGGCGACGCTGAGGATCGTCCCCAGGGGATTGGCGATACCGCGGCCGGCGATGTCCGGGGCGGAGCCGTGGATGGGCTCGTAGAGGCCCAGGCGGCCGGCGCCGAGCGAGGCCGAGGGCAGCAGCCCGAGGGACCCGGCCAGCATGGAGGCCTCGTCCGTGAGGATGTCGCCGAACATGTTCTCGGTGACGATCACGTCGAAGCTCGCCGGCTTGCGGATGAGGTGCATGGCCGCCGAGTCGACCAGCATATGTTCCAGCTTCACTTCGGGAAATTCTCTCGAGAGCACGCGCTCGACCGTGCTGCGCCACAGGCGTGACGTTTCGAGCACGTTGGCCTTGTCGACGGAGGCGATCGACTTGCGTCGCGTCATCGCAAGCCTGCCGGCCACGCGGGTGACGCGCTCGATCTCTTCGACGGTGTAGGTGCACAGATCGCTGGCGGAGTCCGCCGTACGCGTCTTCTCGCCGAAGTAGATACCGCCCGTGAGTTCGCGCACCACCATGATGTCGGTGCCCTGCAGGACTTCGGGCTTGAGCGGCGACGAGTCGAGCAGCGCGGGATGCAGGCTGACCGGACGCAGATTCGCAAACAGTCCGAGACCCTTGCGCAGTGCCAGCAGACCCTGCTCGGGCCGAACCTTCGCGTCCGGATCCGACCACTTCGGACCGCCCACCGCGCCGAGCAGCACTGCATCTGCGGTGCCACAGGCCGAGAGCGTTGAGGCGGGCAGGGCGGATTGCGTGGCGTCGATCGCTGCGCCGCCGATCAGATGCGCTTCGAACTTGAACTCGTGACCGAAGCGGCTCGCGACCGCTTCGAGAACACGCGTGCCTTCATGCGTGACTTCGGGGCCGATGCCGTCGCCGGCGAGAATGACGATCTTTGCCTGAATGCTCATGCGCGTGCCTGTTCGAATCTTGCGATGGCATCCGCCTGCTGCTGCAGGAAGCCGAGTTCATCCGTGCCGTTCAGCAGGCAATAGCGTGCAAAGCTCTCGATGGGAAACGTCACCGACGTGCCATTCGGCAGCGCCAGGGAATTGGTTTCCAGATCGACACGCACCTGTGCGCCCGGATTGGCGAGCAGCCACTCGTGAGTCGCTTCGTCGACGACAATGGGCAACAGACCGTTCTTGAGCGAATTGCTGCGGAAAATGTCGGCGATCTCGGTGCTGATGACGACGCGGAAACCGAAGTCCACCAGCGCCCACGGCGCATGTTCGCGCGAGGAACCGCAGCCGAAATTGCGTCCGGCGACCAGCACCGCACAACCCGCCGCTTCAGGGCGATTGAGAATGAAGTCGGGCTTCGTTGCACCGCTGCTGTCGTAGCGCCAGTCGGCGAACAGCTGCTTGCCGAGTCCTTCCTTGGTGGTCGTCGTCAGGAAGCGCGCCGGGATGATCTGGTCGGTATCGATGTTCGTCGAGGGCAGGACGACGGTTTTCGATTCGATGATGCGGATGGGTTGCATGGTCAGTGCGTCGTCGAGGTCGGTTCTGTCAGGTATTCGCGCGGATCGGTGATCCGGCCGGCGATGGCGGCGGCCGCCGCCGTCGCGGGACTGGCCAGCAGCGTGCGGGCGCCGATGCCCTGGCGTCCTTCGAAGTTGCGATTGCTGGTGCTGACGGCGTACTGGCCCTTGTCGACCAGGTCGCCATTCATGCCGAGGCACATCGAGCAGCCCGATTCGCGCCACTCGGCACCGGCGTCGGTGAAGATCTTGTCCAGGCCGCG
>CAYWHG010000100.1:13513-17182 GCA_964457865.1 uncultured Steroidobacter sp.
TGCGTGCCGTAGGTGATCATCGGTTCGAGCGTGCTCGCATCGAACTCCACGACGCGATCGAAGCGCGCGCCGGGATCGGTCTTCAGCTTGCGCCATTCGGCGACTGCCTTGTCCCAGGCGGCGCCCTGCGGCGCGAGGCGGCGGCCTTTCAGGTACGCGAATGTGGTTTCGTCGGGAGCGATCATGCCCGCGCGTGCACCGGCCTCGATCGACATGTTGCAGATGGTCATGCGTTCATCCATCGACATCGCTTCGATGGCTGCGCCGCGATACTCGATGACGTGTCCGGTTCCGCCGGAGACACCGATCTGCCCGATGATCGCGAGGATCAGATCCTTCGCCGTGACGCCGGGCGCGAGGCGACCCTTCACTTCGATGGCGAGGGTCCTGGGACGTCGCTGCAGCAGGCACTGTGTCGCCAGCACATGGCCGACTTCGGTCGTGCCGATGCCGAAGGCGAGGGCGCCGAAGGCCCCATGGGTCGCCGTGTGGCTGTCGCCGCAGACGATGGTCTTGCCGGGCTGCGTCGCACCCTGTTCTGGGCCGATCACGTGCACGATGCCGCGCTGGTCGCTGCCGAGGCCCAGCAGTTCGACGCCGAACTCGCGGCAGTTCTTTTCCAGTTCCTTCACCTGGCGCGCGGCGGATTCGACCTTGATCGGCACGCGGCCGAAGACTTCATCGGGATCGGTCGGCGTGGAGTGATCCATCGTCGCCAGCGTGCGATCGATGCGGCGGACCTTGAGGCCCAGCGAGCGCAGCAGCGAGAAGGCTTGCGGTGAGGTGACTTCGTGCACCAGGTGCAGGTCGATGTACAGCACGGCCGGCGTGTCCGCCGTTTCGGGAACGACTTGATGCTGTTCCCAGACTTTCTCGAAGAGTGTCTTGGCGTTCATGAATGAGTGGACAGGTCCTCGGGCGATGCGGGCAGATTGCCGGCTCGATGATGGTTCGTGTTTGATGAATCGTCAGTGCGGCATCGCGACGCGCGATGGGTCACGGATCAGGCACCCACCGCCACGTTCTTCGTGCCGCCGCTGCAGGGTTCCAGCCAGCCCCACTTGTCCGGCGTCTTGCCGCTGAACAGGCCGAAGAAGGCGGACTGCAGCGCCTCGGTCACGGGACCGCGTTTTCCAGCGCCGATGGTGATGTGGTCCACGGAACGCACCGGCGTGATTTCCGCCGCCGTGCCGGTCAGGAAGATTTCGTCCGCCAAGTACAGCAGTTCGCGCGGAATGGCCTGCTCGCGCACTTCGAAGCCGTGTACGCGGGCCAGCGTAACGACGGTGTCGCGCGTGATGCCCTGCAGGATCGAGTTCGACAGCGCGGGCGTGAAGATGGCGCCATCGCGGATCAGGAACAGATTCTCGCCGGCGCCTTCGCTGACCATGCCATCCGTGCTCAGGCCGATGCCTTCGGCGAAGCCCAGACGTTTGGCTTCCATGCTGATGAGCTGGCTCGAGAGGTAGTTGCCCGCGGCCTTGCCCAGCGCCGGAATCGTGTTCGGCGCGAGACGCTGCCAGGAGGAGACGCAGACGTCGATGCCGTTCTGCAATCCTTCGGCGCCGAGGTACGCGCCCCATTCGAATGCCGCGACGACGGTGTCGACGGGAGGCGGCGTCTTCGGCGCGACGCCGATTTCGCCGTAGCCGCGGAAGGCGAACGGACGCATGTAGGCGCCCTTGTTCAGTTCGTTGCTGACGATGATTTCCTTGCAGGCAGCATTGATGTCATCAGGCGAGTAGGGGATGTCGATGCGATGGATCTTCGCGGAATCGAACAGCCGGCGCGTGTGATCCTTGAGCCGGAAGATGATCGGACCGTCGGACGTCGCGTAGGAGCGTACGCCTTCGAACACCGTGGAGCCGTAGTGCAGGGCGTGAGCCAGCACGTGTACCGTGGCTTTCTCCCAGGGTACGAGCTTGCCGTTGTACCAGATGTGTTTGGCGGCATTGATCGGCATGGCGGCTCCTGTCTCTCGTGATGATGCAGATACCCGGCCGTCAGCACGACCGGCCGGGTATCGCGAAGTGCCTTATGCGTTCTCCTGCAGCCAGGGCATGCGCTCGCGCAGCTTCACGCCGACCTTCTCGATCTTGTGATTGAGATCCTGCTTCATCAGCTTGTTGTACTTCTTGCGGCCGGCCTTGTTCTCGCTCATCCACTGACGCGCGAACTTGCCCTGCTGGATTTCCTGCAGGACCTTCTTCATTTCGCGCTTCGTGCCCTTGTTGACGATGCGCGGGCCACGCGTCAGATCGCCGTACTTCGCCGTCTCGGAGATGAACTTGTGCATCTTGGCGAGACCGCCTTCGTGCAGCAGGTCGACGATCAGCTTCAGTTCGTGCAGCACTTCGTAGTAGGCGACTTCAGGCTGGTAGCCGGCTTCCACCAGCGTCTCGAAACCCTTGACCACGAGTTCCGTGGTGCCGCCGCACAGCACGACCTGTTCGCCGAACAGATCCGTTTCAGTCTCTTCTGCGAACGTGGTCTTCAGCACGCCGCCACGGGTGCCGCCGATGCCGTGCGCGTAGGCGAGGGCGTTGTCCTTCGCCTTGCGCGTCGCATCCTGGTAGACGGCGAGCAGGCATGGCACGCCGCGACCCTGCTCATACTGACGACGTACGAGGCCGCCCGGGCCCTTCGGTGCGATCAGCACGACATCGAGATCCTTGCGTGGCTTGATAAGGCCGAAGTGCACGTTGAAGCCGTGCGCGAACAGGATGGTCGCGCCTTTATTGATACCTGCGATGACTTCCTTGTACAGATCCTTCTGCGTCAGATCCGGCGTCAGGAAAGCGACCAGCGCGGCACCCTTCACGGCTTCCACGGGTTCGGCGACGGCAAGGCCGTCCTTCTTCGCATTGCCCCAGCTGGCGCCGCTCTTGCGCACGCCTACGACGACGTCAAAGCCACTGTCCTTGAGGTTCAGTGCATGCGCGCGGCCCTGGCTGCCGTAGCCGAGAATGGCGATGCGCGCGCCCTTGAGGGCTTTCTTGTTGACGTCCTTCTGCGAATAAATCTGCATGTGCGCTCCTGAGGCGTGTTCAAACAAAATAAAGAACCCCGCCTCGGGCTGGCCGGTGCGGGGTTCGTTGTACGGTATCGTGGCCCTGATCCGACTTCTCGTCCGACGTCAGCCGTCCGACGGTTCAGCCGCCATCCTCTGTGTGGGTCGTCGGCAGTGACCACGCCTTGCGGCGGGCTACACAACCGGGCGGACGACATCGAGCGCAGAGGAGCAAGACGGTGTGATAAATCAGGCGGATGGCATCATACGCCCGCAGATCTTGTCAACCCCTTGTACACAATTGCGCGGGGTCTGCAGCGCCTGAATCCGACCCCGTCTGCGCGATCCTGAACCGGAAGAGAGCTGCAGGCCTGATATTCTTTCGCTCCGCCTGCCTGCTGCATCGCACTTGCCCGCAACCATGCTCACGACCGTCGCTCACGCCGGGTCCGTTCCCATTCATCTGGTCTACGAAGACACCTTCGACGAATGGCGCGGTGCGCTGGATGCGGCCGCCAGGAACTGGGTTGCAGCCAATGCCTTCAAGGGCGAGCGATTCAAGGTTGTCCTGATTCCCGGTGCGGAGCGCGAGATTGCGGCGGTCGCACTGGGGCTCGGCAAACGTCCTGCACGCGAGGAATTCAGTTGCTGGCTCGCCG
>CAYWHG010000101.1:0-16995 GCA_964457865.1 uncultured Steroidobacter sp.
TGCGCGGCACCGCCTCGGTGGGTACCGACAATCCTCCCTCCGCACTCGAGAAGCGGCTCGGCGAACTCGCGACGCCCGAGAAACTCGTGATCCTGCACGATGTCCGCATCGGCATGCGAGGCACGCGCATGCGTATCCGCATGGACGCCAATCAGCACATGGGCAATCTCTATCCCTTCTCGCTGGCCGACAAACTCAAGGTGATCACGGAGAACTCGCCGTGGTATGCGACAGCCACGGCAGGCGCATCACCCTGGGGCCGCGCGGTCATCCCTGTCGAGATGATCAGCGTGTTCCTGAACCACAGTCGCGATGCCAACGAGTTCCCGGTACGCGGGCCCGTGGTCGGCCTGTTCGCCGATCAGGAAATCCGCCTCATCAAGGGCCCGTTGTTTGTCGGCGAGGATTACGAGATCGAGCGTGAAGTGGTCGCACTGAGCGGCAGCCGCCGCACCGAGAGCATGTGGATCCGCACACGCGTGATGAAACCGGGATCGGACGAAGTCATCGCGACGATGCTGCTGAACTCGGCGTCGCTGAAGGATTCCTACGCCAACTATGAGCGGGATCTGGCGGCATTGGGAGATTGAAGACAGGAGAGGATCAATGGCCGCAAAAAGGCGCAAAGAACGCAAAATATGAAAAGAATCCGACTCTGAACTTTGTGTCTTTTGGGCCTTTTTGCGGCCATTTCTTTCTTGCTATCTGCCGCGCCGCTTCGCGGTATTGCCCTGCTTCGGATTGTTCCGTGAGCGCATCTGGTCCTGGATGCGCTTCATCATCTGCAGGTGCTGGGCCGGCGGGACTTCCTGCTCGTCTTCCACACCCCACTGTTCCTTGAACGCGCGCACGGCTTCTTCGCGAACCGCCGCGTGACGGTTCGACAGCATCAGCGAATCCGGCGAACACACGCGTGCGCGGATCAGGCCGAGATCCTCCGCCGCATGAAACAGGCTGGGATACCAGCTCTGCCAGCCGGGCAGCAGGCGCTCGACCTGTTCGCGCAGGCTCAGCCGTTGTGTGTTGTCGCTAGTCATGTTCACTGGTCATGTTCGCTGGTCTTTTACCATGGTCGGCGGCGTCGGATGAACCCATCAAAACCCTAAATTTTTGCAGCCCGTTCCTGCGTATGGAGGAGTCCGTCACATATTGCTATGGTCGAAAACTCACCACGCCGGAGTCCCCATGTCGGACAAGCACCCGCCCATCGAAGGAACCTGTTTGTGCGGCGGCGTCCGTTACGAGATCGACGGTCCGCTCAACGCCATGGTGCATTGTCACTGCTCGATGTGTCGCAAGCATCACGGCGGATCGTTCGCCACGTTCGCCGCGGCGCCCCTGGTGGGGTTCCGCTGGGTTGCGGGCGAGGACAATGTGGTGACGTATGCCTCGTCCGACAAGGGGCAGCGTTCGTTCTGCCGGAGCTGCGGCTCGGTTGCACCGTCCGTAATGAAAGACATGGACATGGTCATCTGTCCCGCAGGCAATCTGGCAGGCGATCTCGACCTGAAACCGCAGGCGCACTGGTTTGTCGGCTCGCGGGCGCCGTGGACGCAGATCGCCGATGCCCTGCCGCAGCACGAGGAATATCCGGAGGAATTCGGCACCACCGGCGTGACACGGCTCACCACCGAACAACGCGAGGGCATTGTCGCCGGCAGCTGCCTGTGCGGCGCCGTGGCATTTCAGCTGCAGGGCACGCCGCTGCGCATGATGAATTGTCACTGCACGCGCTGCCGTCGCGGGCGCAGCAGCGCGCATGCCACCAATCTCTTCTACCGGCTCGACGACTTCCAGTTCCTGAGCGGCGAAGCGGATGTGGACGTATACAAGGTTCCCGAAGCGCGTTTCTTCGCGGTTGCGTTCTGCCGGAAGTGCGGCAGTGCCGCGCCGCGCGTTTCGGCGGAGCGCGGTGCCGTGGTCATTCCTGCCGGCACCCTCGACGACGATCCGGGCACGCGCCCCCAGGCGCATATCTTTGTCGGCTACAAGGCAAACTGGTTCGACATCGCGGATTCGCTGCCGCAATTTCACGAAGGTCCGCCGCCGGCCTAGCTGCACAAAGTCTCCTCTGTGGGAGCAGGCTTCAGCCGATTTCCGGAGGCCGGCTAAAGCCGGCCCCACAGAAACAAAGAACCGATCTTCACGCCTCAACCGCCTCTGCCGCGCGATACCAGTCGATCCTGCGCGTCACCAGCATCACCGCCGCGAGTGCGATGAAGAGAATGATGGCGCCGAGCAACAGGGCGTAGTCTTCGGACAGCACCAGCACGTACAGCAGTCCGTAGACCACGGTCATCGCCGTTCCCGCGACCACGCCGCGAACGCGGCTGCCGAGTGCGCCGGCGATGTAGATGCCGATCAGCAGGATCAACCCGGTTGCCGCAATCGCGTAGGCGAGCAGGAACGCGATGTGTTCGGACAGCGCGATGAGCAACAGGTAGAACGTGCTCAGCGCGAGCCCGACCAGCAGATACTGGAACGGATGCAACCGGACGCGACTCACCTGCTCCCAGGCAAAGAACGTCAGGAACGTCAGCGCGATGAACAGCAGCGCGTACTTGATGGCGCGTTCGCCACGCTGGTAGACATCGACGGGCTGGTACAACCCCACGCCGAAGGCAGATTCCAGCAACTGCGCCTCACGCACTTCTCCCTGCGTCCACACCTGGCGATACGGCCGGTTCAGTTCGAGCACCTGCCAGCGCGCATCGAAACCACGATCGGTGACCGTATGTTCGACCGGCAGGAAGGCATCCTGGAACGACGGATGCGGCCAGTTGGAATGCATCGCCACCGACGTCGTGCTGCCGACCGGGATGATTGCAAAGCTGCGCGTACCGGCGATCACGGCATCGAACTCGAAGGTCAGCGGCTGTCCATGCTCGAACGATTGCACCGGTGCATCCACGCCGCGATACAGCCCCTGGCTCGATGGCCCGAATGAAACTGCCTGATCGCCGATCCGCGCCTGGCGGATTTCGCGCAGGCTGCGCACTTCCGACAACGGCAGCCGCACACGGCTCTCCTCCCACAGGTACGTGACGCCGGTCCGGTTCAGTTGCGGCTGCAGGGCCTGGAAGTCGAACTCGCCCGTGAGCTTCACGCCCGCAAGATAGACGGGCACCGCATAGATCCCGACGTAGCGTGGTTTCTCTTCCAGATTCAGATCTATTGCGACATTCAATCGCGACGGCAGGATGTAGATCTCTGAACGCACGACATGCGTCTTCTCGCCGTCCGTGACCGTACACAGGATGGGCAGCGTCAGTATCGGTCCGCCCACAATCAGATCGCCGCCCCAGCCGTCCGCAACCTTTGCCGTTGCCTGTTCGCGCAATGCGGTTCTTTCGGTAACGAGTCCGCGCAATAACATCAGCGGAACCAACAGCAACAATACGATGCCTGAAATGATGAGCGCCTTCGACGCCAGCGACGTCGGCGCGCGAAACCCGATTGCCATTGTTGTCTCTCCTGCGATGACGATTCTTGACGCCTGACGCACCAGGAGCGTCATTTCGCAAGCGTCGCAGGGCATTCGGGCAATGAGCGGCAGGAATTCTGGCGAACTGTGGGAACCCGGATGCGTTATTGAGTGATAATTTCGCGGTACGACGGGTCTCTTTGATCAGTCATCCCATGCTCGCGGAGATGGATTCATGTGGATCAAGCGCAGACAACCCGGTGATTCGGCAGGCATCCTCCCTTCGGAAATCGCCTCCGAGTCGACGTATCTGAACCGTCGAACGCTGCTGCAGGCCGCACTGGCCGCAGGCCTGACGGGCCTCGGCTCGGCTCGCGACGCCGCAGCCGCGGTCACACCGCTCAAGTTCACGCACAGCGACAAATTCAGCACCAGCGAGCCGCAGAACAGTTACGAAGACGTAACGGGCTACAACAACTTCTACGAGTTCGGTGTCGACAAATCGGCTCCGGCAGCGAACTCGGGACGCTTCCGCACGGAGCCATGGACCGTCACGGTCGCCGGCGAAGCCGAACAGACCGGCAAGTTCGCGCTCGAAGATCTCCTCAAGCCGCACGCGCTCGAAGAACGCGTCTATCGACTGCGCTGCGTCGAAGCCTGGTCGATGGTCATTCCCTGGGTGGGCGTGCCGCTGGCCGACGTGCTCAAGCGATTCAACCCGACGTCGAAAGCGAAGTACGTCGCCTTCAAGACCGTGTTTCGCCCGGAGGAAATGCCGGGCCAGCGCTACGACGTACTCAAGTGGCCCTACGTCGAAGGCCTGCGCATGGACGAGGCCATGCATCCTCTGTCGCTGCTGGCCGTCGGTGTCTTCGGCAAGACGTTGCCCAACCAGAACGGTGCGCCGCTGCGGCTCGTCACGCCGTGGAAGTACGGCTTCAAGGGCATCAAGTCCATCGTCGAAATCCGCTTCACCGAGAAGGAACCGCCGACCTCCTGGAATATTTCGGCGCCGCATGAGTACGGCTTCTACGCCAACGTGAACCCGAACGTGGATCATCCGCGCTGGAGCCAGGCGCGCGAACGGCGCATCGGCGCGGGCCTGTTCAACTCGCGCGTGCCGACGCAGATGTTCAACGGCTATGAGAAAGAAGTCGCCGACCTGTATCGCGGCATGAATCTCGTGAAAAACTACTAATTTAGTGACCTGGAACGACAAATCTGAACCAGGTTTCCGTTCGCCCTGAGCTTGTCGAAGGGTCTCTTTTTCCCAGAGTGCTTCGACAAGCTCAGCACGAACGGAGTACGCAGGTTCCCCGGACCCCATGCCCTCCACGTCCACCGTTCGCCGCTACATCAAGCCGGCTGTATTCCTGCTTTGTTCCCTGCCACTGTGCCTGCTGATCCTGCGCGCGTTCGGCATCGGCGGATCGCTCGGCGCAAACCCTGTCGAATTCATTCAGGACACACTGGGCGAATGGGGATTGCGGTTACTCATCATCACGCTCGCCGTCACGCCGCTGCGCGACTGGTTCGATGCGCCCTGGCTCGTGCAACTGCGCCGCATGCTCGGCCTGTTCGCCTTCACCTACGTGCTGCTGCACTTCCTGACCTGGCTGATTCTCGATCAGGGCCTGTACTGGCAAGGCATCCTGCCCGACATCGTCAAGCGACCCTTCATCACGATCGGCTTCGCGGCGCTGCTGCTGCTCATCCCGCTCGCCGCCACATCCACGAACGCCATGATGCGGCGCCTCGGCAAACGCTGGAAAACCCTGCACCGCCTGATCTACGTGATCGCGCCGCTCGGCGTCTGGCACTACTGGTGGCAGGTGAAGGCCGACATCCGCGAACCGCTGATTTATGCGGTCATCGTCGCGGTACTGCTGGGCTGGAGGATCTGGAAGAAATCAAGAACAAGAATCGGAGTAACCGCAAAGAACGCATAGAACGCATAAATCAGAGAAGAGAAATGGCCGCAAAAGGCGCAAAAGGCGCAAGGTCGGAAAAGAATCGGAACGGGATTCCTGACCTTATCCCTTTGCGCTTTTTTGCGCTTTTTGCGACCAATCTCTTTTTCCGTCTATGCGTTCTATGCGTTTTGCGGTTAATCCGAACTCTTCCTACATCGACGTGCGGATCGTCCAGAGTTCAGGAAAGAACCGCAGTTCGAGTGCCTTGGTGAGATAGGACACGCCGCCGGTGCCGCCGGTGCCGCGCTTGTAGCCGATGATGCGTTCGACGGTCTTCATGTGGCTGAAGCGCCAGAGCTGGAACTTCATGTCGAGGTCGACCAGCTTCTCCGCCAGCTCGTACAGGTCCCAGTTCTCGTCGATGCTGTGATAGACCGAAAGCCAGGCGGCGGCCACCTGCTTGTTCGGCTGATAGGGCTGCGACCAGTCGCGGTCCAGGTACTCCTCCGGAATCTCGAAACCGCGGCGGCTCAGCAGGCGCAGCGATTCGTCGTAGATGCTCGGGCTGCGCAGCATGCGCTGCAGGACGTCGTAGCGCTCCGGGTCGTGCCGGTGGACTTCGATCATGTCGGCGTTCTTGTTGCCGATGATGAATTCGAGCGCGCGATACTGGAACGACTGGAACCCCGACGCGCGCCCGAGCTGGTTGCGGAACGCCGAGTACTCGGCCGGCGTCATGGTGGCAAGTACGTCCCACGACTGCGTGAGCTGCGCCTGGATGCGCGACACGCGCGACAGCATCTTGAACGAGGGACCGAGATCGTCGCGGCGGATGTGATCCAGCGCGCCCGACAGTTCGTGCAGGCACAGTTTCATCCACAGCTCGGATGCCTGGTGGATGACGATGAACAGCATCTCGTCGTGCTCGTACGAAATCGGCTGCTGCGCGCTCAGGATCCTGTCGAGCTGCAGGTACTGTCCGTAGCTCTGCGACTCGCCGAGATCCCAATGGACCTGCTCGTCCGACAGGTCGACAGGCTTGGCGCGCGGGTCGGGAGAAGGTTTGTCGCTCATCGGAACATCCATCCCGGCACTCGTTGCCAGCCCTGCAGCAGTTCGCGATCGAGGCGCTTGTAGTCGGGCTCGATGGCCTCCACCTGCGCCCAGAAGCGTCGCGAATGGTTCATGTGGCGCGTATGACTGAGTTCATGGATCAGCAGGTAGCGCATGACCGCCGGTTCCTGGAACAGCGCGCAGACGTTGAGGCTGATCGTCCCGCTCGCCGAGCAACTGCCCCAGCGCGTGCGCTGACGCCGGATCTGCACGCGTCGGAAGCCGAAGTCATGCTCGCTGGCGATCTGCGCCAGCACGCGGCTCAGTTCCGAGTGGGCCAGCTCCATCAACCAGCGTTGCAGCGTGCGGGCGACGCGCTGTTCGTTGTCCAGCGTTCCCGCGACGATCAGTGTCGCGGGCGTCACGACGACGGCGCGAACATCCGAGCTGGCAGTGCGGCGATAGTCGACCGCATACGTTCTCTGCAGCGCCGGCACCGCAATCGAGTCAGGCAGCGCATCTCGCGCGATCCCGCTGATGGCCGACAGATCGGCCACACGGTCGTCGATCCACTGCCGATGCGTCCCGACGAAACGTTCGACCGTCGCGGCCGACGCGCCGGGCGGTACCACGACTTCCACCCGTCCACCGGGATACACACGCACGGACAGGCGGCGGGCGCGACGGCTGATGCGGACGTGCCAGGGCTGCGCGGGATCGCGTGCCTCGAACAGTTGCAGTTGAGCCGCCGGCGGTGCTGAGCGAGTCATGTTGCTGCGAGTATAGGCTGCTTCGATCAGTTGCGCGCCGCGGCGGTCTGCAGCAGTTCCTGTGCCTTGCGGTAGTCCGGCGCGATCACCAGTGCCCGTTCGACGACGTCGCGGGCAGCGCGGGAATCGCCGCGCTGCAGGTAACCGCTGCCCAGCATCAGCAGTGCTTCGGCCTGCCCCCAGTCAGGTTTTCCCGGTCGGGACGGCGGCGCCGCTTCGAACGAGGCCACCAGTTCGTTGAGCTGCCGCGCATATGTCGCGGAGCCCTTCTCTTCCTTTCCGGCACACAGCAGTCCGATGAGCCGGACGCGGGGATTGCGGACATCGAGTTCGCGGGCCGTGCGCAGCGGCCGCTCGGCGCAGCCCGACGCCATCAGCGATGAACCCAGCGAGCCGCATATGGCTTCGATCGCATAGGCTTCCGCCATGCGCGCATCCGCAGTCCGCGCCGCCTTCGCCTGGCGTTCGCAGTCCGCTGCCGCCTTGTTTGCGGCACTGCCCGACCTGCCCGTCGCAGACTCCCTATGGATCTGCGCGAGCTTCCAGTGACCGTAGGCGCCGTAGTAGTCCTTCATGCCGGGCGGCAGATCGTTGGCGTCCATCTGCGCGATCAGCGCGAGGCCTTCTTCCAGCGACCGGGCATCCTGGGTGTAGAACGCGTACTGGATACGGGCGGCGGCATCGTCCAGGTCCGACATGCTGTCGGCATCGGTCTGTCCTGCCGGTATACACAGCAGTCCGAGCAGGATCGATGCGATGGACGGCCAGTGCCGTGCCTTCATGCAGGAAACTCCGCCAATCTTTCCACTACAATTCGCGCCGTAAATTACCGCTGAACGATAGCACAGGGCGCTTTCCCGCCCACAGACACGGACTCTCGATTTGACTACCCCGCCGGAACTCGTCGACATCGGATTGAACCTCGCGCACGACAGCTTCGATCACGATCGCGAGGCATTGATTGCCCGGGCTGCGGCGGCGGGAGTGACGCGCATGGTGATCACCGGCAGTTCGCTGGCCAGCACGCGCTGGGCCATGGAGTTTTCGCGCAAGCATCCGCAGGCATTCCGCGCGACGTCAGGCATGCATCCGCATCACGCGACCGATCTCGATGCGCCCACGCTCGCCGCGCTCACGGACTTCGCCGCCCAGCCCGAAGTCGTGGCCGTCGGCGAATGCGGCCTCGACTATTACCGGGATTTTTCGCCACGCGATGTACAGCGCACGGCGTTCGAACGCCAGCTCGACGTCGCCGTCCGCCTCGGCAAGCCGGTATTCCTGCATCAGCGCGATGCGCACGAGGACTTCGTCGCCATCCTGCGCGATTTCCGGCCACGCCTGACGGGCGGCGTGGCGCACTGCTTCACCGCCGGACTCGCCGAGGCGCGTGCCTACCTGGATCTGGGATTGCACATCGGCATCACCGGCTGGATCTGCGACGAGCGCCGCGGCCATCATCTGCGCGAGGTCGTGCGCGAGATCCCGGCGGATCGCCTGCTCATCGAGACCGACGCGCCGTACCTGCTGCCGCGCGATCTCAAGCCGAAGCCGGCCAACCGCCGCAACGAACCGATGTACTTGCCGCATGTACTCGCCGCCATCGCGCAGGCCCGCGGCGAATCCGCCGTGCAACTGGCGGCGACCACGACGGCGAATGCCGCGCGACTGTTCAACTGGACGTACTGACTGCCGATCCGAGGCTCCCATGAACACCCAGCAACTGAAACAGTACATCGACCGCGTGTGGGACGATTCCATCGTGCCGACGCTGTGCGATTACATCCGCATTCCGAACAAGTCACAGAACTTCGACCCGCAATGGGCCGAGCACGGCCACATGGATCGCGCCGCCGAACTCCTGCGCCAGTGGTGCGAAGCTCATGCCTTGCCCGGCACGAAGATCGAACTCGTGCGCCTGCCCGGTCGCACGCCGCTGCTGTGCATCGAAGTCCCCGGCAGCGTCGACGACACGGTGCTGATGTACGGCCACATGGACAAACAGCCCGAATTCACAGGCTGGCTGGAAGGCCTCGATCCCTGGACGCCGGTGATCCGCGACGGCCGCCTGTACGGGCGCGGCGGCGCCGACGATGGCTATGCGGTGTTCGGCTCGCTGCTGGCGCTGCTGGCGCTGGCCGAGCAGAAGATTCCATTCGCCCGCTGCATCATCCTGATCGAAGCCGGCGAGGAAAGCGGCAGCCCCGACCTGCCCGCCTATATCGACGCATTGGCGGATCGCATCGGCGAGCCGTCGCTCGTGGTGTGCCTCGATGCCGAGTGCAGCAACTACGACCAGTTCTGGTGTACGACGTCGCTGCGCGGCAACCTGATCGGCACACTGCGCGTCGAAGTGCTGCGCGAGGGCGTGCACTCCGGCATGGCCAGCGGCATTGCCGCGTCGAGCTTTCGGATCGCGCGACAACTGCTGGCACGTGTCGAAGATGCCGCGACCGGCCGCATCCTCATCCCTGAATTGCACGGCGACATACCGCGGGACCGCGAACAGCAGGCACAGGCCGCTGCGGTAACGCTCGGCGACGTGGTGTTCAGGAAGATCCCCTTCCTCGATGGCATGCGCCCCATGTCGGACGATCCGGCGGAGCTGCTGCTCAACAGTACGTGGCGCCCCACCCTGTCGGTGACCGGCGTAGAAGGCATTCCGCCCGCCAGCAGCGCCGGGAATGTATTGCGGCCGATGACGGCCTTCGTCCTCTCGTTTCGTCTGCCGCCCGGCGTGGACCCGGAACGCGCTGCGTCGGCGGTCAAACAGACACTCGAGCGCGACCCGCCCTATGGAGCCAGGGTCACGTTCGAAGTGGAGTCCAGCATGGGTGGCTGGAACGCGCCGTCCTCCGAACCCTGGCTCGAAACCGCCGTGCAATCGGCATCGAAGAACTTCTTCGGCCGCGACGCCATGTACATGGGCACCGGCGGCAGCATTCCGTTCATGGGCATGCTGGCTGAAAAATTCCCGCGCACCCAGTTCCTGGTGACCGGCGTGCTGGGCCCGCACTCGAACGCGCATGGGCCGAATGAATTTCTGGATATCGAAACGGGGAAGAGAGTGACCGCCTGCGTGTCGCAGGTGGTGGCGGAGCATGGGAAGAGAAAGGGTGATGAGGTGATCAGGTGATGAAGTGATGAAGTGATGAAGCAAGAACGGAAGCATCTTGCCTCATCACCTGCTCACCTCATCACCTCATCACTTCCCCAGATCACACCGCCAGCGGATTCGGCTGCGCGTGCTTCTTCACGTTGTCCCAGACATTGCCGAAGGCGGCAGTGATGTTGCCGCGCACCTTGTCGACCACCGGGAAGTCAGCGGCGAGATCGTCGATGCGCAGCACGTTGCGCGGCTTGCCCTTCGGGAAGCTGCCGCGCACCGTGAAGATGACGCGTCCTTCCACCGGCACATCGCCGATCAGCTGCTTGACCGCGGCCATGCGGTCGTACAGCGCATGCTGCGGATTGGCAAACGTGTAGCGACGCTTCTTGCCGATGGCGGTCCATTCCAGCATCTGTTCTCCGCCAAAGACCGCGCCCGGCAGGTCGAGCAGGTCGGCGACGAGCACGCCGCGCTGGGTCAGCAGCACGTAGTTGAGGTGGATCTGCCCGCCGTTGCCATTCGGCAGCAGCACGTTCTTGAGCATTTCGTAGCCGACGCTGGCGATGGTGGCGTCGATCGTGCGCCGTACCCGGTACGCCTGCACTTTCAGGAAAAGCCAGACCACAAGCGCGATCAGGAGAATCGCGCCGGCAACCGGCCAGGCCCAGGAAGGAATTTGCGTCGGCAGCGGCATGCGTCAGTTCTGCAGTTGTGCCCGTAACGCTTCGAGCGTGGGCTCCAGTTCCTTTTCCTGTCGGGGCAATGACAGCAACCGCGCCAGACTGGGCGGAATCTCCACCTGCCGGCCGATCTGGGGTTCAACGATATCGTTGAACTTGGCCGGATGGGCAGTCGAGACAACTACCCAGTCGCCCTTCGCACCCCTGGCCAGCAGGCGCCGGTACAGCTTGGCGGCCGTGGCCGTATGCGGGCACCAGACCTGCTCCAGTTCGTGGGAGTCGCGGCGGAGGGTGGCACGAATTTCGATGTCGTCGACGCTCGACGCACCGATCTGGCCCTGCAGTTCCTCGAAGTCCGGATGCAACGACCGCAGCCGCTCCATGTTGCTGGGATTGCCGACATCCATCGCCGACGCGAGGGTGGCGACACTCGGGCGCGGCTTCCACTCGCCGTCGCGGAGAAAGTCGGTGACGGTCTGATTGGCATTCGTCGCCAGCACGATCTCGCCGATCGGCAGGCCGGCATGACGCGCCCAGATACAGGCCAGCGAGTTGCCGAGGTTGCCCGCCGGGATGATGAAGTTCGCGCGGCGACCGTTACGACGCCACAGCTCCAGGCCGGCGCAGGCGTAGTACACCATCTGCGGCAGCAGGCGCCCGACATTGATGCTGTTCGCCGAGGAGAGCTGATGCGTCTCCGCAAACGAGCGATCGAGGAAGGCTTCCTTCACCATGCGCTGGCAGTCGTCGAACGTGCCGTGCACGGCGAAGGTGCGCACGTTGCCGCCCCAGCAGGCGAGCTGCTGCGCCTGACGCTGCGACACGAGACCCTTCGGATACAGCACGACCACATCGACCCACGGCCGGTTGTGGAAGGCGGCGGCCACTGCGCCGCCCGTATCGCCCGAAGTTGCAACCAGGATCGTCAGCTTGCGCTGCGCGCCGCGGCGAATGCGCTCCAGGCTCTCGGCCAGGAACCGTGCGCCGAAATCCTTGAAGGCCGAGGTCGGCCCATGAAACAGTTCCAGCACCCACATCGGCGACGGCGCCTGCGGCACCTCGACCAGCGGCGCCGGGAAATCGAATGCGGCGCGGCAGATGTCGCCCAGCTCCGCCGACAACAGCGCATCGCCTTCGGCAAAGGGCGCGATCAGGTGCTGCGCGACCTCGACGAGGCTGCTCTTGCCGTCGAACTGATGCGGCACGAAGTGCGGAAACGATTCCGGCACGAACAATCCGCCATCGGGCGCGATGCCCTGCGCGATGGCCTCACCGAGCAACACCCGATGCTGCGGGTTGCGTGTACTGATGTAATGCATCTGGGACGGGAGAGTCGTTAGTCAATCACACGGGCGCCGGCCGGATCGAGTGTCGAGATCCAGGCATCGGAATCGAGCTTGTGCGCGGCGAAGCCGGCCACCATCGCATCGCGGACGGCCTCGGCATCGGGTTCGTCGCACCACGCAAAGACAGTCGGGCCTGCGCCCGAAATCGAACAGCCCAGCGCGCCCCTGGCGATGGCGCCGTCCTTCACGGCCTGGAAGCCGGGAATCAGGACCTTGCGCTGCGGCTCGATGATCACGTCTTCGAGCGATTCGCGAATGAGGCGCAGATCGCCCGTGAAACAGCCGGTGAGGAAGCCGGCGAGATTGGCCGACTGCCAGATCACGTTGGACAGATCGATCGAACGATTGAGGATTTCGCGCGCTGCCTTGGTCGACAGCATCATGTGCGGGTGCACGAGCACGCAGCGCACCGACGGCGGCACGGGAATCTGCTTCACGTTCGGATTGTCGATGCCGACCGTCAGCACCAGTCCGCCGAACAGCGACGGCGCGATGTTGTCGACGTGCACGGCGCCGCTCGCAACCGCCTCGCCCTGCATCGCGAACTTGAGCAGCTCGAGCTTGCTCAGCGATGTCGGCAGCAGCGCATTCGCCGCCACCACGCCGGCGACGGCCGAGGCCGCAGAGCCGCCGAGACCCGAGCCGATCGGGATGCCCTTCTCGATCGCGAGTTCGATACCGAAATCGAGTTTCAGATCGCGCACCATGCTCAGCACGGCCATGCCGGCCGTGTTCTTCTCCGGCTCGCGCGGCAGATCGGACACCAGCCCGCCGATGGACGAGATGCGTACGCCGGGTTCGGCGATACGGCGTGCGGTGACCTTGTCGCCGATGGTCTGGAAGCTGTGGCCGAGCACGTCGAAACCGACGGCGACATTGCCGACGCTGGCAGGGGCAAAGGCAGTCGCAATGGTTCGCATCAGAGTTTCGCGCCCAGGTAAGCGCATACGCGCAGCAAGTCGGCAAAGATGCCGCCGGCGGTGACTTCGGGACCCGCGCCGGGACCCTGCACGACCAGCGGATTTTCGTTGTAGCGCCGGGTCAGGAAACGCACGACGTTGTCGGTGAGATTGATGTTGGCGAACGTATGCGAGCGTTCGAGTTCGACGAGGCCGACCGACGCCTTGCCGGTAGCCGCATCGAGCGAGCCGACATAGCGCAGCACTCGATTGCGACTGCGTGCGGCTTCCAGCTTCTGCGCCATCGGCGCGTCGAATTCCGGCAGCCGTTCGAGAAATTCATCGGGACCGCAAGATGTCAGCGCCGACGGCACGAGTCCTTCGAGCTGTACATCGCCCAGTTCCAGCCGCAGCCCCATCTCGCGACCGAGGATGATCAGCTTGCGGGCGAAATCGACACCCGACAGGTCGTCGCGCGGATCCGGCTCGGTGTAGCCCTTCGACTTCGCCGCACGCACCACCGAGGAGAACGGCTCGGAACCGTCCCAGACATTGAACAGGTAGGCGAGCGTGCCAGAGAGGATGCCTTCGATCCGCTGAATCTCATCGCCCGTATCGCGCAGGTCGCGCAGCGTCTGGACGACCGGCAGGCCGGCACCGACCGTGGCCTCGTACAGGTAATGCGAGCTGCCCTGCTTCCTCGCTTCCTGCAGGCGTCCGTACAGTTCGAAATCGCCGCTGTTCGCCTTCTTGTTCGGCGTGACGATGTGGATGCCTTGCGCCAGCCATTCCGGATAGCGCGCTGCGATCTCGTTGCTCGACGAGCAGTCGATGATGATGGCGTGCGGCAGGTGATCGGCGTGGGTGTGTTCGGCGAAGCGCGTCAGATCCGCCGACTCGCCGGTCGCGCTGACCGCATCGCGCCAGCGATTCAATGGCACTTCGACATTGGCGAGATGCATGCGCTTCGACGACATGATGCCACGCACGCGCAGATCGACCTTCAGATCGCGCGACAGCCGCGCCACCTGCGACGCCATCTGGTCGAGCAGCGCACCGCCGACGAGACCGGGACCAATGAGGCCGATCGAAACCGTGTGCGGCGACAGATAGAAACTGGAATGCACCGCCCGCAGCGCCCGCGAGGAATGCTTGCCGTCGATGACCACGGAGATGTTGCGCTCGGAGGCGCCCTGCGCGATCGCACGCACGCTCACCGCCGCGCTGCCGAGCGAGCCGAACACCTTGGCCGCGACGCCGTGCGAACCGGCCATGCCGTCGCCGACCACGGCGAGAATGCTGCAGCCGCTCGTGACCTCGACGCTCTGGATCTGGCCCTGACGCAGTTCGCTGTCGAAGGCGTCGCGCACGACGACTTCGGCGCGGCTGGCTTCGGTCTCCGGAATCGCAAAACAGATGGAATGTTCGGAGCTGCCCTGCGAGATCAGGATCACCGAGATGCCGTGATCGCGCAGTGCGCCGAACAGGCGATGCGCCGTGCCCGGCACGCCGATCATCCCCGCGCCTTCCAGGTTCACCAGCGCGCAGCGGTCGATGGAAGTGATGCCCTTGACGGCGAGATCGGACGTCGGATTCGCACAGATCAGCGAGCCCTTCTTCTCCGGCGCGAAAGTGTTGCGGATCCAGATCGGAATGCCCTTCGCCACCGCGGGTGCCATCGTCTGCGGATGGATCACCTTGGCCCCGAAGTACGCCAGTTCCATCGCCTCGTTGTACGACAGCGAATCGATGACCTTGGCATCGGGCACGAGTCGCGGATCGGCGCTCAGGACACCGTCGACGTCGGTCCAGATGACGATCTCTTCGGCATCCAGCAGCGCACCGAAGATCGAGCCCGAGAAATCGCTGCCGTTGCGACCGAGCGTCGTCTGCACGCCTTTCGGATCGCGCGCGATGAAGCCGGTGATGATCAGCGTGATCGCCGGATCGCGCGGCACCACCTTTGCCAGGTTCTGCTGCGACACTTCCCAGCGCACCGCCGGGCCGAGCGAACCCCAGTCGACCGACACGACGTCGCGGGCATCGACCCACTGCACCTTGCCCGGACGCTTGCCGCGGGCACGCAGGTAGGCGCTGAAGAGACGCGTCGACCAGATCTCGCCATAGCCGGCGATGAGATCGCGCACCATCTGGGACGCGGCGCGGATCAACCTGACCGTGTGCAGGATGCCGGCGATGTCGCGCAGATCCTGTTCGAGCGTGGTGAGAAATTGCGTGCGCGGCTCGCCGGTCAGCAGCGTTTCGGCGATGACGTGGTGACGCTTGCGGATCTCGTCGATACGACGATCGGTGTCGTCGTCCTGTCGCTCGGCGGCGGCCACGAGGTTCAGCAGCGCGTCCGTAATTCCCTTGCAGGCGGAAAGCACGACACCCAGGCGCGGATTGGGGTCCTCTTCGAGGATCCTGGCCACACGCTCCATGCACACCGCATCGGCGACGCTCGAGCCGCCGAATTTATGAACTCGCCACCGATCCACTGCTTGCCAGTCTCTTTATTGCCCGCCGGTCCCCATGCGCCCTTACGACTGCCGCGCAGCAGCCCGGCCCGTGCATCGCGATCTACACAGGGAACCAGGCGGTACAGTCCGGAAGATGTGCGGGCGTTGGGGGCCGACACTCTACTGGCAGCCCCCTCGGGCAGCAAGCGTAAGCGGCTGAATCAGGAAACGAATCAGCGGCCGGAGGGAGTCGTCTCGTCCAGGCGGCCGAAGGCGATCACAGTGCCGTTGCCATCGTCCTCGCCGGCCACGGACGGGAACCCCGGACGTGCGAAACAGATGGTCTCGGCCGGATCGGGCTGCGCCGGCGGCAGGGCCAGCGGGTTCACGTACGTCACCTTCGCCGGGCCGACCTGGATCAGGTCGCCATCCTTGAGGACGCGACGCAGGACGCGACGCGAGTTGTACAGCAGGCCATTGGTGCTGCCGAGATCGAGCAGCAGATCCTGGCCATCATGTCGCACCACCAGCGCGTGATAGCGACTGACGAACACGGAGTCGATACGCACATCGGCTTCCTCGCCCCGGCCGATCAGCACCCGGTCGTGATCCAGGATGATCTCCCGATCGGGCATTCCCTGCACAGCAACGACGAGCTTCCCGCAAACCTCCGGCGCCTCGGCACGGCGACGCGCATGCGCCAGATCCGGATTGCGGTTGAGGCGCGCTTGCCAGCCGAGTTCGTGAATGGCACGGTCCAGCGCCTCGGGCGTCACGGCTTCCGCCGCCGCCTCCGCGGCATGCGTCAGCGCGAGCGTGCAAAGCCGGTTGATCTGCAACGGCACGCCGCCGGTGCAGGCATGCAGACGCGACATGAGCGTGTATGGCATCAGCGCATCGGGATTGGCACAGCCCGCGGCACGCAGGCGATGGGCGATGTAAGCCGCAGTCTGATCCTCGCTGAAAGGATCGAGTGCGAACCGCACAACGCCACCCGCCAGCAGTCCGGCCATGCGCGGCGACTCGATGACCCGTTCGATCAGCGGCTCGCCGAGCAGCAGGAGTTTCAGCACCCGGCGACCTTCAACCTCGATCGAGGCCAGCAGACGCAGCTCTTCGAGAACGGACGGATGCATCTGCTGCGGATTCTCCACGACCAGCAGACAGAGACGGTTCATCGCGGCCTGGTGATTCAGGAAGCGCTCCAGCCAACGCCGGCGATCCGTCTTGTCGTTGTCTTCGAGCGCGAAGCCGAAGTGGCGCAGCACTTCCAGCAGGAAATCGCGCGGCGCCAGGTTCTCGCGCGTCACGGTCGCCACGACGAAGCGATCGTCCACCGTCTGCA
>CAYWHG010000102.1:0-4706 GCA_964457865.1 uncultured Steroidobacter sp.
CGCTACAACCTGTCGCAGCGCATCGATCGCTGGGTGATCACGACGGCATTGCAGTGGCTGGCAACCCATCGCGAGCAGTCGGAGCGCGTCGCACGACTGTTCGTCAACCTCTCCGGCGATTCCATGAGTGACCTGCAGCTGCTCGAATTCATCCGTGCCCAGCTGCGCGAGACGCAGGTGTCGCCGCACAAGATCGGCTTCGAGATCACCGAAACCGCCGCCATCGGCAATCTCACCCGCGCCAACCAGCTCATCTCGGGGCTGCGCGCGCTCGGCTGCGCCTTCAGCCTCGACGACTTCGGCAGCGGCGTTTCGTCATTCGCCTATCTCAAGGCCCTGAGCGTGGACTTCCTCAAGATCGACGGCCTGTTCGTCGGCAACATCATTACCGACCCCGTGGACCTGGAGATGGTGCGCTCCATCACCGACATCGGCCACGTGATGGGCAAGAAAGTCGTCGCCGAATCGGTGGAGAGCATCGCGGTGATGGAGAAGCTGCGCGAGATCGGCGTCGACTATGCGCAGGGATTCGCGGTGGGGATGCCGGGGCCGCTGGAGGAGATCGGAAAGTAGGAGTGATCGCAAAGAACGCATAGAACGCAAAATCAGAGATAGAGAGAATGGCCGCAAAAAGCGCAAAAGGCGCAAGGGTCAGAAGGAAGACCGGGAATCCGGTCTTTTTTGCGCCTTTTGCGCCTTTTGCGGCGATTGTCTTTTCCGGCTCTATGCGTTCTATGCGTTCTTTGCGGTTACTCCCCTCTCATGACTTTCCGACAGGTGACTCTGCGAACTCACCGACGACGGTGGTCCAGCGTCGCACTCGCCAGCGGGCCACGAGGCCATTCTTCACGTAGGGATCTTCGGCGGCGAAACGTTCGGGCACGGCGGCCGAATCGCAATTGAACAGCAGTACGCCGCCATCGGCCGGGTCTGCGAGTGCACCGCCCGCCAGGAGTTCGCCGCGTGCAGCCGTGTCCCAGGCACTGCGCAGATGTTCGGCACGAAACTCGCCGCGCCGTTCGAGATAGTCGGGAACGAAGTCGTAGAACAGCAGGTAGTGCATCTCGCCTCCTCAGAGCAGTGCGCGCGCCTGCTCCTGCAATGCCCGGATGGTTCTGCCGATGTCATCGGCCGATGTGCCGTTGGCAAGGATGGCACGCGACACGTTCGGCAATACGCGACCTTTCGCCGCCGGCATGCGCTTCAGCACATCCTGAATCGTGGCGCCCTGAGCACCGACGCCTGGCGCAAGGATGAACGCTGACGGCAGGGCGGCGACGGTTTCCGCCGCATCCTCGCAAGTCGCACCGACGACTGCACCGATCGGGCCCAGCCCTTCGCCCCAGACGCGATTGCGCTCGGTGATGAGCCGCGACAGATTGCCCGCGACCGTCTCGCCGTTTGCCAGCTTCGCCAGCTGCAGGTCGCGACCTTCCGGATTCGAGGAGCGCACGACAACGAACACGCCGGCCTCGGCGCGCAATGCAATCGCAAGAAATTTCTCCAGCGCGGCGAAGCCGAGATAGGCATGCGTGGTCACGGCATCCACACGCAATGGCGTCGAGGCGGAAAAGTAGCTCTCGGCGTAGGCCTCCGCCGTCGTGTCGATATCGCCGCGCTTGCCATCGAGCAGCACCATCACGTTGCGGGCACGCGCCAGCTGGCTCAACTCCTCCATCGCGCGAAACCCGGCGCTGCCGAAGCGCTCGAAGAATGCCGACTGCGGCTTGATGATCGAGAGCCGGTATTGCGCGGCTTCGAGCACGCGCCTGCCGAATTCGAAGGCGCCTTCGGCGGAGTCGGGCAGGCCGCAGCTTCTGAGCAGCGAGGCGGAGGGGTCGATGCCGACGCAGAGCGGACTGTGGGCGGCGATGGCAGCTTGAAGACGGACTGGAAAAGTCATGGGCGGTTGGGCGTCGAGGAGGGTCTGTGGATAGTCGAGAGCAGGGACGATTCCGTCAACTGCCGGCCGGGCTCTGAAATCCGCCGGCCCGGTACGTCAGCACCAGCGTATCGCGCACACCGCCCTCGCCTTCCGGCTGGATCGGCGTGGTCTCGTGGATCACCCTCGCATCATCGAGCAGCAGCGTGGTCCAGGGTTCGCTCATGGTGAAGCGCACGCCCGCCGTGCCCTGCGCCTCGAATACGCGGGTCTCACCGCCGCGCACATTCACGCGCTGCACCAGCGCGACGGCCACGTAGTCCACACCATCGCGATGCGCGCCTTCAGGTGTCGGCCGGCCGATGCCTTCGGCCGTGTCGATGCGGAACTGGTGAGCTTCGATGTACCAGCGATCGACCTGGCGCGCGCTTGCGCACGTTTCGCCGACCGCGATCAGAAATTGCCGCCACGCCGGACTGTTCGTGACCGCCGGCTCGATCGGCTCGAACCAGCGCTCCATGCCGCCGTGCAGGGCGTTGTAATCGGTGGGCTGCCAGTGGGCGCGATGCGCGACCTGTTCGAGGCCGCCGCTTGCGAGGTCGTGAATAAAACAGCTATGCCGCCGGTGACGATAGCGTCCGCCGTCGCGCAGATAGGCATCGCGCGGCAAGTTGTCCCAGAACGGCCTGAAGGCGGCGAGACCGCTCACGGCGGTGTGCAATTCGCTTTCCACCTGGGCCGGCATCAGCAACGCGCATCCGGATTCCTGCAGCGCCTGACCGGCATCATCGCCACGCACCAACACGTCGTACTCCCGCCATGACTGTCCGACGGAATTCTCGCACGGCATTGCGCTGGCGTATCGACACAGTTGCGCCCACGAAAAGCCATTCGGTCGTACATTCGGTCGTATACGGGCGTGTGCGTCACCTGCGTTTTTCCTGAACTGGACCTGGTCTGACCGGATTGTTGCGCTAGGCTTGCGGCCTTCCCGACATCGCACCCGGAGTCCTCGGATGGTTGCTTCCCGCAGTACCTTCATCGTTCTCGCGCTCGTCGCCTGTTCTTTTGCGGCCGGCGCGGCCACGAAGCCCGAGCTGGTGACGTTCGCAGAAAAGTCCGGATTCAAGCGCACCGGCCGTTACGAGGAAGTCGAGCGGCTGTGCCAGGCCTTCCAGCAGACCTGGCCGTCGCAGGTACGCTGCTTCGAGTTCGGCCGCAGCCCCGAGGGGCGGCCCATGCTGGCTCTGGCAGCGTCCGCCGACGGCACGCTCGATGCCGCCACGGCGCGCAGCAGGCAGCGTCCCGTCGCGCTCATGCAGGGCGGCATTCACGCCGGCGAGATCGACGGCAAGGACGCGGGCTTTCTCACCCTGCGCCAGATCCTCGAAGGCCGCGCGGCCAAAGGTGCGCTGGAGCGCGTGACCTTCGTGTTCGTGCCGGTGTTCAGTGTCGATGGACACGAACGCTTCGGCCGCTGGAACCGTCCCAACCAGACCGGGCCGGAGGAAATGGGCTGGCGCGTCAACGCGCAGAACCTGAATCTCAATCGCGACTACACCAAAGCGGATACGCCGGAAATGCGGGCGATGCTGCGGCTGTTGAACGAATGGGATCCGCTGCTGTACGTCGACCTGCACGTCACCGACGGCGCAGAGTTCGAACACGACATTTCCTATGGCGTCACGCCCACGCTGGCCGGCGATCCGGAGCTGAAAGGCAGCGCCATCGCATTGCGCGACGGCCTCATGAAACAGATGACGTCGCTCGGCTCGCTGCCCGTGGATTTCTATCCGTCCTTCATCGACTACGACGACCCGCAATCGGGCTTCGCGGACGGGGTTGGTCCCGCGTGGTTCTCGCAGCAGTACTGGGCGCTGCGCAATCGCCTCGCCGTGCTGGTGGAAACCCACTCCTGGAAGGACTACCCGACGCGCGTCCGCATCACGCGCAATTCCATCGTCACGATGCTGGAACTGCTGGCGCAGCACGGCAGTGACTGGCAGAAGACGGCACAGGCGGCAGATCGTCGTGCTGCGCAGATCGGCGGCAGCGAAGTGCCGCTGGTCTACGGCAATACCGACCACGTGAAGACCATCGAATTCCGCGGCTACGAATACACGCGCGAACCGTCGGCGATCTCCGGCGCACTGGTCACGCGCTACAACAACAAGCGTCCGCAGATCTGGCGCATTCCGCTGCGCGATGAAGTGCAGCCCACGGTGACGGTGATCGCGCCGCGCGGCGGCTACATCGTGCCGGTCGCGCATGCGTCGTGGCTGGGCGAAAAATTGAAGCTGCACGGCGTCGAGTTCAGCGTCATCGGCAACGCCGTGGCGACGGCTGACATCGAAACCTTCCGCGCCACGTCAGCTAAAACGGCGACGACGACCTTCGAAGGCCACACCGCCCTCAAGGTGGAAGGCGACTGGAAGCAGGAGAAACGCGCCATTCCCGCCGGCTCGCTGTTCGTGCCGATCGCGCAGCCCAGGGCCTACCTGGCGATGATGCTGCTGGAACCGAAGGATCCCGACTCCTACCTGAGCTGGGGATTCTTCAATGCCGCCTTCGAGCGCAAGGAATACATGGAGGCGTACGTCGCCGAAGCGGTCGGCGAAGCCATGCTGAAGAAGGATCCGGCCGTGAAGCGGGACTTCGAACGTCGACTCGCCACCGATCCGGCCTTCGCCGCGAACCCCGAGGCACGACTCGATTTCTTCTACCAGCGATCGTCGTCGTGGGACGAGCAGTACAACCTGTACCCGGTGTACCGCTCAGACAGCGTGCTGCGCTGACCGAAAGAGCAAGACAAACGGAGAAATGG
>CAYWHG010000102.1:4806-16957 GCA_964457865.1 uncultured Steroidobacter sp.
GTTTTTTCTGAACCTTGCGCCTTTTGCGCTTTTTGCGGCCATTTCTCGTTCTTCCGACTTTGCGTTCTATGCGCTCTTTGCGGTTACTCCGTCTCCGAAATCACTTTCGTATCTCCACCATCGCCGGCTCGTACCCCTTGCCGCGCAGCCAGTCGCGCAGCGCGAAGCCCGTGCCGGCGGGCCAGTAGAAGCACCGATCGAACGGCACGTGTTTGAAGTCGTCCAGCTCTTCGTTGAGCGCGACCGTGCCTGATGCGGGCACGTGGTACGCAATGATGACCTGGTTCATGCGCTCGAAGGGGTAGACGCCGATGAGGGACGGTTCGGCGACAGCGTCGAGATTCAGTTCCTCTTTCACTTCGCGCGCCGCGCATTGCGACGGACTTTCGCGCTGTTCCAGGAATCCGGTGATCAGGCCGAAGAAGCTGCGGCTTGGCCAGGCACGGTTGTGGGCGAGAACGATGGCGCCTTCATGCTCGACGACGGCGGCCACCACCGGCGTCGGATTGTCGTAGTGAATGAAGCCGCAGGAACGTGAACAGACGCGGCGCGACTCGCGATCGACCGTCGAATCCACCAGCGGCGCCGCGCATTTCGGGCAGTAGTCGAATGTCATCGTGATTGCGTACCGGTTCTATTTGTCGAGTTCAGCGGCCTTGGCTTCGTCAGCTTTCGCCTCCGCGGCCTTGCCCATTTCATTATAGATATCGGCGCGACGGTAGTAGCCATCGGGATCCTTCGGTGCCAGTTCGATGGCCTTGTTGGCATCCGCGAGCGCCTTGTCCTTGCGGTCGAGCGACAGGTAGACACGCGCGCGATTCAGGTAGCCCAGCGAATCCGTCGGCGCCAGCTCGACATACCTGGAGGCGTCTTCGAGCGCGGCTTCGTACTTGCCCGACGAATCCCGCGCCCGGGAGCGCAGCATATACAGGTCGGCGCGATTCGGTTCCGCATCGATGGCCTTGCGCAGGATCGACACGGCTTCTTCCGGCTTGCCTTTGGACAGGGCGGCCTGGGCCTGTGCGAGCAGGTCGTCGCCCGCCTTGCTTCCCTGGCCATAGACGCTGAGCGGCACGGTGACGGCAAGCATCAGCAGGGACACGATCCGGACTGCCATCCTTGACGCATTGACGATTCGCATGGCGACACTCCCCCGAACTCGTATTGTTGAAATATGTGGGCCCCGGCGCGCGCCGGGACGCCGGGATTATGCGCTCAGCGCGCACGTGGCGGGGAGATGCCACCATTGACCAGTCATCGGCAGGAACTCAGCAGCGATTGGCCCGGCGCTGCTCGTCGAGACTGCGCTTGCGCTCCTTGAGCCGTTCGCCCTGCCGGGCGGTGTAACCGGCCCGCAGGGTCGAGGCGACCTGGCGCAGCGACCGTTCGATGCGCGCGCAGGTTTCCGCACGGGTGTCCTTCGTCGCGGCTGTCGCCTTGCGCACCGGCGCGGGCTGTACCTTGACCGGCGCGGCCGGCACCGTGGTCATCACGCTCACGGCAGACAGGTCGGGCGAATAGGGTTCACCGACCGAATCGCAGGGGCGGTCGCCAAAGACGATTCCCGTCGGGGTTTCGCAGCGATAGATGGGACGCTCGGCCGCCAACGCCGGGCCCGGCGGTAACGACCAGCAGATGACGGCGATCCACGGAAGACTGCGCACGATTCCCCTCCTGCCTGTGAACTCAGGCAGAGCGTGCGGCTGCCGCCCATGACGATGGCGGCGAATTTCTGGCGGTTTACTGGAGAAATCGACCGATCAGGCAGCGGCGGCGATCCGTTCGGCCTGATTGCGCAGCATGCGACCGAAGCCGACGGAATCGTAGAGGCGATGCAGCGCATCGAGATTCGGACGGCGCCGGCGCAGGTCGTGCATCGTCACCTGCAGCGGGATATCACAGGCGATCGCGGTGAGCTTGCGTGCGAGGAACACCGACTCGCGATGATCGCGCAGCTGGCCGCAGACAAAGCCGGCATTGCGCAGCTTGAGCTTGAGGACGCTGTCGAGGTTGTCGTAAAGGTGGGGCACCGATTCGTAGTGCTGGAACAGCATCGACGCGGTCTTGCGTCCGACCCCGGGCACGCCGGGAATGTTGTCGACTGCATCGCCCATCAATGCCAGGAAACAGGCCATGCGTTCGGGAACGACGCCAAAGCGCTCGGCGATGTCGCCGTAGCGATAGCGGCGGTCGTCGAGGTAATCCCAGTATTCATCGCCGTGACGCACGAGCTGCGTCAGATCCTTGTCGCGCGACACGATCACCACGGGCTTGGCGGTCTCGCGGGCTTTCACCGTCAACGTACCGATGATGTCGTCGGCCTCGTAGTCGCCGCCGCAGAAGCTTGCCACGCCCATGGCGCGGCACACCTGCCGGCACAGCAGGAACTGGCGCTTGAGTTCGACCGGTGCAGGTTCGCGATTCGCCTTGTAGGGCGGATACAGCAGGGTGCGGAAGGAATTCGCCGTGCGCTCGTCGAAGGCGACGGCGATATGGCCGGGCCGTACCTGCTCGAGCAGATCGCCGAGGAAGCGCGCGAAGCCGTGCATGGCGTTGACGGGGTTGCCGTCGAAATCGACGACATTGTTCGGCACCGAATGCCAGGCGCGGAAGACGAAGATCGAGGCATCGATCAGGAACAGCGAATCGCTGGAGGGATAGCGGCCCGGCGACGACAGGGGTGCAACTGAAACCAACGCGATACTACTCGAGGAAGCCTGGGAAGAAATCTGGCGCGAAAGTTACACCAATTCGCGCCGGCGGGTGCCGCGGAAATCCACCCGGCATCACTGCAGGATGCCGTGTTCCTTCAGGCGCGCATGCAGCGGGCTCGAACGCGGGAAATGCGCGAGCAGGTATTCCATCTGGTCGGCCAGCACGCGCCGGCTCTTCAGATAGATGTACTCGGCATAGGTCGGGGTGAACGGCACGGCGATGAGCTGCAGGCCGGCCTGCTCGGGCGTCTGCGATGCCTTGAGGTTGTTGCAGCGGCGGCAGGCCGTGACGACATTGGTCCATTTGTCACGCCCCCCCTGACTCAAGGGCCGCACGTGATCGCGCGAGAGCTGGTTCGACGGAAAACGCTGGCCGCAATACAGGCACAGATGCGCATCGCGCTTGAACAGGGTCTGGTTGTTCAGCGGCGGCGTGTAGTCCTGCCGCAGATTGCCCGGGTTATGCGTGTGACCGATCGTCGCGATGATCGAGTTCACATCGACAGTGGTCTGCAGGCCCGTCCGGGCATTGGTGCCGCCGTAAAGCGTATAGAGCTGCGTCCCGCAGGTGTAGGCCACCTGTTCCGTGTGATACAGCCGCACCGCGTCCCGGTAATCGATCCATTCCAGGGGCATGCCCGACACATCGGTGCGCAGGATCTCTTGATTCAAGTTGTACGGGTGTTGCACGACTAGGAATCAGTATGGCCGGCCGTAGGTTGGCTCAGCCTTCAGTAGCGACGCGCCCAAAGATACGCGACGGATGTGTAGATATTCAACGGGGCAAGGGATTGGAGAGGAAGGAGGAATCTGCGGGGTGTGGGGCGGGGGCAACGGAGAGAAGACTCCGGGTACGTGGCGCAGGGTCGGGGGCTTTTCCTAGCCGCCGGCCACGGTGGACCTTCAGACTACGTCGCTGCTACATGCGGAACTCTTGATCTTCTTGGCGGCGATGCTGGCCTGGATCTGGCGCAGGGACTTTTCATCCATCGTTTTGGCCAGGACCGAATAGGCGGCCTCGAACGGGTTAGTGCTGTCGATCAGGTCGATGTCCAAGTCGCGGACGTTGATGAATTCGCGCACGCCATCGATCAGGGTGGTGTTGCCTTGCTCCGTCGTGCTGGCCCACTGCTTCCTGGTCGGCCTCGCGCTCGCGGACGATCTCGCCCAGTCAGCGTTCGTCGGCGAAGTTGCCGCCGATGGAGCGTTCCGGCACCACGATGATCGTCTGCTTCAGGCCTTGGTTGTCAGCTTGTCCAGCGCGCGATGAACATGAGCGCGCGTGACTTGCCCGACTTGATGAGCAGTATTGTTGGCCGCGCTTGGCGTAGGCGCGGTTCCTAGGACGCGCATCTCAACGCGTTGGCTTTGAAGCGCCGGCGCGCACCGGGCGATGGAAAACCGACGGGACGAGGCGCTGTTTGGTCAGACTGTCTGCTGCGTTGATTGTTATATAACTCATTGTTTTAGTTGAATTTTATCCTTAATGGCTCATAACGGCTCATAACGGCTCATAGTCGCGTCAAACGGATTCATCCGCTCCCAAGGTATAGAACGCACCACGTTTCTCGCCGTGCTGTACCAACCGACCTTCATTCTTGAGCCGCGTCAATAGCTTGGCCGCCTGATCCACGCTCAAGTGACATAGCTCCATGACCTCATTGCGCTGGATGCGCCCGTGGTGACGCACATGCGCCAACACCATCTGTTCGTGTTGCAGCTTGCTGAAACCCATTTGCCGGGTATAGGCCAGCTTGTCGCCCTTGGCGCGGTACATCTCCGCCGAAAGTGTGTAGCTGCGGCTGCGGTTGCTCCCGTGCGCCTCGACCAACCCGGCTTCGACCAAGTGTTCAAGCGTCTTCTTCGTCCGCACGATCTCGCGCTGGATGTGGTGCGCCAGTTCGTCCGTACCAAGACGTTTGTGTTCGCGCAGCGCGGCCAGCGCGATCAGGCCGTCGATGGGCAGTTCGCCTTTCTGGCGGCCTTCCTGCTCCACCACCAGTTGCAAAAACACTTCGTCGGCTTCCACCGTGGCAAGTTGCAAGACCACGTTGTTGCTGTCGGTGCGGCTGTAGTCCGGCTCCGGGCGACCGAAGCGCAGCATGCCGCGATAAATCTTGTCCACGCCACGGCCTGAGCGTTCAACGATGCCGATGCGCTTCATCGCATCAGCGAGAGTCCGGTTGCGCGGGCGCGGCTCGGTGGTCAGCAGATTGTTCAAGGTGACGCCTTCGACCAGACCGCCGGGGTTACTGATCGTCAGCCCGTCATCATCCAGGCGCACATGCACCGAGCCCAGGCGATGGTAGTCGCGATGTACCAGCGCATTGGCCACAGCCTCACGGAACGCACCCATATCCACCTTTGGCACCGGCACACGAAACAGACCGATCTGCACCTCGTGCTCCGGGTTATACGGGCGGAAGTTGGTTTCCAGCCAGTCCAGCGCCTTCAGCAGCGGGAAGCGTCGAAACTCATTGAACTTCACCGCATCACTCGCCAATACCTGAAACGCAAATTCGTGTGTTGGCACGCGGTCACGTAGCGCGATTTCGCGACCAATCACCAGCAAGCCGGTCAGGGTCGGTACCCGATGCCCGGTCTCGTTAACGGCAGTGAAACCCAATGCACCGTCCATTGCTTCATCGTCCAGTTCCAGCAGTACTCTGTCGCCACCGTACTGCTGCACGGCCTGACGCAGACGCTCACGCTCCAGCGGGTCAAGATCGGCCAGCGTCGCGCCGGCCACGGGCTGCGCGGACGCATCGTTCAAGCCGAAACGGGTGGCGCGACTGCTGCGCTCATGGGGCAACATCGCCACGCATTCCGGCTTGCCATCATGTTTGATGCGACGTCGCAGGTACTTGCCTGACGTGGTCGCCACTTCGCTGGCGGACTTCGACACCGCTATGCGCGCCACGCGCACGCCGGAAATTTCCAGCGATTCGACAGTCACCGCCAATGATGGCGAAGTGCGTGCCGCCACCAGCCCCGGCAGGCCAACGAGGCTTTGATGTTCGGCGTGCAGGCCGGTTGGCGTACCGTCGTCTTCGACACCCAGCCACAATTCGCCGCCCTCGCTGTTGGCCATGCACGCCAACGATTCCACCAGATCATCATCGTGCAGGCGCTTGCGGTCGCTCTTGAACTCCACGGTCAGCGATTCGGCGTGCGGCAGTTGCGGCGACTGCTGCATCACTGGCCGTCCTCGCCGCTCTCGGCTTGAACTGTCAAAGATTCCCTGACAGTTCCACGGGGGTCCAACTCTCTATCGCCAAAGATGTTTTTCGAGTGCAGGGAGACATTCTGCTTGCTGGTCTGGAACAGCTCGGCAATCTTCAGCGGGTTCAGCCTCACCGTGTCCCCGTCCACGCGCAGATGCAGCGGGGTCTGGCCGTCGTTGAAGCTGCAAAGAATGAGGTCGCTCATGCCTACTTCCTTGTGGCTTTCTTTGCCGGCGCGTTCCTCGCCGCCTCGGCGGTCATTCTGGTGTAGAGATCGAACGGTTTTTCCAGCGGCTCAGTGTCATTGCGAAAGCGGCGGCCGATGTAGATGCGTTCGAGCACTTCGTAGCTGCGTTCGTGGGCGTGACGCAGATTGTCCAGCATGGTGTCCGGGTCGTGGAGTTTGTTCAGGAGCCCGAACGCGGCGAGGAAGGCGAACGGAAATTCTGCTCCGTCAACGGGCTGGGGAGCGAGGTCGGAAACGGCTTGTTCGATCTCGACGGCATTCATGAGCAGGATTGTTCCATAAGCCCTGCCCGGGCGCTTCAGGCGGCCAGCCGACCAGAGACCCGCAGACCAGCTGCCCTTCGGTCAGTGCCCGCCTTCCAACTGCTTCACGGCCTGGATCATCTCCACCATCACCTTCTGGGCATCGCCGTACACCATGTTGGTGTTGTCGGCGAAGAAGAGTTCGTTTTCGACGCCCGAATAGCCCTTTCCCTGGCCGCGCTTGATGACATAGGCCTGCCTGGCCTGATCGACGTTCAGGATGGGCATGCCGTAGATGGGTGAGGCCTTGTTGGTCCGGGCAGCCGGGTTCACCGTGTCGTTCGCACCGATGACGATGGCGACGTCGGCATCCTTGAACTCGCTGTTGATGTCTTCGAGGTCGTAGATCATGTCGTACGGCACGCCGGCTTCCGCCAGCAGTACGTTCATGTGGCCGGGCATGCGGCCGGCGACCGGGTGGATGGCGAACTTCACTTCGACGCCGGCATCGGTCAGCAGCTTCACGAATTCATAGAGCTTGTGCTGCGCCTGTGCGACCGCGAGACCGTAACCGGGCGCGATGATGACCTTCGACGCGTAACGCATGTTCACCGCGGCATCGCCCGCCTCGGCAGGCTTCATCGAGCCCTTGATCTCGCCCTGCGCTTCCTCGCCCGTCGCGCCGAAGTTGCTGAAGATCACGTTCGAGACGCTGCGGTTCATGGCCTTCGCCATCAGCAGCGTCAGCAGCGTACCGGCCGAGCCGACCACCATGCCGGCGATCATCAGCGCCGGGTTCTGCAGCACGTAGCCTTCGAAGCCGACCGCGAGACCCGTGAAGGCGTTGTAGAGCGAAATCACGACCGGCATGTCGGCGCCGCCGATCGGCATGGTCATGAGCACGCCGAAGAGCAGCGCGAGGCCGAAGAAGATGGCAACGACATGCGGCGCCGCGTGGCCGTGTTCGCCGAACACGATGAACAGGCCGAGCCCCAGCGTGATCAGGAACAGCGTGCCATTCAGCACCTGCTGGCCCTTGATGCGCCAGGTGCCGTTGATCCTGCCGTCGAGCTTGGCCCAGGCAATCAGCGAACCCGACAGCGCGACCGACCCGATCAGTGCGCCGATGATGGTGACCACCAGCGGCACGGTCTGATGCGCGGCGCTCGGACGCAGCAGTTCGACCGCCGCGATGGCCGCCGCCGCGCCGCCGCCCATGCCGTTGTACAGCGCGACCATCTGCGGCATCGCCGTCATCGCGACGCGCTTGCCGCTCCACCACGCCCACAATGTGCCGATCGCGAGTGCGGTTGCTGCCAGTGCAATGTTCGTCGTCAGGTGCGGCTGTGCCGCTTCATTGACGCCGAACACGTACAGAAAGCTCGCCAGCGTTGCGACCAGCATGCCGATGCCCGCGACCACGATGCCGGAGCGCGCCGTCACCGGCGAGGACATGCGCTTCAGGCCGTAGATGAACAGGAACGCCGCGGCGATGTAGCTGGTATCGATGATGAGTTGGGGGTTCATGGTGAGGACGTGATGAAGTGATAAGGTGATGAGGTGATGATGTAAGGGAGCAGTTCTTGCTTCATCACCTCATCACTTCTTCACTCCCTCACTTTTCTTCCTGTCACTCGGCTTGAACATCTCCAGCATGCGTTCGGTCACGACGTAACCGCCGGCCGCATTGCCGGCACCGAGCAGCACGCCGAGGAAGCCGATGACCTGCTCCACCGTCGTCGTGGCATTCAGCAGCGCATACATCGCGCCGACCACGACGATGCCGTGCACGAAGTTCGATCCCGACATCAGCGGCGTATGCAGGATCGCCGGCACCCGCCCGATGATCTCGTAGCCCGTGAATGCGGCCAGCATGAAGATGTAGAGGGCAACGAAGCCCGTCAGTGTGGTCGTCAGGTCCATGCTCTTAATCTCTACGTCGTAACAAAACTCAGAAATGGCCGCAAAAGGCGCAAAAAGCACAAAAAAGAAAATGCCTCGCGTGTTCCTTTTGCGCCTTTTGCGCTTTTTGCGGCTATTGTCTTCTCAGCCTTCAACCGCCTTCTTCGCGGCCTCGTTCCTGATCTCGCCGGCGTGCGTCAGTGCAGTCTTCGCCAGCACTTCGTCGCTCCAGTCGAGATTGATCGCCTTGTCCTTGAGGAACAGTTCGATCAGGTTGAACTGGTTCTTCGCATACAGCTCGCTCGCATGTTCGCCGAGCATGCTCGGGACGTTGAGCGGGCCGACGATGGTGACCTGGCCGACCTGCACCGTTTCGCCCGGCTGCGTGTATTCGCAGTTGCCGCCGCCTTCGGCGGCGAGATCGATGATCACGCTGCCGGCCTTCATGCCGTCGACCTGCGCCTTGCTGATCAGCTTCGGCGAGGGACGGCCGGGAATCGAGGCCGTGGTGATGATGATGTCGGCCTGCTGGATGTGTTTGGTGACGACTGCGGCAATCTTCGTCTTTTCTTCCTCGGTCAGCTCTCGCGCATAACCGCCGACACCGCGTGCATCGACGCCCGTGTCGACGAACTTCGCGCCGAGCGACTCGGCCTGTTCCTTCGTCTCCGGACGCACGTCATAGCCTTCGGTCATGGCGCCGAGCCGGCGCGCCGTTGCCAGTGCCTGCAGGCCGGCGACGCCGAGGCCCATCACGAGGGCGCGTTGCGGACGGATCGAACCCACAGCGGTGGTCATCATCGGCAGCATGCGCGCGATGCTCGTGGCGCCGAGCAGCACGGCGTAGTAGCCGGCGAGCGCGGCCTGACTCGACAGCGCGTCCATCGCCTGGGCGCGCGTGATGCGCGGCACCAGCTCCATGGCGAAGCAGGTGATCTTGCGATCACGCAGCAGCTTGGTCAGTTCGACTTCCTTGTGGGCGTAGATGAAGGAAATGAGGATCGAGCCTTCCTTCATCGCACGCACGATCTCGATATCCGGCGGCTGCACGGCGAGCACGATGTCGGCATCGGCCACCAGCGTGCGCGAATCGGCCGCAAAGCCGACGTTCTTGAACGCCGCGTCCGCGAGCTTCACGGCCTCGCCCGCGCCGCTCTGGAGGCCGATCTGCGCTCCCAGCTTGATCAGCTTGTCGGCAACGGCCGGGGCCATCGCAACCCGACGCTCGTTGGCACGGGTTTCCTTGAGCACAGCAATCTTCACGGACATGAACGCTCCGGACACAATCGAACAGCGAGTTGCAGCCGGCGCGAGGCGCTGGCTGCGATGAAATCACAGCTTGACGACAGTACCGCGCAGGGTGACGCCACCGACGAAGGCGCCGGCGCCACACTCATACTCGGTTTCACTCGAGAACTGGTTCTTCTTGTAGTAGCTCTCAATGTTGATGACAGCATTGCCGCCTTCGGCCAGGGCGCGCTGCTTCAGGGAAATCATCGCCGACAGAAACGCCCATTCGCAGCCTTCCTTGTCCGACTTGTTGGCGAAGTTCGTCTTCTTGTTGGATGTGAAGGTGCCGAACTTCTGCGCCGCCGCCGGCGTCGCCTGCGAACCGAAGAAAAACTGCACGTCGGTGCCGAGCTTGTCCCTGGCGTCGACGGTTTCCATGGCATCCTTGACCGGCAGCTTGAGTCGCGTATCGCGGGCCTGCGCCACGCTGAACACGAGAATGGTGGCCAATGCCGCCGTCGTCATCGTTCGAATCTTCATGGCTCCCTCAAGCTCCTGACTTGCCCGTATTGTAGAGCGCCGCGACTGCGTCGGCGGCCGCGCAGTGTATACCAGCCGTTTTCCAGGCGGCAGCGCCTCGTCTCGGGAAAATGGCCGCGCGGCCACACTATGGCCAACGCCAGTCCTCAGGTGAAACAGGCGGCGGGAAACTTCTCGACGATGAGCCCCATGGGCGCACCGCCGGCATGGATCAGGTAACTGCGCGACAGTAATGGACCCTCGCTGCCGAGCAGCGCCGCGAGACCGGCATCGTCTTCGCGATGGAAATCGATGATCTCGCGATAGGTTTCGAGCCTGGCGGCCTTCCATAGCTGGCCGATCGGCGTGTCGGTCTGCAGCATGGTTTCCTGCATGCCCTGCGGCAGCCGGGAAGGGACGAGGAACGAGTGCGCGTACATGTAGGGCCGCGTTCCGCGCAGAAGAATCTTGCGACTGAGCACCGGTTCCGTCGCCGCCACCGCCAATGCGGGCGGACCGCCCGCAACGATCGCGTGCGCGATTTTCTCCACGCGGATCTTCTCGCCGGTACAGATCTCGAGCAGTTGCGTGACCGTACCGTCCGTCGTCAGCAGAATCTTCTGCAGCAGACTGAGCGAGGGATCGTCTGCAATGCTCTTCTCCGACATCGGCTGCATGAGGACTCGACGGCGATCACGACGGCGGGCGAGTGTAGCACCGGCGACAAATCCGACGGATCCGGTTCCTGCAACGTCCCGGTCGTCGCACGGCACCTGAATTCGGCTCACCGACCGCAGCGGACATTCCCTGACGCGGCACACGGGATGTGCAGTGCGTCGCCATCCCCATTGAACAGATTGCCGCCGCGACTCCTGCAACTGTGGAACGTTTCACTAATTCCAGTGAGGGAATGCCATCAAGTCCCGGCGGCCGAAGCCGTTGCAGATAGAGACGTATGCCGGCCGACGTCATCGACTCGGGGGAATGAACCGTGAAGCAGTCAACGATACGGGTGACCGTATGGTAAGGAAGATCGCGCTCGACAAAAGCGAGATCGTCAGCGGCAGGCCGTTGCCTTTTTCCGTGTTCGATCCGCACCGCAACCTGCTGCTCGCGGCCAAGGGTCAGATCGTCACGGACTGGATGCGCGAGGCATTGCTGCGCAATGGCCTGATGGCGCTGGCCGATGAGGCCGACGACACCTCGCAGGCCGCCGAAGCCGCGACGGACGATACGCCCTCGCCGCTGCACCAGTTGCGGATGCAGTACTCGCGCATGCCTGCAGGATCCCGTTGGGGATTTCGCATCTCGCGCGATGAGCGCAGCGACAGCTATGCGTGCCGCGTCATCGGCGTCGGTGAGCGTCGCGGCCTGATCATGACGGCACCGGCCAAGGACGACCGCAGCTATGTGGCCATCGGCGAGGGACAGACCTGGCTGTTCCGCACCTTCTACGCCACGGCCGCCATTCGCTTCAGCGGCGTCATCGAGAAGGTGCTGTTCAATCCGTTCCCGTACTTCCACGTCGAAGTGCCGGCACAAGTGGAGATGCGCCATATCCGCAAGGGACAACGCGTCGCCGTCTGCCTCGCAGCGACCCTGCAGCTGGAGACACCAACCGACGCGATCATCGTCGATGTGAGCAGCACCGGCCTGCGCATCGGTGTCGATGCCTCGGTCGCGCTGCAAGAGTCGCAACAGTTGCAGATGACCTTCAGGATCACCGTGCTCGACAAGTGCCATGAACTGACCGCCCAGGCAACCGTGGCCCGGGCACTGGCCGCGGCCGACCCGCTGCATCCGCAGATTCATTTCTACGGTCTCGGCCTCGAACCACAGAACGATTTCGACCGCCTGCTGCTGCACGCCTTCGTGCAGGGATGCGTCGCGCAGGAACTCGATGGTCTGTCGAAGATGCTGGCGGGGTGAGGCAGGCGGAGAGGAGAGCCGCAAAGGACCGCATAAAAGAATGTAAAAGAAAATCTGAGAAATCCGCTTCTCCGAAAATCAATCTTCCCTTCTTTTATGCGGTCTTTTGCGGCCTCCTCATCTTCTCGACTCCGTCACCCGCCC
>CAYWHG010000103.1:0-16945 GCA_964457865.1 uncultured Steroidobacter sp.
TCACGCCTTCTTGCGGAACTTCAGCGTCATGCGATCGCTTTCGCCGATCGCTTCCATCTGTGCTTTCAGTTCGGCATTGCCCTGGCTGGTGGCCAGGGTGGGCGGCAGGCGCCACACGAAGTCCTTCTCGGTCGGCTGGTCCTTTGGGTTCGCATTGATCTCGCTCGCCTCGACCAGTTCGAAACCGGCCTTCTCGAAGGCGGTCACGACTGCGGACTGCTTGATATAGCCCGCATCGCCGAGTGCCCATGCATCCGAACTCGACTCTGGCGCTCGATGGGCGACGACGCCGACGACGCCGTCGGGCTTCAGCACCTTGTCGATGTCGGCGAGCGCCTGGGTGAGATAACCGCCTTTGCCTTCCATGCGAGTGAAGTGATGCAGTGCGCGGATCAGCAGCACGACGTCGGCCGTGCCGGCCATGTCGTCCGGCACCGAGCCGTACTGGAACGCGGCGATCTGTGCATCGTCCGCGCCACGCGCGGCTTCCATCTTCGCGACATAGTCGGCCGGCCAGTTCGCCTTCTCCTTGGGATCGGGCGCGTAATCGCCGAACAGCGACCACATCTGCGCCGAATAATCGGCCGCGATCACCTTGCCGTCGGCGCCGAGATAGTCGAGCAGGATGCCGGTGTACCAGACGTCGCCGGGCAGCGTATCGACGACTGTCATGCCGGGTTCGACGCCGAAGAACAGCAGCGTCTCCTTCGGATGGCGATATGGATAACGCGCCTTGTCCGCATCGGACTGCGCGGCGAGCACGCTATCGAGTTTCTCGCTCGCCGTCGGCTGCGCCGTGCCGGCCGCCGATTCGGATGCCGCAGGCGGCGGAGCCTGTCTGGAGCAGGCGAACAGTGCCAATGCAGCCGTCGCAACGAGTATCTGTGTTCTCATGACCTGATCCCCCTGGTTGAGTGAATGCCCCGAGCGGCGCAAGCATGGCACCGCTGATCGGTCGTGCGCCAGCCATAGCGCAGGGGGCGTTCCCTCCCCGCTTGCGGGGGAGGGAGGGGGCGAATTGTGAGGCCTATGCCCGCAGGTTCTGATTGAAGAACGCGATCGTCCTCTGCCAGGCGAGCTTCGCCGCCGCTTCGTCATAGCGCGGCGTCGTGTCGTTGTTGAAGCCGTGCTGCGTGCCCGGATACACATAAGCCTCGTACTTCGCGCCGGCGCTCTTCAGCGCCGCTTCGTACGCCGGCCACGCGGCATTGACGCGTTCGTCGTTCTCGCCGAACTGCAGCAGCAACGGCGCCTTGATCTTCGGCACATCTTCCGTGGCGGCCGCGGCGCCGTAGAACGGCACGGCAGCGTCGAGATCCGGCAGGCGCGTGGCGAGAAAATTGGAGATGCCGCCGCCGTAGCAGAAGCCGACGACGCCCAGCTTGCCGTTGCCCGAAGGCAGCTTCTTCAGGTATTGCGCCGTCGCGACGAAGTCCTCGCGTGTCTTCGCCTGGTCCAGTTGACCGAACAGTTCACGCGCCTTGTCCTCGTCGCCCGGATAGCCGCCGAGCGGGAAGAGGGCATCGGGCGCGACGGCAATGAAGTCATCGAGTGCGATGCGGCGGGCGATGTCTTCGATGTGCGGATTGAGCCCGCGGTTTTCGTGGACGACCAGCACCACCGGCAGTTTGCCTCGCGCGCTGGCAGGACGCGCGACATAGGCGCGGACCTTGCCGTATCCCGGCGCCGGAATCTCGATCCATTCGGTGACGAGGCGCGAGTCGTTCGGCTGGATCTGCTGGGCGTGAGCGAAGTCCGGGCTGAGCGCTTCGAGCAGTCCGGCCGCGGTCAGGCCGCCGATCGCAAATTTCGCGGCGCCGTCGAGAAAGCCGCGTCGCGAAATCTGGCCGTGCACGTACTGGTCGAAGAGATTCCAGACTTCGGGCTTGAAGTCTTGCGTCGTTTTTCTGGTCATGACGTTCATCCGGTGACGTTGAAACTCGCGCGAGAGTAAATCGCAGAGCGAGTCCGAGTCATCCCGTCATGACGGAATGCCGATATAGCCGCAGGGCTGGTTCCGGGCGGGTAACAGCCGGAGGTAGTGACGCCCGGAGTGAGAAGGGAGAATGGCCGCAAAAAGGCGCAAGGGACGCAAAAGAGATTTATGGAGAATCAGCTCTGGGTCTTATATTTTGCGTTCCTTGCGCTTTTTTGCGGCCATTCAAACTCCTGTGTTTCTCAGATGCCGCTGCGCGCCAGCTGCGTCTGTTCCAGGGCGGCTTCCATCCAGCGGCGCACGCGAATGGCATCGGCAGTGCGGGTGTACTTGCCGAAGGAATTCATCAGGACCATGACGATGGGGCGATCGTCGATGAAGGCTTTCATCACCAGGCAGCGGCCTGCGGCCTGCGTGTAGCCGGTCTTCTGGACGCGGATGTCCCATTCGGGCTTGCGGACCAGGCCGTTGGTGTTGCGGTACTCGAGCGGATTCCGACCGACTATCAACGTCTCGTCGGGATCGGTGGAATACTTTTCGATGAGCGGATTCTGCGAGGCGGCGATGACCAGCTTGGTCAGGTCCTCGGCGCTGGCGATGTTTCCCGAAGACAGTCCCGTCGTGTCGGTGAAATGCGTGCGCTTCATGCCGAGCGCCTTGGCCTTCGCATTCATCGCGTCGAGGATGGCGTCCATGCCGCCGGGATACGTCCGACCCAGGGCATGGGCCGCATGATTCTCCGACGACATCAGCGCCAGATGCATGAGTTCGCCGCGCGTGAGTTCGGCGCCGACGGCGAGCCGCGACGGCGCGCCCTTGTCGATGGCGCGGTCCGCCTTGGTGATGGTGATCACTTCTTCCAGCGGCAGGTCGGCGTCGAGCACCACCAGCGAAGTCATGAGCTTGGTGATCGAAGCGATCGGCGCGGCGACATCGGCGTTGCGCGACAGCAGGATCGACGAATCCGATTCGTCCATCACGAGTACGGCGCTGGAGCGGATCTCGGGAGCGCGGCGACCGTCGCCGGTCTTGACCAGGCCCAGCGGCTTGGCGACCGGCGGCTTCTGCTGTGTCTGAGGCTTGGCTGCGGCCGTCGTCTGGGGCGTTGCGGATGCGGCGGGTTTCGCAGTCGTCTTGCCGGCGGTCGAAGTGGCCGCGGCCTTGGGCTTGGCGGTCGACTGGGCCGTCGACTGGGTCGTGCCCGTACTGGCGTGCGAAGTGATGGCGGCGAATACCAGTGTGGCCAGTGTGACGGCAGTCGATCGCATGGTTGTCCCGCTCATGATCCGGGTGTTTGCAGATCGGCGGAGTATGCCCGTCTTATGTACGGAAGTGATCAGGTTTTCCCGGAATACGCCAAGCGCATCCCCTTCATCGGCTGCGATCTCGCATGCGGTTCACACTCGCGAACTGCGAAGCGTGACGCGTTTCCGCCGCGTGCGCGTTTGACGCTCCGTCGAAGCCCAGAGCACACTCGATCCGTTCGCGAAGTCCGGAGAACGAGATGCGCGCATGCCACCTGACCGGTCCAATCGCCGGGCGCCCGCCCCATGAGCGGCACATCCCATGAGCACCACCATGAGCGCCACATATATAAGAGTATTCGGGCTTGTGCTGGCGGGGTGGCTGATGGCGGCGTCGATCCAGGCAGCGCCGACCCTGCGGATCGACTATGTGCATTCGGGCAATGCGCTGGCCGAAAGCTATGCGCTCGAACGCATCGTGATCGAACCGCTGGCCTGGTCGGGCAATCCGGCGCGGCCAGTCGATGACACGAATCGCGGCATGAATCTGTTCGAGGTCGTCGATCCGGCGACGGGCAGCGTGTTGTACTCGCGCGGCTTCAGCACCGTGTTCGCCGAGTGGCGCACGACCGACGAGGCGCAGAAGCTGAGTCGCGCCTTCCAGGAGTCGCTGCGATTTCCCTTGCCGGAAAAACCGGTGCGAGTGCGGGTGCTGGCGCGCGATGAGCGCAATGCGTTCTCGGTCGTGTGGAGTCTCGACGTCGATCCGGCGGCGCAGGACATCGAACGCAAGGCCGGCCCGCCGCCGGCGCAGCCGATTGCCATCCGCAACAACGGTGCGTCGGCGACCAAGGTCGATCTGCTGATCCTCGGCGATGGCTACACCGCCGCCGAGCAGGGCAGGTTCGTGGCGGATGCGACGCGGCTGAGCGACCGGCTGTTCGCCGTCACGCCGTTCAGGGAGCGCGCGGCGGACTTCAATGTCTGGGCACTGATGGTGCCGACACCGCAGTCCGGCATCTCGCGTCCCTCCACCGGCAGCTATCGCTGGTCCGCGCTCGGCACCCGTTACGACATCTTCGGCAGCGAGCGTTATGCGCTGACGCTCGACAATCGGGCCTTGCGCGAGATCGCACAGTTCGCGCCGTATGAGTTCGTCGAGATCCTGTTCAACAACGACACCTACGGCGGTGGCGGCATCTTCGGTCAGTTCAGCACCGCGGCAGCCGGGAACGAATGGGCGGAGTACCTGTTCGTCCACGAGTTCGGCCATCACTTCGCGGCATTGGCGGACGAGTACTACACCTCGCCGGTCGCGTATCAATCCGGCGCGGCGCGTCCCGAGCCGTGGGAGCCGAACGTCACGGCACTGCGCGATCCGTCGCAGCTCAAATGGCTGAGCCGGGTGAAGCAGGGCACGCCGCTGCCGACGCCGTGGCCCAAAGCCGAGTTCGAGAAATATCAGCGCGCCTATCAGAAAGAACGCGGCGAGCTGCGTGCCGCCAATCGACCGGAAGCGGAAATGAATGCACTGTTCCGTCGCGAGCGTGCGTTCACGGACGAGCTATTGAGCAAGGGACCGCACGCGCATGTCGTCGGCGCATTCGAAGGCGCCAACTATCAGGCCTCCGGCTACTACCGCCCGCAGATGCAATGCCTCATGTTCAGCCGCACCGATCACTTCTGCGAGGTGTGTGCGGCGGCGATCGAGGAGATCATCGATCTGTATTCGAAGTAGGCAAACGGCAGCGTTCGGTTGCCGTCAGTTGTTTCGATAGACGTCACGTCGATGACCAATCCTGACGACCAGCACGGTGAGTCGGTCGTCTTCGATCTCGTAGATGATTCGATATGCGCCCTGTCGAACGCGATAGCGTTCCGCACCCGACAGCTTTTCACAGCCGGCCGGCCGCGGATCATCCGCAAGCGATCGGATGCGCTGCATGATCCGTTTGACTTCCTGTTTTGGAAAAGCCCGCAGGTCTTTTGCTACAGATTTCTTGAAGACCAGCTCATAGCTTGCCATTCGCCTTCAAGTCCTTGAGCAGCGCTTCATAGGAAATCACGGGTTCCGCAACACGATCCTCGAAAGCCGCGAGGTCTTCCTGATCTTCGCGTAGCGCCATCCGAACGGCGTCGTTGACGATGTCCGATACGGATCGGTGAGTATGTGCCGCCTTCAGGCGGATGGCTTTGTGCAACGCCGGTTCGAAATAGACCGTGGCGCGCTTCGACGTTTCTTCGCTCATGGGTGTCACCTCGGAAGACATCGTAGCGACTTGACGTCATGACGTCAAAGCGTCGTGCGGTCACCGCCCCCTGTTGATCTCCTTCCACAGCTCGGCGTGACGGATGCCGAGCTTGTCCGGATCGAACACCGGATCCTTGCCGGCCTTCTTCTGCGCTTCGTAGTCCTTCAACGCCAGCAGCGCCGGCTTCTGCAGGATCAGGATGGCGATGATGTTGAGCCATGCCATCAGTCCCACGCCCATGTCGCCCAGATCCCAGGCCGTGCCGGCGCTTCTCACGGCGCCGAAGCCCACCGACGCGATCATCAGCAGCTTCAGCAGCGCCAGGGTCCAGGGGCGATGGATCTTGCGATTGATGTACTGAACGTTGGTTTCGGCCATGTAGTAGTACGCCACGATGGTCGTGAACGCGAAGAACATGATCGCCAGCGCGACGAAGCTGGCGCCGAAGCCCGGAAAGACGGACTCGATCGCGGACTGCGTGAATCCCGGACCCGCTTCCATGCCCGGCAGCTGATTCACGATCATCGCACCGGCCGGATCCTTCACGTTGTACATGTTGGTCGACAGGATCATGAATGCGGTTGCCGAGCACACCAGCAGCGTGTCGACATAGATCGAGAACGCCTGCACGTAACCCTGCTTGGCCGGATGCGAAACCTCCGCGGCTGCGGCCGCGTGCGGGCCGGTGCCCTGGCCGGCTTCGTTGGAGTACACGCCGCGTTTGACGCCCCATTCGACGGCGAGGCCGAGCACGGCACCGAAGGCCGCTTCGGTGCCGAAGGCGCTGCGGAAGATCAGCGAGAACACGACGGGGACCTGCTCTGCATTCAGGGCCATGATGACGATCGCGATCAGGACATAGGCCAGCGCCATGAACGGCACCACGATCTCGGCAAAGCGCGCTATGCGCGTGACGCCGCCGAAAATGATGAACGCCAGGACGGCCACGATCGCCGCCGCACTGATCAGCGGCGAGATGCCCCAGGCATTGGTGACGCTGGAGGCAATGCCATTGGCCTGCACGCCCGGCAGCAGGAAGCCGGTGGCGATCACCGTGGTGAACGCGAACAACCACGCGTACCACTTCTGGCCCATGGCCTTCTCGATGAAGTAGGCCGGTCCGCCGCGATAGCGGCCCTGGTCGTCTTTTTCCTTGTAGATCTGGCCGAGCGTCGATTCGATATAGGAAGTGGAGGCGCCGAGGAACGCCGTCACCCACATCCAGAACACCGCGCCGGGACCGCCGAACATGATGGCCGTGGCGACGCCGGCAATATTGCCGATGCCGACACGCCCGGACAGCGACATGGCCAGCGCCTGGAAGGAAGAGACGCCGGCTGCGGATTTCTGGCCGACGAACATCAGCCGGATCATTTCTGCGAAGCCACGCACCTGCATGAAGCGGGTGCGAATCGAAAAGTAGAGCCCGACGCCGAGACAGAGATAGATGAGCGCGCGGCTCCAAATGATGCCATTGAGATACGCAACGACTTCGCTCACCCGGTCTCTCCCATCTGCTGCCAGTCAGTGGATGCGGCAGTCTACGCGAGAGGGGTGGCGGTCTGTCGAGATCGCTGTCGTTGGGCGTTTCGCTGCCGAGCGGACCTGATCCATCGGCAGCAGGGGACAACGCCGCTGCGCAAAGAATGATCAAATCCGCAGTCTCCTGCGGCGCCGGGCGTAGCATCGGGTGCACAACAATGTGACTTCCGGGGGATCCGATGCACCTGTCCTGCTTTGCTTACGTCATGCGGTGGGTTTCGTGTTGCGTGCTGCTTCTTGTCGCAGTCAGCGTCGTGCCGCCAGCCGGCGCCCAGTCGGCCACCCAATCCGCCGCGACTGCTGTCGAGCGACCCGCGTTCACCGAAGAATTCGCACTCATGCGCGATGGCGTGAAGCTCGCGGCGAACGTGTTTCTGCCCGATGGCCCGGGTCCGTTTCCCGTGGTACTGACACGCACGCCTTATCTCAAGGACGGCCCGATGTCGTCGGTGAGCCGCAAGTACGTCGCGGCCGGCTATGCCTTCGTCGTGCAGGATGTGCGCGGCAAAGGTCATTCGCAGGGCGAGTACCGTCCCTTCGTCGACGATCGCAACGACGGCTATGACACGGTGGAATGGGTCGCGAAGCAGCCGTGGTCCAACGGCAAGGTCGGCATGACTGGCGCGTCCGCGCTCGGCATCACCGCGAATCTCGCTGCGTCCGCCGCGCCGCCGTCGCTGGTCGCCGCCTACGTCGTCGTCGCGCCACACAGCCGTTTCGAAGAAGTGACTTTCATGGGCGGCGTGGTGAAGGACGCCGACACGGTCGGCTGGATGAAGCGGCAGGGTGCGGGCGACCAGGTGCCCGAACTGCTGAAGCGCGTGGTCTGGGATGAACGCTGGAACGCCGTCGAATTCCACACGCATCTCGATCAGGTGAAGATCCCGATGTACAACGTCGGCGGCTGGTACGACATCTTCAACATCGGCAACCTGCGCAACTTCACCTACCTGCAGAACCAGGGTGCGAAGGGTGCGAAAGGCAACCAGAAGCTGTTGATGGGGCCCTTCGGTCATGGCGCGCTGAGCGGCGATCTGCAATATCCGCAGGCCGGCGACATCCGCTCGCCCGGCGGTCCGGGGCCGGACCAGGAACTGCGCTGGTTCGAGTACTGGCTGAAGGGCATCGACAACGGAATCATGCGTGAGCCGCCGGTGCGCTATTACCGCATGGCCGGCGCGCGCAAGGGCGAGCCCAGCGCCAGCAACGAATACCGGACGGCCGGCAACTGGCCGCCGCAGTTCGACTCGACACGCTACTACCTGCAGCCGAACGGCGAACTCTCGACGCGCAAGCCCCGCGAGCGCGATGCGAGCACGACCTACGACTTCGATCCTGCGAATCCCGTGAAAACTTTCGGCGGCGCGAACCTCACGTTCGATCGCGGACCGATGGATCAGCGGGCGGTCGGCCAGCGCCAGGATTATCTGAAGTTCTCGACTGAACCGTTGTCCGAACCCGTGGCCATCACCGGTCCCGTGACGGCCGACCTCTGGGTGGCCACCGACGGCCCGGACACCGATTTCATGGTCAAGCTCGTCGATGTCTATCCCGATGGCTACGAAGCGCTGGTGCTCGATGCACCGATCCGCCTGCGTTATCGCAATGGACGCATGTCGCCGGCCGACGTGAAGATGATGACGCCGGGCAAGCCGGAGAAAGTCACCATCGACCTGTGGGCGACTTCACTGCTGTTCGAGAAGGGACATCGCATCGCCCTGCATGTCACCTCGAGCAACCAGCCGCGCTTCGACGTCAACGACAACAGCGGTACCGCGCCGGGTGAGTCACCGAAGTTCCGGGTAGCGAAGAACACGGTGTACTTCGACAAGCGTCGGCCGTCGGCATTGGTGTTGCCGGTGACGGCGCCCTGAGCGAAGTGACAAAAGTCACGTGGGTCACGAAAGTGACGAAGGTCCCGGAGACGCCACCTTCGTCACCTTCGTGACTTTCGTGACCCTCGTCACTTTCTACACTGCTCGCGCTCAGGCAACCCTGCGCAGCTCACCGGCTGGCGCGCGCGCTGCAGCAGCCCGTTTCGGCTGCGCCTCGACATGCGGCCCAGTGTGCGGCTCGATGTGCTGCATCGAGAATGAGGAGATCGCGGCCAGCATCTGCTGCGATTCCCGCTGCAGGTTCGCGGCGGTCGTGATCAGCTCCTGCGCCATCTGTGCGTCGCGCTGCGTAATTTCATCCATCTGCGTGACCGCGCGATTGATCTGATCGATGCCCGCCGCCTGCTCGCGGCTCGCTGCACCGATTTCGGAAATGACCTCGGCGACCTGCTTCACCGAGTTCACGACCTGCTGCATGGATTCTTCCGCCTGCCCGGCGAGTTCGGTGCCGCGCGATACCGTGGTGCGCGACGTATCGATCAGCTCGCGGATCTCCTTCGCCGAGGCGGCGGAACGCTGCGCCAGGCTACGAACCTCCTGGGCCACCACCGCAAAGCCCCGGCCCTGATCGCCCGCGCGCGCGGCTTCGACGGCGGCGTTCAGCGCCAGCAGATTCGTCTGGAAGGCGATGCCGTCGATGATGCCGACGATTTCCCCGATGCGCTTCGACGACTCCGCGATCTGGCCCATGGTCGAGAACACTTCGCCGACGACGCTGCGCCCCTGCACGGTGGCCGAAGACGACTGCGCCGCGAGCTGTGCGGCCTGCTGTGCGCTGTCGGTATTGCGGGTCACGGTCGCGGTGAGTTCCTCCAGCGATGCCGCCGTTTCTTCGAGGCTGGCTGCGTGTTCGTTGGTCCGGTTCGACAGTTCGGTGTTGGCGTCCAGAACTTCGCTGACGCCATCGCGAACCTTGCCGGCGGCGGCGAGGTTGTCCTGGAGCACGCCGTCGAGCTTGACTCGCAGCTGTTCGAAGGTCTGCGCCACCGACACGATGCAGGAGACGCCTTCCGCGGGAATGCGACTGCGCGTATCGCCGCTGACGAGCTGGAAGGAGCAGCGCTGCAGTTTCAGCAGCGGCTGCACGACACTGCGCTGGATGTACAGCATGTTGGCCGTCGCGATGCCGGCGGCGAGCAGCGTCAGGTCAGTGGTGAGATCGAAGCCGCTGGCAACTGCGTGTGACACACCCATGGTCGCGAGCAGCGCACTGAGAAAGCCGAGCACCATCCACGTGCCCGTGCGCAGCGACGGATTGGTCATGCGTCGCAGCATGCCCTTGAAGGAGGCGTCGTATACACGGCCTTGCACGATGCGCAGCGACCCGGCGTGTCCGGCACGAATGGCGGCGTAGACCCGCCCCGCGTCGCGTACTTCTTCGCGCGAAGGCTTCACGCGAACCGACATGTAGCCGGCGATGCGGCCGTTCTCCATCATCGGCGTGATGTTGGCCCGCACCCAGTAGAAACCGCCATGCTTGCGCCGGTTCTTGACGATGCCGGTCCAGCTCTTGCCCGCGCGGATCGTCGCCCACAGGTCGGCGAAAGCTTCCCTGGGCATGTCCGGATGCCGCACCAGGTTCTGCGGCTGGCCCAGGCATTCTTCCAGCGAATATTCGCTGCTGCTCAGGAAGGCCGGGTTCGCATAGGTGATACGGCTCGACGGATCGGTGTGGGTAATGATGACTTCGTCATCAGGCAGGACGTACTCCGCCTGCGTGACCAGACCATTCATGCGCATGACTCCTTCAACTCTTCCCGGGCTCTCGATGCGACGCTGTTGCGCCGCCGACAACCTGTATCGGCTGAGGCGTCCCGCCGGTTTATGTCTCTGAGCCGGAAATCAGGAAACCGCTGTAGGCGGTCTGTCTTCGCGACGTGACCCGTGTCCCGGTGGCGATGGCAAACGAGTGGTTTCCCGTACGAGCGTGTCGGTCAAAGACACTCGTGTCCTGGCAGGGCGACGAGGAGCGGCAGCATCGGGAGTTTCGACACCCGGTATGCAGCGATCTCAGGCCTCGACTGCAGAGACACGTCCCTCGCGAACCTGCACGCGTTGCATGACGATGCCCAGTTCTTCTTCGTAGCGACGGACGAGTCGTGCCTCGATCTCCGTGAACAGCGAGACTGCGATTCCCTTCGCTCCCGCGCGACCCGTGCGCCCGACCCGGTGCAGGTAGGTCTTGCTCAGCGTCGGGGCGTCGAAGTTGAACACATGACTGACCCCGACGATGTTGAGGCCGCGGGCGGCCAGGTCGGAGGCAATCAGCACCCGGATCGCACCGCTGCGAATCCCGTCCATCGCCTGCTTGCGCTCCGCCTTGCCGAGTTCGGCGCTCAGGTCGGCAACCGGAACCTTGTGGTGCGCAAGTCGCGAAGCGATTCTCTCGGCAGCGTCGTTGCGATGCACGAAGACGATCGAGCGCTGCGCATCGAACGCATGCAGCAGTTTGCGCAGCACCTCCGGCTTGTCGCGTTCTTCGCAGATCAGGTACAGGTGCTCGATGTTCTCGTTCACCGCCGCCGCGCCCGCCTGCAGCATCGTCGCGTCCGGAGACAGGGTTGCCAGGGTGGCGGCCGTCTGCGACTCGATCGTGGCCGACGCGAAAATGAGCTGCCGTGTGGCCGGGGCGGCCTTGACGATCTTCCGGATCGATTCGACGCTTTCCTCGTGCAGCATCCGGTCCGCCTCGTCGATCACGATGCTGCGAATGTCCCGGGTCTTGAGCTTGCCGCGATCGATCAGTTCGTTGATACGCCCCGAGGAGCCGACCACGATGTGCGGCTTGCCCTTGAGCTTTTCGATCTGCCGGTCGGTTGCCGTGCCGCCGATCAGCAGCACCGAGCGGATCGCGCGGCCGGCATTCTGCGCCAGGTCGCAGGACTGGCGATGGATCTGGATGGCCAACTCGTGGGTGGGCGCCACGATGATCGCCTGCGTCGCCGCCTGTGCGGCATCGATGCGGACAAAGATCGGCAGCAGATACGCCAGCGTCTTGCCGGTTCCCGTCTCCGCGTGCAGGTACGCGTCACGGCCGGCAGCCAGCACCGGAATTGCCGCAACCTGGATCGGCGTCGGATCGGCGATGTGCTGCTTTGCCAACGCGGCGATGAGATCGGGTGGCAGCAGGAGATCGGTAAATGTCATGACGGATGCATGCGCGCCTCGGCCCCGGGTGGGCGAGTCTACTGCCTGAGGCAAGAGGTCAGTCGGGAGACTGCCTGTGGGGCCGGCTTTAGCCCAATGGCTCTTACTTAAGCATCGCAGTGGCATCAGCGAAGAAGAATCGAAGATATCCACGGGGTACACGGGGAAACACGGGGTGGAAGAATGCGTTTTGCGGTCTTTTCTCGCCCCGTGTCGCCCCATGTTCCCCGTGGAGATTCTTGATCCTTGGATCGGGGGCCAACACACGCTAAGCCAGTGCCATTGGGCGTCAGCCGGCCAGCGGGATGTCAGGCTGAAGCCTGCCCCACAAGAAGAGCCTCAGCGGATTTCGGGGGCCTGATCAGGAAACGCCGGAATCTTCTGCCCCGGATACCAGAACTTCAGATGGCAGCCCTCGCACACCTGGTCCATCGTGTCGCCGGCATCGATGATGGCTTTGGGATCGCGGTTGTCGGCGGCGGCGACGAAGGCTTCGCCTACGTCACGCAGTGCGAGCGCGAATGCCACGTAGGTCTGCTTGTCCTTGCGGATCGCTTCTTCCGATTCGGCGGCCGTCAGGTTGCCCGGCGTGCCATGGTCTTCGAGGCTGCGGCCTTCGCCGGCGACGTGACGATCGATCAGCAGCAGATTCGCGCCTTCGGTCAGCAGGATCGCCTGCTTGTGGACCTCGCGCCATTCCTCGTCGGTGCGCGGCTGCTTCTCTTCGATACCTTCGGCCGTTTCGGTCGTGCTCACCGATTCCCAGAGGAAGTCGGCGGCGGGATCGACCATGTAATTCATGATGTCCTGCACGCCGGCGACCGTCTTGATCGCAGCGGTGGCCGGGGCGGGAGCTGCGGCTGGCGGCGCCTCTTGCGAGCACGCGCCGAGCAGGCTCGCGACGGTGATGAGCAGAACAGATGCCGAAGCAGTCGATCGCATCGAATGACTCCTGGTCGGACGGGTTCGATCACCCCTCGCGCCGAATTCGGTAGTTGCAGGAGGCGCCAAGACTAACTGCCCGCACTCGCCGGCCATAGCTTTGTGGCCGGCGTCCCGACCTTTCTTTGCAGAGGTCAGGGCAGGGTGGATTGCCGCTCGCGCCAGCGCACCGCTTCCAGACCGGTCACGCACAGCAGTCCCCACGCCGCGCCAGACAGATAGCCCGCGAGCACATCGCTCAGGTAGTGAACCTGCAGCAGCACGCGACTGAATCCGACGAAGACGATCAATGCGACGGCCACAATGGCGATCGGCAGATGCCAGCGATGCGGCGTGAGCCGGATCAACACATAGGCGAGCAGGCCGTAGACGAGCATGGCGCCGGACGCATGTCCGCTCGGAAAGCTCCAGCCATCGACAACGACGACGCCATGGTCGTGGAGCGGACGGCTGCGCTCGAAAATCGATTTGAGCAGAAGATTGAGCAGCGCACCGGCGCCCGTGGCGACGGCCCAGGTAAGTGCCAGCAACGCACGCCGCATGAGCAGCAGAGTCACGGTCACCAGCACGCCCAGGCCGATCAGAAACGCGGAATCGCCCAGGTGCGTGATCATCGCGGTTGCCCTGAGGACTTCCGTCGACAGATGTTGCGACAACGCTGTGGCCAGTGCGCTGTCGAACCTCGCAAGGTCTTCATCGACACCGATTTCGTCGGCCAGTTCGAAGAACATGCCGAGTGCGACCACTGCGGTGGCGAAGCTGGCGAATGCGTAGATGCCCAGGTATCGGGCTGCGGTCAGCGTGTGCGTGAGCAGGGTTCCGAGGCCGGGAATGCCGCGGAGGTGTCGCGCCAGGGCACTGGCCCGGAGTGCATCCCAGCAGCGATTCGCGTACCGCCAGAGACGGGGGCCGAATCGTTCGATCAGGCGCCACAGCAGGAACGTCAGCAACAGCATCAGCGCTGCCATCGCACCGAGTGTTGCAATGGCGTGCCGCGCAAGCGTGTCGGCAATGGATTCCATTCCGTTCCGTCAGAGCAGCGTGCCGCCGTCTACCTGAAAGACCTGCCCCGTCACGAAGCTCGCGCGATCGGACGCCAGATACAGCACCGCCGCCGCGATGTCGTCGGGCTTTGCCAGCGGGCGTTCCAGCACGCCCGTGCGCTGTCGCTTCGCCATGTCCGCGGGACTGACATTGCTGAACGATTTTCTGAAGAACGCATTGTCAGGATGGAAGCGGCTGCCCTTGCTGAACGCGGCGGGATCATCGGCGACGGTCCCGTACGGCGCGACGCAGTTGACCGTGATGCCGTGCTGTCCCACTTCCTTGGCCAGCACGCGCGTGAAGCCGTGTACCGCGGCTTTCGCGGCCGAGTAGACGGGCAGCATGTAGTCGCCGACCAGTCCTGCCGTCGAGCCGATATTGACGATGCGCCCGGCGTGACGCGCGATCATGCCGGGCAGCACGGCATGCGTCATGCGCAGGGTCGTCATGAAGTTGAGATCGAGGTCCGCCTGCCAGGTCGCGGGTGCGGAATCCGCGAAGAAGCCTGCACCGACATTGCCGCCGACGTTGTTGACCAGGACGGCGATCGGACCGAGGGCATCCGCTGTCGCAACGATATGGGCCGGTGCCGAGGGATCGAGCAGATCGGCGCGAACGAACACGGCCTGCTCCGCGCCACGCGCCTGCGCCTCTGCGACCAGGCGTGCGCCGGCATCTTCATCGCGACCCACAGCCACGAGTCGCGCACCTTCCATCGCGAAATCCAGTGCAATACCGCGGCCGATGTTGGCAGTGGCGCCGGTGACAATGACAACCTTGCCGGCGAAGTGGAGGTTCATGTCAGTTCTCCTCGATGCTGTCGGTCGAGCATGACAGAGAGAACGGTCGCAAAGCAGCCGGCATTCGTCGCAGACCCTCACCCGCGCTGCGCGCGACCTCTCCCTCAAGTGAGAGGTGAGAACATCAGATCGCGCGCTTCAGTACCCAGCCCTCGCGCGACACCTGCAGCACCGTGCCTTCCGGAATCAGGCTGGCCGTCGGCACTTCCTCGTCGACCTGGTCGGCGGGCAGCCGCAGCGACGGATCGAGTGTGCCGAACAGGCTGACGTTCGGATCGAACGCCGCCCAGTCGACATTGATGCGTGCGACCACGCCGGACGACAACGCCTGTTTCGCTGCGCTGAGACTGTCGCTGTTCACGGCGACGCGGCCGTTCTGCAGCGGCACGATGGTCTCGCCGCCGCTCAGGATCGTTTCGGGCGAGAACGTGCTGGACAGATCGAACAGCAGCACGCCTGTCGAGCCGGTGTAGCCCTTCAGCAGCAGCGACGCGGACGAACCCAGGTAATTGATGCTCGGCGTCGTGCTCTGGATGCCATTCGTCGCCGGCACGATCAGGTACACGCTGCGCCCCGAACTGCCGGGCGTTGCGATGCTGATCGGATTGCTCATCGTGCCGATCTCGCCGGCGCCGCCGAAGAGACCGCCGGCGCGGATTTCCACGACAGAGCCGCTCAGATTGTTGATACCGGAATTCGGATCGAGCGTGCTGTAGACGCTGTCGGACGCAATGACCAGCGCACGACCGGTGCCTGCATTGAGGGCTTCGAGCGAGACCGCGCCGTTGTTCGCGACATAGCTGATGTTGCCGTTGCCGGACAGCGTCGTGGCGCCGGCTCGCATTGCGATGGAATCGGCGAAGATCTCGATGTCGCTGCCGCCGCTGACGATGGCGGCATTCTGGGTCAGCGCGCCGGTGGTCACGATGCTCACGACGCCGTTCGCATTGATCGCATTCAAGGCGAGCCCGTCGATATCGTTGATGTAGATGCCGCCGGCCGACGCAGTCGCGGTCAGGTTGTCGACGGCGAGATTGAGCGCCTGATCCGGCCCGCCGATGGCGCGTGCAGTCAGCGTGGCGTCGCGGGCCGTAAGACTCGTGGTGTCGCCATCCGTGATGGTGCCGTTGTTCGCGGTCACGGTAACGGTGCCGCCGCTCGCATCGATGGTGCCGAGCGACACATTGCCGTTGTCGCTTGTGATCGAAACCGAACTGGACGTGATCGTGCCTACGTTCAGATCGTTGACCGTGCGCAGCGTCACCGAGCCGGTGCCGGTATCGAGTCCCGGCAGGGCCAGCGCATTGCCGGAGATCAGGCTGACGACGCCATTGTTCGATTCGATGGCGCCGGTCACCGTGATGGAGCCCGTGCCGCCGGACGTGAGCGTGACGGCGCCACCCTGGGTGACGAGCGTCTGCACCGTCATGTTGCCGTTGCCCCCGGTGCGGAGGTCGACCGTGTTGCCGGTCCCGGAGGCGCGCACTTCTGTGAGCGCCACATCGTCCTGCTCGGCCGCGAAGATACCGCCGGCGTTCGCAATGGCGGACAGCGATCCGGCTGCGGTATCGATACGGTTGTCCGCAGTGCCGATTCGTGCGGCCGTGAGACTTACATTGGTGCCGGTCACGCGCGTTGCGTCGTTGCCGTCGTCGGTCAGCGCACCGCCGGCCGTGAGCACCACCTCCGTGCCGGAAACCGAGTTGATCTGCAGGTCGTCCGCTTCGTTGATGAACACGCCGCCGTTCGAGGCGGTGGCGTCGAGTGCACTGACCTGTGTATCGAGGCCGGCACCGGCGGCACCGATGGAGGTCGCATTGAGTGTCAGATTGCCGCCGCTGATCCGGGTGGCATGGTCGCCGTCGTCGAGAATCGCGCCCGCCGCGGTGACGACGATGTCGTTGCCGGCGGCATTCAGCGCCCCCAGTTGCGCATCGCCCGATTCGCCGATGTAGATGCCGCCGGCCGATGCCGTGGCAGACAGGCTGTCGACTGCGGTATCGATCTCATTGCCGGCGCCGGCGGCGCCTACTGCTGCGCCAGCGAGCGTCAGGGATTGCGCGGTGATGCGCGTGGCGTTGTCGCCATCATCGGCTATCGCGCCGCTCGCGCCGATCGACGCGGAGGTTGCCGCGATGGTGCC
>CAYWHG010000104.1:0-3501 GCA_964457865.1 uncultured Steroidobacter sp.
TCCGGCAGTTGCAGCCATTGTTCCAGTACGCGCTTTTTTTCGTCGAGCTGTGCCATTGCCCCTCCGCAGCTCAGACCATCATTGCGCGCGCGGAAAATATCAGCGTCATTGTCGTTGTGCACCCGATTTCTTCATGGGTTGTCATCGCAACAATGACCTGTCCCGCGTACCTGTCGTTCATGTTTCCCATCGGTCCATTTCAAACAATCAGATAGCAGACGTCAGTGCCGCTGCCGGAAGCACATTGCAACAACCACAGTTGCCTTCGCGTGACACGGCGCCGGCGTGTCTGAGGGGTGTCTGGGCTGTGACCGTGCGCAGACCGGCGTTGGTGCATTGAAAGCCGGTCAGGCTGAAGCGGCCATGAACTGCGGCGCGGTCGCGGTAAGTACGGATCCGGCATCGCGCACGAAGTGATGTTCTCGACCCAGGCGATCGCCCAGCGCGTCGGATCGGGAGAAGCCGTTTGTCGTCGCCGATCGTTGCTGACTCATCGGTGGAGTGGGCGATTTCCCTGAATTGCGGCGATGTCACTACCCAACGATCGTTGCAATGCGGCAGAATGCGCGTCCTCCCGACCTTGCCTACCCGTGAGATCTGCTTGAAAAAGCGAACCCAGAAAAGAGTGAAGCCCGCTGCGGCCCTGCGCGCCGCCTGCCCGTGGCTGACCCTGTCCCGTAACGGTGCAAATCTGCACACCGAAGATTTCCTGACGTTCCGGCTTACCCGGCTGTCGAACGCCCTGCGCAACAACATGACCAAGCCCTACCTGGAGGAGTTCAATCTGAGCCTTCCGGAATGGCGCCTGCTGGCATTGGTCACGCGCTTTTCGCCGCTGCGTTTCTCGGAGCTGACCAGCCGCAGCAGCATGGACAAGGGGCAGGTGAGTCGCACGTTGCGCGTCATGACCAAGCGTGGTCTGACCAAGACCAAGATCATCGCCCAGCGCGGCTCGCGTTCGGCCGAAGCGCTGGCCGCACCCGTCAGTGTGTCGATCACGCCGAAGGGCAAAGCCCTGTACAAGTCCGTCCTGCCGGTCGCACAGCGCCGCCAGGCGCAGATGCTGCAGACCCTGAGCGAGTCCGAACGACTGGCGCTTTTCACGACGCTCGACAAACTTTTCGCCGTCATTGGCGATCCGGACGCCAACCAGGGCGACGTGTAAGCGAAGATCAATAGCCGCAAAAAGGCGCAAAAAACGCAAAAGAGAATTCTTTCTCTCCGAAATTTTGCGTCTTTTGCGCTTTTTTGCGGCTATTCCTTACTTCTTCCGTTTTCTCACGGCCTCAGTAACTCCGCCGTCGCGCCGAAGCGTGAGCGGATCGCCGCATTCACCGTATTGAGCAGCAGGCAGGCGATGGTCATGGGGCCGACGCCGCCGGGTACCGGCGTGATGGCGCCGGCGCGGTGCACGGCCGTCGCGAAGTCGACGTCGCCGACCACCTTCGACTTGCCGCTGCCGTCGTCGACGCGATTGATGCCGACGTCGATGACGACCGCACCCTGACGGATCCAGTCGCCCGCAATCGCCTTCGGCCGGCCGATCGCCGCGACGAGGATTTCCGCCTCGCCGCACAACGCCGGCAGATCGCGCGTACGCGAATGCGCGATCGTGACCGTGCAGTCGTTCTGCAGGAGCAGTTGCACCATCGGCTTGCCGACGATATTGGAGCGGCCGATCACCAGCGCACGCTTGCCGCGCATGTCGGGCAGCACTTCACGGATCAGGATCAGGCAGCCGAGCGGCGTGCATGGCACGGTCGCGTCTTCGCCGAGCGCGAGCCGGCCGGCATTCACGGCGTGGAAGCCATCGACATCCTTCGCCGGATCGATCGCGGCGAGCACGGCGGTACTGTCGACGTCGGCCGGCAGCGGCAACTGCACCAGAATGCCGTGCACCTCGGGATCGGCATTGAGCCGCTGCACCAGCTGCAGCAGTTCGGCCGTCGTTGCCGTGGCCGGCAGTCGATGATCGAAATGTCGCAGGCCGGCTTCCTCGGCCTGCTTCGTCTTGCTGCCGACATAGATCCTGCTGGCCGGGTCCTCGCCGACCAGCACGACGGCCAGTCCGGGAATCAGGTTCTGTGTACGCAGCTCTGCGGTTCGCGCCGCGACACGCTGGCGCAGGCGTTCGGCGGCGGCCCGCCCGTCGATGAGGGTGGCAGTCAACGAAGGATCTCCCGGAAGGTGTAGACCGCTTGAAACGGTCGGCGCGTATTGTGCCGGGGCAGGAGCTGGATTTGCGACTGGCGTCGCGTTTTCAGCCGCGTTCGCGGGGGATTTCCGATCCCGTTCTGCCGTTGCGCCTATCTGTGACGCAGTCAGCATTCCGCCGCGTACCGCCGGCCCCGGCTCTGTGAGACGCATCGCTGTTTGAGCTACCCCGGTCCCTATACTGCCGGTAATCGCCTGATAACAAAGATATCCCATGGAGCTTGCCGGGAATTCCAAAGAACTCGCGCTGCTGAAGACCTTCTCGCCGTTCGACAACATGCGGCCCGAGAATCTGATGACGTTGGCGCGTCGCATGCGACGCCTGCAGGCGCCGAAGGGTCGCCTGCTGTTTACCGAGGGCGACGAGGAAAAGCAGACCTACTACCTGCTGAGCGGCACGATCGACTTCATGGCCGAGGGCGAAGTGATCGGCACGGTGCGCAGCGGCACGCCCAAGGCGAAGAATCCGCTGGCGCATGCGCTGCCGCGTCCGTACTCGGCGGTAGTGACTTCGGACAGGATCGAATACCTGCACATCGACAGCGAATTCCTCGATGTCGTGGTGACCTGGGATCAGACCGGCAGCTACAAGGTGTCGGAACTGCGCGGCCTGGACGAAGAGAATTCGCAGCCCGCCGACGACTGGATGACGGCGCTGCTGCAGTCGAAGGCATTTCATCGCATCCCGCCCGCCAACCTGCAGGCCGTGTTCATGCGGCTGCAGCGCGTCGACTATCGCGCCGGCGAAGTGGTGATCAAGCAGGGCGCCGAGGGCGACTGCATCTACATCATCGTCAAGGGCAGTTGCATCGTCACGCGCGAGACGCCGCTCAACAAGGAAGGCATCAAGCTCGCCGAACTGCGCATGGGCGACACCTTCGGCGAAGAATCGCTGATCTCCGACACGCGCCGCAATGCGACGGTGACGATGGCGACCGACGGCTGCCTGATGCGGCTCGGCAAGGACGATTTCCACAAACTGCTGCACGAACCGCTGCTGGAATGGGTCGACTATGGCGAAGCCCAGCGCGCGGTGGCCGAGGGCGGCCAATGGATCGACGTGCGTCTGCCGTCGGAGTTCGAACACTATCGCGCCGACGGCGCGGTCAACATCCCCCTGTATTCGCTGCGCATGAAGATGGGCGCGCTCGATCGCAACCGCCGCTACATCGTCTGCTGCGACACCGGCCGTCGCAGTTCCGCCTGCGCCTACATCCTCTCCGAACGCGGCTTCAATGCCAGCGTGCTCAAGGGCGGCCTCACGGCCACCGAGGTCGCGCGGAAATA
>CAYWHG010000104.1:3601-16735 GCA_964457865.1 uncultured Steroidobacter sp.
GGTGCTGCTTTCAGCAGTGACCGCAGCTGGCCGTGCGCGCCTGCCAGTTCCGGATTCAGCTGCAGCAGCGGGCGATAGCGTTCGAGAAAGGCATCGTTGCGCAGTTCGCTCTCGCCTGACAGCAGCCCGCGAACGTGAGCGGCGACGACGGCGTAATCGTATTCCGTCGGCGGCTGCTCCTGCGCCAGTACGTGGTCGATCTCGGCGGCGAGTTGCGACAGCGGCCGCAGCCAGGCCCAGGCCGGATCGTTGACCAGCCGATCGAGCAGCGCGAGTCCGCCCGGTTCCTTGTCGAACTGGCGTTCCGTTTGCAGGATCAATCCGTACAGGTGCTGCAGCCGGCGGGCGAGCAGTTCGATCGCTGTTTTTGGTGCGTGCATGCGGCGATTTCAGAAATCAGGCAACGGGATGAACTCCGTTTCGCCCGGCACCCCTTTGAACCGTCCCGCCTTCCAGTCGGCTTTCGCCTGTTCGATGCGGTCCTTGCTGGAGGAGACGAAGTTCCACCAGATGTAGCGGGGGCCGTCGATGCCCGCGCCGCCGAGAAACATCAGTCGCGATGGCTGTGTCGCCCTGACGGTGATGCGATCGCCCGGGCGAAAGATCAGCAGTTGCGGCGCCGCGAAGCGTTCGCGCGCGATCTCGATTTCGCCCTCGGCCACATAGATGGCGCGCTCTTCCTGATCGGCTTCCAGCGGTGCGCTGGCGCCGGCCTGCAGGTTCACTTCCACGTACAGCCATTCCGATGCCGTCGTCACCGGCGAGCGTTGTCCGAAGGCCGATCCGGCGATGACGCGGGCACGCAGTCCGCCGTCTTCGACTTCCGGAAGCTGCGCGGCGGTGAAGCGCTGGAAGGACGGCTCGGTCTCCTCGTGCGAGGTGGGCAATGCGAGCCAGCTTTGAATGCCGAACAGCGGCGATCCCGTGCGGCGTGCGGCAACGGGCGTACGCTCCGAATGGGCAATGCCGCGGCCGGCCGTCATCAGGTTCATTTCGCCGGGCGCGATCTCGATGGCATTGCCCTCGCTGTCGCGGTGCATGAGGCTGCCGGAAAACAGATACGTGACGGTGGCGAGTCCGATGTGCGGATGCGGTCGCACGTCGACGCCATGCTCCGCCGCGAACTGCGCCGGTCCCATCTGATCGAGAAAGATGAACGGCCCGACCATCTGTCGTTGCCGGTTCGGCAGGGCGCGGCGCACTTCGAAACCGCCGAGATCGCGGGTCGGCGGAACGATGATGATGTCGGGCGCGGGAGGAGTGAGTTCGCTCATGTCATGCACCGTACAAATCGCGATAGGTCTCGCGCAATACGTTCTTCTGGACCTTGCCCATCGTGTTGCGCGGCAGTTCGTCGACGAACAGCACCCGCTTGGGAAGCTTGAAGTTGGCCAGGCGCTGCTCGAGCGCGCTGCGTACGGCGGACTCGTCGATCGCCGCGCCGGCCTGCCTGACCACCACGGCCGTGACGCCTTCGCCGAAATCACGATGGGCAACGCCGATCACGGCGCTTTCGACCACGCCGGGCAGGGCATCGATCTCGGCTTCCACTTCGATCGGATACACGTTGTAGCCGCCCGTGATCACCAGGTCCTTGCCGCGTCCGACGATGTGCACGTAGCCGCGCTGATCGATGCGCCCCAGGTCGCCGGTGACGAAGAATCCGTCGCTGCGGAATTCCACCGCGGTTTTTTCCGGCATGCGCCAGTAGCCGCGAAACACGTTCGGGCCACGAACCTCGATCATCCCGATCGTGTCCGGCTGCGTCTGCACGACGCCGGATTCGGGATCGGCGATACGCACGTCGACGCCCGGCAGCGCCGGTCCCACCGAGCCCGGGATGCGCTCGCCCTGGTAGGGATTGGATGTATTCATCAGCGTCTCGCTCATGCCGTAGCGTTCGAGGATGGCATGTCCGGTGCGGCTGCCGAATTCGCGATGCGTTTCCGGCAGCAGCGGCGCCGAGCCCGAGATGAACAGTCGCATGGAGCGGGTCGTCTGGCGTCCGAACTGCGGGTGCTGCAGCAGGCGCGTATAGAACGTCGGCACACCCATCATCACGCTGGCGTGCGGCAGCTGTCGCACGATTTCGTCGGCATCGAAGCGCGGCAGGAACAGCATCGAACTGCCCGAGGCGAGCACGGTGTTGATGGCCACGAACAGCCCATGCACATGGAAGATCGGCAGCGCGTGCAGCAGCACATCGTCCGCCGTGAAGCGCCAGGCCGAGGCCAGCGTGACGGCGTTGGAGGCGAGATTGCCGCGCGTCAGCATGGCGCCCTTGGAACGACCGGTGGTGCCAGAGGTGTAGAGCAGCGCGGCCAATGCGTTGCCGTCGCCAGCGAATGGTGCGACCGGATCGGGGCTGCTGCGCAGCGCAGCTTCCATGAGCGAGCCATCGCCTGCGGCGCCGAGCGTCAGCACGACTGCGGAGGTGCCCAGCGACACGGTCGCCTGCTGCGTCTGCGGCCGGACCACCGCGACGCGCGGCTCGGCGTCCTGCAGGAAATATTCGAGTTCAGCCAGCGTGTACGCCGTGTTCAGCGGTACGAACACCGCTCCGGCCTTGAGGCAGGCCAGGTACAGCGCAATCGCTTCGGGGGACTTGTCGATCTGTGCGACGACTCGCTCTCCCGCGATGACGCCGTGCTCCGCCAGCACTCGCGCCATCCGGTTGGCCAGTTGCCCGACCATGCCGTAGCTGCAGTCGCGACCGTCGCCCGTGCGCAGCAGCCGGCGGTCCGGATCGCGACGGAGGATGGCATCGAGCCATTGCAGGGGATCGAGCGCGGAAGGTGTCGAGTTCACGGCAGGCACCAGTGGAGCGGCCGCCCATCTTAACCGGGGACATGGTGATGCCGCGAAAGCGCGGACGTCAGCGATTGAACTGCGAACCGTCCAGGTGTCCGACATAGCGCACACCGCTCGACGCGCGCTTCTCTTCGTACATGTCGGCGTCGGCTCGCGCGATCAGATCTTCGATCGATTCATCGGAAGCGGCATTCACCAGCGTCGTGCCGATGCTCACATCCAGGGTGTAGGGACGGTCATGCGGGGCGTTCAGCACGGCGAGCTGTTCCCGCAGCCGCTCGCGCAGCACGCTCGTGTCGTTCTGCACATGGGCCAGGGCGACGAACTCGTCGCCGCCGAGGCGCGCGATGATGTCGGCTTCGCGAAACGTCCGTCGCAGGGCATCGGCGGTTTCCCGCAGCGCCTGATCGCCGACCAGGTGGCCCAGCGTATCGTTGATCTGTTTCAGGCCGTTCAGATCCATGAAGAACAGGCCGAGCACATGACGCTCGCGGCGCGCGACTTTCAACGCCTGTTCGCCCAGTTCAAAAAAGCCGCGCCGGTTGCGCAGCTGCGTCAGCTCATCGACGAGCGACAGGCTCGTCAGCAGATCCGCGTTACGCCGCAGCGCCTCTTCGCGCTCGCGCGTCGCGATTTCGGCGCGATGCTTGTGGATTGCGACTTCGATCGAACAGCGCAGTTCGACTTCCTGGAATGGCTTGACGAGATAGCCGAGCGGACCGGTGCGGACCGCGCGCTCCAGCGTTTCGAGGTCGCGGTGTCCGGTGAGGAAGATCACCGGCACGTGCGAGCGCTCCTGAATCAATTGCGCGGCCTGGATGCCGTCGATCTCGCCGCGCAGGCCGACGTCCATGATGATGAGCTGCGGCTGCAGTTCCTCCGCCATGTACACGGCCTGCACGCCTTCGCTGGCCACGCCGGCCACACGGTAGCCGAGTCTTTCGATGGTCTCGATCAGATCCTGCGCAACGATGCCCTCGTCCTCGACGATCAGGATCGATGTGTCCGGCACCTCTGCATCGTGACGTGCTCGATTATGTTCATCCGGCGTCGGCCGGGATGCGTGCGAGTCAGTCATCGATTGGCATTCACTGCGATAGAGCCGTCTATGGGGTCAGTCCGGGTTGTAACGCCTGAAACAGCGACGGGGTTTCGGTCCGGTGACACTCGGCGGGCAATTAAGTACCAGTCGGCAATCCGCCGCATCGTCGTTGATACGGATGACCCGGATGCGCGCGAATGCGTCGGGACCGTCGTTTCCGGCCTGATGCTGGTGCCGCAAGCCATAACCAGCCTGAAGTACGTTGCGGCGCATGGGTTAACGCAGGCTGCGCGCTTGTGGCGGGCGCCAGGAAGAAGCCGTTTAGGGGAGTGCCTGATGCGGGCTCGGCACCCGCTGAAAACCAGCGCCAGAGCAGGGAAATCGCGCCCCAGCGCACGCGATGGCCGGTGGCGCGGCGACGCTGTCGGTTATGAGCACATGCTCGCCTCGTCATCTGGCGCAGTGCACCCGGCAAGGGGCGTCTGAAATGCCGCTTCGAGCCGGCGGCAGCTTCCCTTACAATCCGGCGCCGACAAGGGCAGGCCGCCGATTGCCCTGGAATTTATCGCTGAATCCGTACATGACGAACCCAAGCAAGCGCGCGTTGATCTGTGGCTCGGTCGCCTTCGACACCATCATGGTGTTCCAGGATCGATTCAAGAATCACATCCTGCCCGACAAGATCCACATGCTGAACGTGTCGTTCCTGGTGCCGCAGATGCGGCGCGAGTTCGGCGGCTGTGCGGGCAATATTGCCTACAACCTGAAGCTGCTCGGCGACATCGGTCTGCCGATGGCGACAGTGGGCAAGGACTTCGGCCTTTACGCCGACTGGATGGAAAAGACCGGTGTGCCGGCCGATCACATCAAGGTGATCGAGAGCGAACACACCGCACAGGGTTTCGTGACCACGGATCTCGATGACAACCAGATCTGGGCCTTCCATCCCGGTGCGATGCAGCTGTCGCACGAGAACGAAGTGGCGCAGGCAAAGGACATCGCCATCGGCATCGTGGCGCCGGATGGCCGCGACGGCATGATCCGGCACGCCGCGCAGTTTGCGGCCGCCGGCATCCCGTTCATTTTCGATCCCGGCCAGGGTCTGCCGATGTTCAGCGGCGAGGACCTGCGCGCCTTCATCAAGCAGGCCACCTGGGTCGCCGTGAACGACTACGAGTGGCAGCTGGTTCAGGACAAGACCAAGCTCTCCGCCAGTGACATCGCCGGCCAGGTGCAGGCGTTGATCGTCACGCGCGGTGCCGAAGGCTCCGTCATCTACACCAAGGGTCGCGAGATCGTGATTCCGACAGCCAGGCCGTCGGCCGTCGTCGATCCGACCGGCTGCGGCGACGCTTATCGCGCCGGCCTCATCCACGGCCTGCTGCATGGGCTCGATTGGGAAACCACAGGCCGCATTGCTTCGTTGCTGGGTGCCATCAAGATCGAATCGCGGGGCACGCAGAATCACAGTTTCAGCCGGGCCGAGTTCGAGCAGCGCTATCAGGCGAGCTTCGGTACGGGTCTTTCGCTGGAATGAAGAGAATGGCCGCAAAAGGCGCAAAAAGCGCAAAATGAGTCGTCGACTTTTTTGTGCCTTTTGCGCTTTTTGCGGCTATTTCCGAATCTCTTGATCTTATTTAGGACAAGCGCATGAGCAGCAGCTTCTTGTTTACCTCTGAATCGGTTTCCGAAGGCCATCCGGACAAGGTCGCCGACCAGATTTCGGACGGCATCCTCGACGCCATCCTGGCGCAGGACAAATATTCGCGCGTCGCCGCGGAAACGCTGTGCAACACCGGCCTCGTCGTGCTGGCGGGCGAGATCACCTCGAATGCCGTCGTCGACTACCAGTCGGTGGCGCGCGAGACGATCAAGCGCATCGGCTACGACAACACCGACTACGGCATCGATTACAAAGGCTGCTCGGTGCTGGTTGCCTACGACAAGCAGTCGCCCGACATCGCGCAGGGTGTCGATGAAGGTCGCGGTCTGAACCTCGACATGGGCGCCGGCGACCAGGGTCTCATGTTCGGTTATGCCTGCGATGAAACGCCGGAACTGATGCCGCTGCCGATTTATCTGGCGCATCGCCTCGTCGAGCGCCAGGCGGAGCTGCGCAAGTCGGGCAAGCTGAACTGGCTGCGTCCCGACGCGAAGTCGCAGGTGACGGTCAAGTACGTCGATGGCAGGCCGAAGGAAATCGACACGGTCGTGCTCTCGACCCAGCATCACCCGGAAATCGAGCACGGCCCGCTGACGGAAGCCGTGATCGAAGAGATCGTGAAGCCGGTGCTGCCGAAGGAACTGGTCGGCAAGAAGATCAACTATCTGATCAATCCGACCGGCCGTTTCGTGGTCGGCGGTCCGCAGGGCGACTGCGGTCTGACGGGTCGCAAGATCATCGTCGACACCTACGGCGGCGCGGCCCCGCACGGCGGTGGCGCGTTCTCCGGCAAGGATCCGTCGAAGGTCGACCGTTCGGCCGCCTATGCCGCGCGCTATGTCGCGAAGAACATTGTCGCTTCCGGTCTCGCCACCAAGGCGCAGGTGCAGGTGTCATACGCCATCGGCGTGGCCCGGCCCACCAGCATCATGGTGACGACCTTCGGCACCGGCAAAGTGTCCGACGAGAAGCTGGAAGAGCTGGTCGCCAAGCATTTCGACCTGCGCCCGAAGGGCATCATCCAGATGCTCGACCTGCTGCGTCCGATCTACCAGAAGACCGCCGCCTACGGCCATTTCGGCCGCAACGAGCCGGAATTCTCCTGGGAGAAGACGGACAAGGCCGAGGCGCTGGCGGCCGACGCGGGCGTAAAGCTCGCTGCCAACGGCTGAGTTTTTTTGCTCGCTCCCTCTCTCCCGCTTGCGGGAGAGGGCCGGGGCGAGGGTTCTTTCCCGCCGAGGGGCGCTGCAGCAGAACAGGAAATGGGGACATTCCTTATTTCCTGCAGGAAGTAAGGACGAAACAAGGAATGTCCCCATTTCCTTCTGCCAGGCTCGGCGGACCTGCCTAACGGCAACGGCGCCCTGACGTTTAACTGGAGATTTTTCAAATGAGCGCAGTTGTCAAACCTGCTTCCGGCGACTTTCACGTTGCCGACCTGTCGCTGGCCTCGTGGGGCCGCAAAGAGATCCTGATCGCCGAAACCGAAATGCCGGGGCTGATGGCGATCCGCGAGGAGTTCGCCAAGAGCCAGCCGCTGAAGGGCGCGCGCATCACCGGCTCGCTGCACATGACGATCCAGACCGCCGTGCTGATCGAGACGCTGCAGGCGCTCGGCGCGGAAGTGCGCTGGGCATCGTGCAATGTGTTCTCGACCCAGGATCACGCAGCGGCCGCCATCGCCGAGCGCGGCACGCCCGTGTTCGCGTTCAAGGGCGAATCGCTGGATGACTACTGGGAATTCACCCACCGCATCTTCGAATGGCAGGACGGCGGCTATTCGAACATGATCCTGGATGACGGCGGCGATGCCACGCTGCTGCTGCACCTCGGCACCCGCGCCGAATCCGACATCGGCGTGCTCGCGAAGCCGGGCAGCGAAGAAGAGGTGAGCCTCTTCAATTCGATCAAGCGCTACCTCAAGAAAGATCCGAAGTGGTATTCGACGCGCCTCAAGCAGATCAAGGGCGTGTCGGAAGAAACCACGACCGGCGTGAAGCGCCTCTACCAGATGGCGAAGGAAGGCAAGCTGGCGTTCCCGGCCATCAACGTCAACGACTCGGTCACCAAGAGCAAGTTCGACAACCTCTACGGCTGTCGCGAATCGCTGCTCGACGGCATCAAGCGCGCCACCGACGTCATGATCGCCGGCAAGGTTGCCGTGATCTGCGGTTACGGCGACGTGGGCAAGGGCTCGGCGCAGGCACTGCGTTCGCTGTCCGCGCAGGTATGGGTGACCGAAATCGATCCGATCTGCGCGCTGCAGGCGGCGATGGAAGGTTATCGCGTCGTCACGATGGAGTACGCCGCCAGCAAGGCGGATATCTTCGTCACGACCACCGGCAACTTCCACGTGATCACGCACGATCACATGAAGCAGATGAAGAACAATGCCATCGTCTGCAACATCGGCCACTTCGACAACGAAATCGATGTCGCTGCACTGAAGCAGTACACCTGGGAAAACATCAAGCCGCAGGTCGACCACATCATTTTCCCCGACGGCAAGCGCATCATCCTGCTGGCCGAAGGCCGCCTGGTGAACCTCGGCTGCGCGACCGGCCACCCGTCGTACGTGATGAGCTCATCGTTCGCGAACCAGACGCTGGCTCAGATCGAGCTGTATGCCAACACGGCGAAGTATCCGATCGGTGTTTACGTGTTGCCGAAGCATCTCGACGAGAAGGTCGCACGGCTGCAGCTGGCGACGCTGAATGTGCAGCTGACCGAGCTCACGCAGCAGCAGGCTGACTATATCGGCGTGTCGAAGTCCGGCCCGTACAAGCCGGACCACTACCGCTATTGAGGCACTTGCCCTCGTTTCCCGCATTCGGGAAGACAACGGGGCAGGGTAGATGGTGAAATGAGCGGCCGGATCCGAGAGGGTCCGGCCGTTTTCTTTTCACAGACCGAGCTATTCATGTCCGACGGTTCACTTCCCGCCACACCTGTTTCCGCCGCCGCTTCCGGCGCGGAGCGCCCCAGTAGTGCAGACAAGGGCGGTGCAGACAAATCTCCCAGCATCGTTCTGACCCTGTCCTGCCCGGATACCACGGGCGTCGTGGCGGCGGTGGCGGGGTTCCTTGCAGCCAACAACTGCCTGATCACCGAAGCACAGCACTTCGACGATCCATACACGGTGAAGTCCTTCATGCGCACCGTGTTTCATCCGAACGGGCAGGGCACGCCGCCGCTGGTCGACCTGGACCGGGAGTTCGCCCGCACGGTCGGTGCACGCTTCGACATGGCTTATCGCTTCCATGAAGTGAAGCGCAAATGCCGCGCCGTGCTGGCCGTGTCGAAGCATGGCCATTGTCTCAACAGCATGCTGCATCGTTACAGCACCGGCACGCTGCCCATCGAGGTCGTCGCCGTCGTGTCCAATCACCAGGACATGCGCAGCCTGACCGAATGGCATGGCATTCCCTTTCATTACTTTCCCGTGCTCGACGGCCGCAAGGCGGATCAGGAAAAACGCCTCTTCGAGCTGTTCGAGAAGGTCGAGGGCGATCTGCTGGTGCTCGCCCGCTACATGCAGATCCTCAGCGCGGATGCCTGCAAGTACTTCGCGGGGCGCGCCATCAACATCCATCATTCGTTCCTGCCGGGCTTCAAGGGCGCGAAGGCCTATCACCAGGCGCATGCGCGCGGCGTGAAGCTGATCGGCGCGACGGCGCATTACGTGACGACCGATCTCGACGAAGGCCCGATCATCGAACAGGAAGTCGCGCGCGTCGATCACACCATGGCCCCGGAAGAACTGGTGACCATCGGTGCCGATCTGGAAAGCGTCGTGCTGAACCGTGCAGTGAAGTGGCACGCGGAACATCGTGTGGTCATCAACGACAGCAAGACGGTGGTGTTGAGATAGGACTAGGCCCTAGGCTCTAGGTCAGAGTGGATTCGAGAACTCGATATGCATGCGATTTTTCCGTTCCGTTTTCCGGCCCTAGAGCCTACAGCCTAGCGCCTAGAGCCTTTTTCTATGCCCGCCAAAATCATCGACGGCAAAGCCATCGCCGCAAAACTCCGTGCGGAGTACCACATCCGTGTCGACGAGCTGAAAGCTCGTCATGGCATCACGCCAGGTCTCGCCGTCATCCTGGTCGGCGACAGCGCCGCATCGCGTTCCTATGTGAGCGGCAAGATCAAGGCGTGCCGGGAGGCGGGCATCCATTCCGAACTCATCGAACTGCCGACGAGTGTCGGCGAGGAAGAGTTGCTGGCGCGGATCGACGAACTCAATGCCGACCCGGCCATCCACGGCATCCTGGTGCAGTTGCCGCTGCCGCCGCACATCCGGGTCGCGAGCGTCATCGAGGCGATCTCCGTCGAGAAGGACGTCGACGGCTTCCATCTCTACAACATGGGTGGACTCGTCACCGGCAGCACCGTGTTCTCGCCCTGCACGCCCTACGGCGTGCAGAAAATGCTCGAGCACGAGAACATCCGCGTCGAAGGCCAGAACGTCGTCGTCGTCGGCGCGAGCAATATCGTCGGCAAGCCCACGGCACTGATGCTGATGCAGCAGGACGCAACCGTGGTCATCTGCCACAAGAAGACACGCGACCTCGGCAACTTCACGCTGCTCGCCGACATTCTCGTGGTCGCAGCGGGCGTGCCGAATCTCATCGTGCCGCAGATCGTGCGCACTGGCGCAGTGGTGATCGACGTCGGTTTCAATCGCCTGCCCGACGGCCGCATCGTCGGCGACGTCGATTTCGAAGGCGTGAAAGAGAAGGCGTCGTACATCACGCCCGTGCCCGGCGGCGTGGGGCAGTTGACGGTGACCATGCTGCTGCACAACACCATCGTGTCGGCGGAACGGTTCGCGACGGCGACAACGTCGGGATTCAGGCGGTAGGGAAGGTGATGAGGTGATGAAGTGATGAGGTGATGAGGCAAGAAGACTCGGGGTGAATTCGTCATTCCCGCGTAGGCGGGAATCCAAGCTCGATTTCAGAACTGGATCCCCGCCTGCGCGGGGATGACGGGCTTGACCTGGTGCCATTCGACTCAGGGTTCTTGCCTCATCACCTCATCACCTCATCACCCCATCACTACCTCTTCCCTCAATCCACGTCTCGATGACATTCATCCGCTCATCCGCGACCACCAGGCTCGCGCGATAGCCCGGCGCGATCTTTCCCAGTTCGCCGCCCAACCCGAGAAATTCCGCCGGATATTCGCTCGCCATGCGCGCGCACTCCGCCAGGTCGAGTCGCAGCATGCGGTGTGCATTGGCGATGGCTTCCGACATGCTCAGATGCGATCCGGCGAGCGTGCCGTTCTCGTCGAGGCATCTGCCGTCGCGCACGATGATCCGGCGTCCCTGCAGCATGAATTCATCGCCATCGATGCCGACGCTCGGCATCGCATCGGTGACCAGCATGAAGCGGTTGTGCGGCTTGCTGCGCAGGGCGATGCGCAGCGCCACCGGGTCGACGTGCAGTCCATCGAGGATGATGCCGCACCAGCTCGCCGGGTCATCCAGCGCTGCGCCGACGACGCCCGGTTCGCGTCCGGTCAACTGCGACATGGCATTGAAGAGATGCGTGAACCCGCGCAGTCCATGATCGAGCGCCGTGCGGATCTCCGCATAGGTTGCATTGGTGTGACCGGCGGAGACGATCGTGCCGGCGTCCACCAGTTTGCGGATGATCTGCGGCGTCGTCATTTCCGGCGCCAGGGTGATCAATGTCTTGCCACCGTGCAGCGAGGTCAGCAGCTGCAGTCCGGTTTCGTCCAGTTCGCGCAGCTTGGCCGCGTTGTGAACGCCCTTGCGCTCGGCATTGAGAAAGGGACCTTCGATGTGGATGCCGAGCACGCCCGGCACGCCGGCGTCGATGGCGGCCTGAACTGCAGCGATGGCGTTTTCGACGACGTGCAGGTCGTCGCTGATGAGAGTCGGCAGAAAGCCCGTCGTGCCGAAGCGCCGATGCGCGCGGCCGATGGCGCGGATCGAATCGACGCCGGGATTGTCGTTGAACAGCACGCCGCCGCCGCCGTTGACCTGCGTGTCGATGAAGCCGGGCAGCAGCAGTTGCCCGTGCAGATCGCGATGTTCCATCTGCTGCACGCGCGCATCGCGAACAGGCAGCACGTCGACGATGCGGCTGCCGTCCACCAGCACGGCGAGCCCTTCAACGAAGCCCGAGGGTTGCAGGACGCGACCATTGACGAATGCAAACGACATCAGACGGTCTCGGTCACTTTGCGCAGGTGCGGCGGCACATCGGGATTGAAGCCGCGTGCCGTGGCGAGCGCCGCGGCCAGCCGGTAGAAACTCTGGATCATCAGCATCGGTTCGATGACCGGGTGCGACGTGATGACGGGCAATCGCACCGCGCCGCTGACCTGCGCTCCGGCCAGCAATACCGCGGCCTCGCGATCGAGGAAATCGCGCGCCAGCGTTTCGATGCCGGCGCGCGTTTCATCGCTCTGCGAAAAAGCGAGCACGGGAAATCCGCGGCGCACCAGCGCCATCGGACCGTGCTGAACCTCGGCGGAGCTGAAGGCTTCCGCGTGCAGTCCGCAGGTTTCCTTGAACTTGAGTGCGGCTTCCTGCGCGATGCCGAGACCGTAGCCACGGCCGACGACGAACAGATTGGCTGCCGGCTGCAGAACGGCGAGCGCGTCGCGCCAATCGAGCGACCAGGATTGCTCCAGCAGAGCGGGTGCGGCGCGCAGCGATTCCAGCAGTTCGCCGCTCTGCGTCCACGAGGCCACCAGGTGAACGATGGCGCTCAGCGACGCGATGTAGGACTTGGTCGCGGCCACACTCGTTTCCGCACCCGCGTGCAGATCGACGGCGTGATGCGCCATCTGCGACAGCGGCGATCCCGGGGTGTTGCACAGGGCGATCACGAAGGCGCCGGACGCGCGGGCCCGTTCGGTTGCTGCGAGCAGGTCCGGGCTTTTGCCGGATTGCGAGATGGCAAGGAAGACGGCGTCGCGCAGATCGATGCTGGTTGCGTAGACCGAGCTGAGAGACGGGGAGGCGGACGAGGTCAGCAGTCCCGCATGCGTCTCGATGAGATAGCGCGCAAACGTTGCGGCGTGATCCGAACTGCCGCGGGCGCAGGTCACGACGGCACGCGGCGCGCGTTCGCGCAGCGCCGTACCGAGTTGCTGCATGCCGGCGGCATTCAGCTCGATCTGACGGCGCACCACGTCCGGAGCCTGTGCCGCCTCGCGATACATTCGGCTCTCGGTGCTCACGTGCTGGCGTTCAGTTCGGCGACGAAATCGTAGGTGTCGCCGCGGTAATAGGATTGCGAGAACTCGACGGCGCGACCATCTTTGAGGAAGCCCAGTCGCTCGACGAGCAGTCCCGCGTCCTTTTCCTGTGCCTTGAGCAGCTTTGCCTGCTCGGCAGTGAAAAGAACCGCACGCAATCGCTGCAGCGCCCGTACGGGCCGCGAGCCGTTTTTCTCCAGTGCTTCGTACAACGAAGTTTCGACCGCATCGACTGACGGCAGGCATGACGCGAGCACCGTCGCATACTCGAGCGCCATCGGCGCATCGTCGGCGTAGCGAATGCGGTTGAAGCGATACACCGGCGTGCCCGGGCTGGATCGCAGCGTCAGCGCCTCTTCCGGCGTGACCGTGCCGGCCG